>DASRDY010000266.1:0-19055 GCA_035652355.1 Blastocatellia bacterium
AATAGGAATTAAGGCCGAGCGATTGCGCTGCACCGTTATTGGCCGGTCAACCTTATACTCAAACAGCGCGCCAAGCTCGTTTCCGGTCGCGGCGGTCTCTATGCCCGATTCCTCTCCGCTTACAATATCGCTGGTGGTCGTAATTGGCTCGCCAGGCTTGGGAGCAGGCGGTGGTGGCGGGGCAATCACGCGCGAAGAGCCAGCGCTGAAACCGCTCCCGCTGCCAGCACCTACTCCACCTCCCGAACCTGACCCATAGCCCTTCCCGGACCGGCTAACCGCCGGTTCATAGACCTGTGGATCCAGATTCAGGTCGTCGGGAATCGGAACAACAGGTCTGTACCTGTAAAGTGGCTGCTGAATGGGCTGAATAAAAGAAACCGGCTGTCCTGACACCAGAGACAACGAAACGTCGCGCCAGTCTTCATCGCTTACATTATCGACTATTGCCCATCCCTGAAAGAACGGTTTGCCTGAATCATCCAGAACGACGCGGTAACTGGTTTTCCATATCGGAGCCGCGAGGATATAACTGACGACCATTTCTCGTGGTCCAGTTCCGTCCGAAGATATGACAATGGTTTTTGCATCGCGTCGCCGCGCCGAAGCCGAAGCGTCTGTAAATTCCTTGATATCGTGTTTTGCGACATCATCAAGCAATCGTACAGACTTCACTTCGGATAGATCAAAACTCGAGAGCTCACCCGAATCCGAAGCGATTACCAATTGCTCAACGGATCGTTCGGGTTCTTTCGGGTCATCTTTGATTTTGCGCCTTTCGATCGTCAGAATGGACCCTATTGCTTCCCGTATTCCCGTGTTGACGGCGACACGTGCGCCCTGTAGTTGGCTTAAGACACCCGCCAGTCCATGTGACGCATTATCGCTGCTGTCCTCGGTTCCAGATTCGATTGAAAATGGAATCTCGTCCAAACGCGCGGAAGGCGGCGCCGATGAATTGTAACTGACCGCGCCGATCTTTCCTTTTCCTAAATCAAGCACAACCATCGATTTCAACACGTCATCGACCTGTGATTGTTTGAACGGGAGCTCGACTTCGGCGTTGTCGGTAACAGTTCCGCGCCTTTCAAAATAAGCAACGCCATTGCTGTAAAGAACCAGGCGTTTCAGCGGAAGAGTCTTTGTTGGTTTGGCAACAGCGGTTTCGACTTTTGCAACCATCGGACGCTTTGACGATTTGGTCTGCGCTGTGAATGGCGCGCAGGCCAACAGAACGATCAAGACCAATGAGGTCAATTTCAGCATGTGTTTGTCTCCTGGCGCCATAGGATTTCCAGACGGGGCAACAACCCGGCGCTTTTATTATTCTGGATTAGGAACGGATGAAGTATTAGACAACGGCAGGAAATCTTAGTTCCAAGGAAAAAAAATTTTGCCGAATAAGATTTCAGGGGGTGAGCATTGAGTCTGGCTCACCCTCTGCGTTGACTTTCGAAGTGATTCTTACGAAGTTCTGATTGCCAGCATCAATTTGCTCATATCGCGCTTCATCAAAGATATTTGTGTGCGCACATCAGAAAGCATGGCAGCTCGGTCCGCCAGCGCATCGAGACTGAGTTTCTGTTTATTCGATGCGCCGCTGGTCATTTGGTCGATCTTCTTTTCGTATTTTTTGGTGCCGGGTTTTTCAATGTGACCGCGGTCGATCCATCGTTGAATTAGTTCCTGTCTTCGGGTCTGTTTGTCGCTTGCACTCGGTGGAATATCGCTTAAGTAGACCCACACCTCATCGGGGTATTCGCTGTGAAATTCGGCTTTGCGATCAAACATCTTTGCCAGCATGTTCGGGGCAATCGAAAGCGAGTTGGCGCCGCCCTTCTGTTGATGCAGACCCAGAACCGACAAGACAACAGAGGCCGCGCCAGCCGCTACCCCAATGCCATTACCCAGGTTCTGTGTGTTGTTTTTGAACTGTAGGGCAGTGCTGACGACGCCCAGTCCGCCGCCCGTAACTATGCTGGCGATTGCATTGATATTCATCACCTTGTCGCGCTGTGATTCAAGCGCCGAGCGCAACTCGGCAATTTCGGAAAGCTCGTCATCTATTTCAGCCATCACGCCGTCGACTTCCAGCGAAGCGCTGAGAACCTGCTCGGTGATTTGCTGTCTGAGCGAAAGTGCTTCGGGGCTCATCACGCCGCCGTTCAACCCTCGTTCGCCTGGAGGCAAGCTATAGAGTTTTGTCAGCAACGATCTCACGCCGATTACTTTCGCGACTTCCTCTGCGCCTGGTGACAGCTTTGGTGACTGAGGACCTTGAACAACAGGTGCGGGGCTAACGGTCTCTTTTTGTGGAGTCTGTGCGGCCGTTGAGCGCGGCATCAGCAGCACCACCAGCAGAAACAGAACTGTTGAACGGATGAAGATGAGTCGAGCTCTTTTCATCATTTATCTCCGAGCCAAAATGAAATTTATGTATCCGGAATTTAAAGAATATTAATGAACCCGGATGCGAACCGAGCCAGATTCGCCCCCAGGTCCAGAGTATAACCCAGAACTGCGCCGGTGATTGCGTCCGCTTTAAAATCTCTGTTATGTCATAAGTGCATTTATACATTAGAATCTGGCGGCCATTCCCGTTGTCGAGATCATCCACAGGAGAAACCCGATGCAGTGGTCGCAAAACTATTTTCCCCTCCACAGTCTGTTGTTGTCCGCGCTGGTGGCTGCTCTTCCCGTCATCGTGCTGCTGGGAATGCTGGGGATCTTTCACATCAAAGCGCATATCGCTGCCCTGGCCGGTCTCGCGTCATCTTTGATCATCGCAATCGCTGTGTTCGGAATGCCCGTGAAACTGGCGTCGATTGCCGCTGCTTACGGGGCTGCATATGGATTATTGCCCATCGGCTGGATTGTCCTGAACGCGATTTTCGTTTATGACATTACCCTGATTACCGGAAAATTCGAAGTCGTTAAGTCGACCATTGCGGGAATAGCCAGCGACCGCCGCATACAGGCTCTGCTGATCGCATTTTGCTTCGGAGCATTCATCGAAGGCGCAGCGGGATTCGGCACCCCTGTCGCAATCTCTGCGGCTATGCTGATCGGATTGGGATTCAAGCCTCTGCCTGCTGCTGGACTGTCGTTGATCGGGAACACCGCGCCGGTGGCGTTTGGAGCACTGGGAACGCCGGTGATTACTCTCGGTCAAGTAACTGGAATTCCGGCCAATACGCTGAGTGCGATGGTCGGTCGGCAATTGCCGTTATTCGCGCTGATAATCCCTTTCTGGATTGTGTGGGCAATGGCCGGTCGAAAGGGAGTGCGCGAAGTCTGGCCCGCGTGCCTGGTATCAGGGTTGAGCTTCGCCATAGTTCAGTTTTTGATTAGCAATTTCTACGGACCGACACTGGTCGATATCGGCGCCTCTGTTGTGTCTATTGCTTCGCTGTTGATCTTGTTGCAATTCTGGCAGCCACGTTCGATCTGGCGGTTTCCGCATGAAACAGAACCGGTCGCGCAGCCGCAGCCGGAACAGATCGCGCCGCTGATGACTTCACCTTTCGCAACTAAAGCAATAACGACCACCGAACGCCGCGTATCATTCCGCGAAGGTGTGGTCGCGTGGAGGCCCTGGGTTGTCTTGTCTGTGGTTGTTTTTGTCTGGGGTTTAACAGGAGTGAAGGCATGGATGAACAGTTTTTCGAAGCTTTATCCTGTTCCTGTTCTAAACAAGGCTGTCTTCCGCGTCCCACCAGTTGTGTCGGTGGCCAAGGCTGAAGAAGTCATCTATAGACTTGACTGGTTATCGGCGACAGGAACGGGGTTGCTGCTGTCAGGATTAATTTCGGGAACCATACTGGGGTTGAGTCCGTTGAAACTGGCGAAGATCTTTTGGGGAACACTGAAACGAACGCGGCATTCGTTGCTGACGATTGCGGCAATGCTGGCGCTCGGGTACACGACGCGTTATGGCGGATTGGACGCTACGATGGGGTTGGCTTTTGCCAGCACTGGAGCGCTGTTTCCCTTCTTCTCTCCCATACTTGGATGGTTGGGTGTGGCGTTAACGGGCAGCGATACTTCGTCGAATATTCTGTTCGGGAATTTGCAGCAAGTCACTGCAAGACAACTTGGCATTTCGCCGGTGCTGGCTTCCGCGGCGAATAGCTCCGGCGGTGTGATGGGCAAAATGATTGATGCTCAAAGCATCGTCGTTGCCGGTGTGGCGACAGGACAGGCGGGAGAGGAAGGACGCATATTGCGTTACGTATTTATTCACAGTCTGGTACTGGCAGCATTGGTTGGGATAGAGGTCACTTTGCAGGCCTATGTATTTCCCCGGATAATTCCTTAATTTGGGGCCGCGAATAGAATTACAGACGCGGTAGACGGAATTATTTTGGGAGACTTGTGAATGTCCGACGAATGGAAATGGGACGATTATTTAATAAGCACGGATCGTAACCTGATAAACATCGATCTAGTTCACGACTTCCTGACACATTCATATTGGGCCGAAGGCATTCCAATGGATGTGGTCAAACGCTCGATTGAGAACTCGCTTTGTTTTGGAATCTACAAAGACAAACAACAGGTCGGTTTTGCAAGAGTCATCACCGATCTGGCGACTTACGCCTATATAGGCGACGTGTTTGTGCTCGAATCGCATCGAGGACGAGGTCTGGGTGTCTGGTTGATGGAAACCATTATGGCTCATCCACAGCTTCAGGGGTTGCGCCGATGGTCGTTGCTTACCAGGGACGCGCATTGGCTCTACAATCGAGTTGGCTTCACCTCCATTGACGCGCCGGAACGATATATGGAAAAAACGGTTCGCGGTATCTATAAGAAACGAGACACGCACGACTGAAAACATCGACTACATTCGCTATAATCAAAGGATGATAAAGAAAGACACGGGGACGCGGGGATACGGAGACGCGGAGAGAGATAATTCTGTGTCTCCGTGTCTCTGTGTCTCCGCGTCTCCGCGTCGGTTTTCTTTATTGCGAATGGTTGTTCTACTGGCGCTCACCTTCACAATAGTCGGCACTGCTGACGCGGATACGATTCTGACATTGCCGTTTGAAAATGTGTCGAATCGACAGGAATACAACTGGATAGGCGAGAGCTTTTCCGTTTTGATGTCCGATCTGCTTGAGATACCGGGACTGGTCACAATCGGTCCTGACGAGCGCAATGTAGCTTTCGACCGGCTCGGTATTCCAAGTGGAATGATCCTGACCAAAGCAACATCGATCAAAATCGCGGAAAGAACAAACGCGGACCTGTTGCTGATTGGCACTTACACAGTCCAAGGCGAAGGTGATACCGCGAGTGTTGGCGTCACCGCTAGTTTAATCGATGTTCGCGAAGGCAAGCTGATCGGCGACGAGTTTCAACGTGGTGGATTGGTTTCCGACATCCAGCGAATCGAAGGCGAGCTTGCCTGGACGATTCTTTATCAGCGAAATCCTGCATTGCCGTATTCTCGCGATCAGATGGTAAAAACAGCGACGGCTGTTCCGTTGAATGCTTTTGAAAGTTATGTGAAAGCCGCGCTCACCCCCGAACGCGAAGACAAGATTTTGTTTTTGCGTCGCGCGATGAAAGAGGCGGGCGACAAATATCCCGATGCCGCGTTCGAGCTGGGGCGGAATTATTATCTGGTTGGAGATTACGAAGAGGCCGCGAAATGGCTTGCTCGGATCACGGCTGACGACGCGCATTATACCGAAGGTTTGTTTTATCTCGGGGTGAGCCAGGGTTATTTGAACAAACTGAATGACGCACAGGCCAGCTTCAACACTCTCTTATCAAAACTGCCGCTGTACGAAACCTACAATAACGCGGCAGCGATCTATCTTAAAAAAGATCAGCCGAAGGACGCGATTCCGTTACTGAAAACCGCTGCGGATGTTGCTGCGCGTGATGCCGACGTGCAGTTCAATTATGGGTACGCGTTATGGCTGACTCAGGACTATGCGGGCGCGGCCGCGCAGATGGAGAAGACGATTGCTCGGATGCAGCAGGATAAAAAGAACGACGGCGAGGCCTATTACATTCTGGCTAAGAGTGAACATCAGCTCGGCAAAACCGCTGAAGCACAAGCGGCTCTCGACAACGCTAAGAAATACCTCACCACATTTGCGAGCTGGGAAACGAAAAAGAAGGTTCCGAATCTCGCGCGATTGAAGCCGCAATTTAACAAGAAGGCCTATTACCAACTGGATAGAACCGTCCGCCAGGAAGCTGCGAGTGTACGTCCCGCAACCCCTGCCGAAGACGCGCTGGCAAAGGCTCGCGACCTGTTCATTCAGAATCAGGATAACGACGCTTTGAGAGAGCTTGGCAGAGTTTTGCAGATTGCGCCTGATAACGCCGATGCGCATCTGTTGATCGGTCGAATTTATGAGAGGAAAGGTGATTACGCCGATGCGATCAATGCCTTGAAAGCAGCTGCGTTTTGGAATCCAAAAATGACTTCAGCCTATGTTCTGTTGGGTCGTATCTATTCGCTGCAAAAGAATTGCCCTGAGGCACGTAATTATCTGAAAAAGGCGCTTGAATCAAATCCTAAAGATAACGAAGGTCTCGCTTTGGGTCGGACGCTCCCAACGATTTGTCCTGACAAATAACCTGCACATCCACCGGTTCTTATCTTTTTGAATACTTTACGGAATCATATTCGTATCAATATGTGGATTGGTAGACTGACTGAAAGCCTTTGGCTATTATGGTTGAAGCACTAAGGCAAGAGAGGAATTTGGTCGCCCAGGTGGCGAATGATAGTTTGATGAGCGATTTGACCAGATATTCCAATGGCGCGAATAACGGCAATGGCACCAATGGATTAACTTCCCCTAATTCGACTTTAGCAAGACCGCAATTAGTAAACGGAAATCTTAAATCTGTTGATCTGACGGTTCAGCCTCCGCCACGATTTGGTTGGAAAGGCGTCGTTAGAACCGTCCAGATATTGTATTTTCTGGTGGGATTTCTGCTGTATGTATGGGCGGATTTTCGCGGCTGGCTTGGAAAAAATGAAGAGAAGAAAGAGGCTATCTTTCGTCGGCACGCAATTAAGCTTCGCAATCGGCTGCTGAAGCTTGGCCCGACTTTCATAAAAATCGGTCAAACACTCGCAACTCGCGCCGACTTGATTCCGATCCAGTATGTAGACGAGCTTTCGATCCTGCAGGACCGCGTTCCGGCCGTTCCAAATGACGTCGCGTTCGCGATATTCAAAGAGGAGCTTGGTCAGGAACCGACTGAGGTATTTGCTGACATCACCCTTGAGCCAATAGCCGCGGCAAGTCTCGGACAAGTCTATCGAGCACGACTGGTGACGGGTCAGGAAGTCGCGGTAAAGATTCAGCGGCCGAATCTTCACCAAATCATCAGCTTCGACCTTCACGTGTTGAAGAAAATCGCGAGTTTCCTCGACCGATATAAAATCGTCCGCGGCCAGGAATGGTGCGATATGATGGACGAGTTCGACCGCACCGTTCACGAAGAGATGGATTATGTCGCTGAGGGGCGCAACGCCGAACGGTTCAAAGCTAATTTCGCGGAGTGGAAAGACGTTCACGTTCCGACCATCTATTGGCAGCACACCACGAAACGCGTACTGGTGATGGAATTCATCCACGGATTGAAGGTTATCGATCTGGATGGAATCAGGGCGGCAGGTTTCAGCGCTCAGAAGATCAATGAGCTGATGGTGCGGACCTACTTCAAGCAGTTGCTGGAAGACGGCTTCTTTCACGCCGATCCGCATCCGGGAAATCTGCGGGTGATGAAAGACGGTCGCCTGGCTTTCTTCGATTTCGGAATGGTCGGCACAATATCCGAAAAGCTGCAATCGCAGATGGTCAGCGCATTTTTCCACCTGCTGGAGCAGGATGCCAACGGGCTGGTCGACGATATGATCAGCTTGAATTTCCTGTCGCCCAACGCCGACCTGGAAGGCTTTCGCAAGGTCGTTTCCGATATGTTCAGTCGTACTCTGAGTTTGCGGCTGAAAGAGATTAGATTCAAAGAGATTACGTACGAACTTGCGCCGATCGTTTACAAATACCCTCTGACGACTCCCGGCCATTTCACTTACATTATTCGGGCTATGATGACGCTTGAAGGCATCTCTATCAGGATGAATCCCGAGTTCAATTTCCTTGAGGTTGCCGGTCCTTATGCGCGGGATTTCCTGTTCCGCAAGGAAAGCGCTCTGCTGCGAAAACAGGTTTGGCAAAGCCTGCAGGATGCCAAGTCCGGTCAGATAAACTGGAGCAGAATGTGGAGTTTAGCCAAAATGGCGTTTTCGCTTTATTTCCAGCGCGCTTGATTATCCTCTTTCTATCCGTATAGTTGGACCGAACCGCAATAGAGTGGAGCAACTTTTCTAAGCAGCCGATACTCAAAGTAGCAGGGGATTTGCATGGTACCAAATATGAGGTGCCAGAAAGCCCGGAAGGGCTTTAGAGGGAATGACAATGAAGGGCATTAAGCTCGGGAAGTTGTTCGGAATTGAGTTGCGGCTGAATTTTTCATGGTTCGTCTTTTTCCTGTGGGTTACGTTTGCGCTTGGTCAAGAGTTCGCGCAACAGAACACGGCATGGTCACCCACGACCGTATATGGAATAGCCGCTGTAACCAGCATTCTCTTTTTCGGATCAGTGTTGCTCCACGAGCTATCCCACAGCCTCGTTGCCAAAGCATATAAGCTTCCTGTCCAGTCGATCACACTGCACCTGTTCGGTGGGGTCTCGCAAATGGATCGCGAGCCAGCTCGCGCTCGCGAAGAGTTATTCATCGCCGGCGCCGGGCCGCTCATGAGCATCGTGTTAGGGATTATCTTTGGCGGTATTTATCTTGCCACCAAGTCAATCTCTGTTTTGAGTACGCCCGCGGGATGGCTGGCTTTCATTAATATATTCCTTGCTGTTTTGAACCTGGTTCCCGGATTTCCGCTCGATGGCGGCCGAATACTGCGGGCTGCATTGTGGGGTTTTACAAAAGATTTCCGACGCTCGACAAAGATCGCAGCTCGCGCGGGGCAGGCGATCGCGGGTCTGCTGATTATGATCGGCTTGTTCTGTATAATGAGCGGCAACTGGATGGGTCTGTGGTACGGATTGATCGGCTTCTATCTGCTGGGAATGGCGAAGACCAGCTATCAGCAGGTCGAACTGCAATACATGCTGCGTGGCCTGAAGGTCAGCAACATGTCTCTGGAGGACTTGCCGCAGATCAGTGGCAAATTGAATATTGCTGATTTTTTAAACAATTACATTCTGGGAGCCCGAAACCGTCATTACATGATTGTTGACGACAACATGATTCGCGGCGTTGTGTCGCTGAATCAGCTTAATGCTCTTGAGGAAAAGACGAAGATCGCCAAGAACCTTGAAGATGTAATGACGCCGATCAACAACCTGAAGCGAATCGATCCTGAAACTGAAGTAATCCAGGCTTTAGAGTTGATGAGCCAGCTGAATGCCTCACAATTGCCCGTGGTGAAGAATAACGAGCTGCTCGGCTTCATTGGACGGGACGATCTGCTAAACTACATTCGCCAGCGGTTTGAGTTTGGCTTGCAGTAAAATTCAGTTACTCTCGCAGCTTTGAGACCCATTCATGCGCGCCACCTATTCTGACCGATACGTAATCGATCTGCCAGAGCACCATACTTTCCCGATCAAAAAGTATAAAATGATTTGCGAGAATCTTATTCGCGATGGCGTGTTGGCTGCGTCGGATTTGATCGAACCGTCACCCGCGACTGATGACGATCTCCTTTTGGTTCATACGCGAGATTTTGTCGACAGGATGGAAAATGGGACGATGAGTGACCGCGAGATTCGTCGGCTTGGGTTGCCCTGGTCGCCAAAGCTGGTGTTGCGCTCGCGCACTTCCGTGCAGGGAACGATTTTATCGGCGCGAAATGCATTGGAAGAGGGAATTGCGGTAAATCTAGGAGGCGGTACGCATCATGCCTATGCGGACCACGGCGAAGGTTATTGCGTTTTCAACGACATTGCGGTTGCGATCAGGGTGCTTCGTCAAGATGGAGCAATTAAACGCGCATTGATAGTTGATCTTGATGTTCATCAAGGCAATGGAACCGCAGTCATCTTTGCAGGAGACAAAGAGACATTCACATTTTCAATTCACGGCGCCAATAACTATCCGTTGAGAAAAGAAACGGGCAGTTTTGATCTGGCTCTGTCGGACAGAACGGGAGATACGGAATACTTGGCGGCGCTCGACGAATATCTGCCAGGCATTATAACTTCCTTCAAACCTGAGATTATTTTTTATCAGGCCGGAGTCGATCCGTTTCGCGATGATCGATTGGGACGGCTGGGTTTAAGTCTCGAAGGTTTGGCTCGTCGGGACGAATACGTCTTTTCGATATGCGCAAAGAAGCGTATTCCGGTAGTTGTTACCCTCGGTGGCGGCTACGCGCGTAATGTTGATGATACCGTGCAGGCGCACTGCAATACGATTGCGATGGCGCGTCAGGCGTTTGGCTGAGAACTGTTCTTGAACATTTTGTAGTAGTTCATCAGTACAAAGAAAAGCATTCCCAGTGAAATCAGCAGCCAGGAACTCGACCATAAGAATGCTGGTATTCCCGACGATCTCGCAATGATCTCTGCATCTGAATCCCCGATATGAGGTCCAAACAGAACATTAATGTTGTAGACGGCATTTAAAATGCTTTGAATGGAAAGGAAGCTGAGGAAGTAGTAAGACGTTTTCTGCTTTGTCAGTTTTACAACGGCTAATAACGCCGCGACCAATCCTGCTCCGATTATAAGAGTTCCGAATGAACCGCCGTATAAAAGCGTGAATATGCCAATCACCACAGCAGTCCCGATCATGGCAGGCTTTGCCAGTTTGGGTTTTTTGGCGATCAGCATAAGAAGACAACCGAACAACGTGCTGCCAACGTAACCTGCGCTGGAAATCAGGAATTGGATTCCGCCGGTATTCTGTACTTCACCGCTTCCGTCCCACCTGACGGTGAGTGACCTTCCGACAACGCTGCCACCTGTTGCCAATGCGGTAATCGCGTGGCTGATTTCATGAATGAATGTTACGAAGAGTTGAAACGGATAAGTCGCAATACTGGCAAACGGAATGAACGACAACACGATGGTCACAATAGTCATTGCCACCATAACCCAGAACGGATTCGATGGAGTGTCAGTCGGCGCACTTGTTTTGGCGGGTTTGCTTCCGGGCATTGTGGCTAGTCCTGACGTGCCCTTTGTCAGGCTGGTCGGACCGGTTGCCACACCGAGATTCGCCAGTTCTTTATCGAAGTCGAAATTTGCCAGATCGATTGAGGAGTCAGTCTTTGTTTTCTTCATAATCGCACTCTTCGTTTACGAAGCGCCAATAGAATTAGATGCGCCGGACGGCTTCCCAGTCAGGCCGTCTCTCAATGTGAAAAAGATACACTGAAGATTACGATGTCGCCAGAAGAAAGTTCGAATCCCGTTATGCGCAAATCAGGAGCTGACGGATTGTTGCCCATCCACTGCCGCAGATGGCACTGGAGTTTGAGTAGGTGGAGAAACAACCTTGTTCCGAGCTTTATCCAGTACAACGACCGATCCTGGCGGAACTGAATGCGTTAACCAGACGTTCCCGCCGATCACGCTGCCTTTGCCGACAACGGTATCGCCGCCAAGGATTGTCGCTCCCGAATAAATGACAACGTCATCTTCGATCGTGGGATGGCGTTTTTGCCCTCGAATAATCTGGCCTTCTTCATTTTTCGGAAACGACATCGCGCCAAGTGTTACACCCTGGTAAAGCTTTACCCGATCGCCGAGTATTGCTGTCTCTCCGATAACAACGGCGCTGGCATGATCGATGAAAAAGCTCTCGCCGATCTTTGCGCCCGGGTGAATATCGCATCCGGTAATCGAATGCGCGTGCTCTGTCATTATGCGTGGGATCAGCGGCACTCCCATTGTGTGAAGCTCGTGAGCTATACGCTGCACCATAACAGCATAAACACCTGGATAGCTGAAGATGATCTCGTCAATGCACTTCGCCGCCGGATCGCCGTCAAAAGCTGCACGGACATCGAGCGACAACGCGTGCCTCAGCCTCGGGACACTGGCTAGAAACTGTAGAGTGAATTCTTCTGCCGATGCGTCGCTGGTCATGCAGTGATCTTCGGTCAGATGCTGACCGTGGTGCAAAGCTCGAAAAATTTGCTTGCGCAGCGTGTCGTAGATCCATTCAAGCTTTTCTTCAACCAGCAACCTTATCCCGGTTTCGGTAGCGGTGCTTTCGCCGTGGTAACCGGGAAAGATAATCTCCTGCAGGCGATTGAGAACCAGAATGATCTCGTCGCGCGAAGGCAATTCCATTTTGCCCAGATGATGAATTTTGGTTTCGGCGCTGCCATAGGTGGCGACGATCTCTTTTGAGATTTTCAGCAATCTCTCTCGCTCACTATTCATTTTTTACTCCAGTCTGCCCGACAGAGATGGTTCCATGATAGCCGGCGATTCAAGCAATAGCCAGATCACTTCCACTTTCCGAACTGCTCGATTACCTGTTTGCTCTGTCTCCCGATAGCGCCAAGTTGATTCCGCTTATAGAACGTGTAGATGATCCACGACGAAACAAAGAGGACAAGCGCCAGCACTATCATCGACAGCGACAACGTTTTCTGCTCCCAGTCGACGAAGCTGAAAACTATCACCGACATGCTGGTCAAAAAACTTGTTCCTCCCGTAATGGTAGGCGCCTTCAACTGAGCCAGGATTCCTCCCAGAATGAGTATGAGTGAAACCACCAGGATACCGATGTCATATTGACTGGACGATTGATGGTTGATGAAGCGGTATTGCAAAGCATGTAACAGAAGGGGAACTGACAGCAGCAGACTGCCCGTCCATAACCAGAATGACGCAAGCTTTCGCTGTCTCTTAGCCTGAACATAGCCGGCGAGTAGAAATACCGTTCCCACTGGCAGGCTGTAGAACTCCGTCTGTTTTGTCAAATCGTACCCCAGCCTGATTCCAATTGTGATGTATGTCAGGATCGCCAATAAAATCGCAGCAGCGCGATAAAGAGTCCGCGCGTCGCTGTTACGCTCGATAACACCAATTGCAATGCTGATTCCGGTGGCAGTCAAGAGTGTGACAATGATCGGATTGAGCTCGGCGTTGTTCAAGCGCATGTGAATCAAAGTGTTACCGACTGCGCAAATTCCTGTCCCTATCAAAGTTACATGTCCGCATGTGCCGATTGTCTCGGCCGCCCAATGTCCCACCCGTTTCAACTCTCGCGCGAGCATATACAACACGAAGCCCAGGATGGCGAAGAGGGTTATTGATGTGCTTACTCCAGTGCTGAAGTTCGCCAGCAAATACCAGAATGCGATACCGAATGCGCCCAGGGCCGGGTAGAGAAAGCCATGAAGCTTACGTTGTAGTGCCGAGAGCAGATAAAACACCGATATTTCGGCAAAGAAGAGAGCGGATTGCAGTGGCACAACCTGCGCGTTAAATCCGTCCCATAGGCCCAATATTGCGACTACCGGAAGAGCGATTTGTGCGACATTGAAGATCGCGCCTTTAAAGACTGAATCTTTTGTGAAGTATTCCACCACAAGCGACAATGAGAGTAATGGCAGCAGAACACCCGAAAGCGCAGACCAGGTTCCGAATCCGAAATGGTTTAGCAACATCGCGCAGGTAACCAAACAGAGCGCCGACGCACCGTGCGCATAGGCTTTGCCAATAGTCTGCGCACGACGTGAGACTGCGGCCAAACCGCAAAAAGTGGCGACAGCGGCTGCGCTAAAGCACGATCTTAATTCGAAAGGCTGTTCGGGAATGAATGTCAGAATTAGAACCAGAGCTATAACCAGATTCGATATGATCTCCAGCGGCAGATAAATACCGTGTTCGATCTTTAACTGTCGCATTATGTGTGCTGAAAGCAGGTACACCAGACAAATGCCGTCCAGCCACAGCAGCGTGGTTTTGAATTCTGTCTCAGCGATCTGGAAGAATGGGAAGATCAGAAGGAATCCGATCAACCCGCTCAGGGCTGAATGCAATGCCCATCGCGATTTGACGGTGTGGATTACTTCCTTTGCTAATATTATCAGCAAAGGCAGTATTAGAGCGCGCGGTGCTATTTCGCTCGGAAACACGTACCAGCCACCCAGGAGACCCAGGGCGATAAGAAACAAGCCAGCGGTAAGAACCGTCGAAACCAGCGAAAGAGATTTTCCGAATTCAACTCGAAGGTTTGGCTGAGCCAGGCTGACGGAATATAAAATCAGCGCCCATGTCGACAGAGCCAACCAAAGAGACGAATACGGGAATGTAAAAGCGTTAACCGCAAACAGTCGAATAACGTAGACGAACGACAAAGTAGAGAAAACGAGCGTCGAAATGAAACAAGGGTACGAAACTGTTTTATTTTGCGATTTGTAGCCAAAGATAACAAACAGACCGGCGAATTCGGCCAGCAAGATAATCGTCGTGATTCGATGACCTGCCGTGGGATGCCCGGCAACTAAAAACACCAACCCAAGCAATGTCGTGAGCGCCGACATATTGATCAGCGCTGTTCGAAGAGATTGAACCTGTGGCAGCGCGGAACCACTGACCGGATCGGTTGTTTCAAAGTCGATGTCGTCGTGTTTTCTGACCGGAATAGTTGAGCTAAGAGCCATCAACGAATACGGAACAGCCATCATCACCGGCAGGAATAAGTAATCTGCGATCGGGAATACGCGAGCCAGGCCGCCGTACGAAATTGTGGTAAAAAGGATTGACAGATAAAACTGAAGGCTCCTGCTCGTCTCGCTATTACTATTAAAGCCAGACACGAGGAAGAAGGTCGCAAGCTCCGCCATCAGGAGAACGAACCGCAATCCTCCATCGGGAAAAGGATTCGCAACAAGGCAGAATGCGGCGATGCCGAAAGCAAGCACGAATGCTGATATTCTGAAAACTTCCGTCTGGTCGGCCAAGCCTCGCTTAGCATTAATATTTCTGTCGCCGAATAACCCTGTTTTTGCGACCACGAGTCCAAGCAACCCCATCGGATAAAGCGTCTCTAAGGGAAGACGTGTTTTCAGCTCGAGGTTCGTCGATTTAAGCAGCGACATGTAAGACAAACCGCCGAACAGAATTGACGCGTAAATCTGCACGGCGCGGCCAGTCTCATCCTCGGTTTGGCGCGCGGAAATAGCGAACGCAGCGGCTATTCCCATCGACAGGATTGACAGGAATATTTTGTGATCAACCCACACCTGCGCATTTATTATCGATCCGGCAATCACACATCCCGTTAGCACCAGAGCGATCGTTTGGAAATAATCGAATAGGGTGTCTGCCTGTTGTTGCTGGTATCGTTTTCCCAGGAGCAACAAGGCATAAACCGGCACCAGGAAGATTATGGAAATCAAATGATTCGGAACGGACAGTTTTACCAGGACGAAAAGACCGACAATCGCAATCAAGGCCGCTGTCGCGCATATTGCAGAAGGCGTTCGATCCTTTTTTGATTCTATAGCAAAAATCAACGCCGCGACCACAAACGAAGCAAGCATTCGCCAACCGGGAATGAGCGGGTTACCAATGGTCAGCAGGAACACCGAGACAGCCGCTACAGCCAGCAAACCGAAAGCGGCTAAAATGGAGGTCTGAATCAGCGGTGCCGCATATAAATCGTCTTTGATGCCATAACGACTAACGATAGACGCCAGCAACGCGGTTGACGCGTAAGCGACCACTGCGGTCGGTAGTGTTACATCGATGTTATGCAGTATCGCGGCCTCTGCGCATATTCCCGCGATAATGCTGAGATAAATGAACGCTCGATTGTGGCGCACCATCCCGGAATAGAAATAGGCGAACGTCGCGCACAGTGACAACCAGATTGTGTTAAGACCGCTGTAACCATGCGGGTCAAAGTACCGCTTGGCTGCAAGGAACTCGCCCGGGACGAAAGCAACAAGTGGAGTGTAAAACAAAAGGCTCAGCGCTATTCCGACTTGAGCCACATGGAAAAACGGGATAGAAAAATCGATGCCAGATTCATCAGTTGCTTTTGACTTGAAGAACCTCTCGGCGAGAAGATACGCGAGAGAAAACGCCATCAACACAATCGAGTAGGCGCTGGTCTGCGCTCCACCGGTGAACTTGTAAACAGCAGACCAGCCTGTAATGATGCCCGTGGCGAGAGCGAGGTATACGTACAAGCGTTCTCGCAAAAAGTAAGCAGTCCATGCATACAAGGCGGTACAGGCAAGCCCCAATATCCAGCCGTTCCCACTTTCTGGTATAAGTCCGGACCTCACCAAAAACCACGGGTTTATAGGAACGAGTAAAGATCCGACAAGCGTCAGTGTTCGGCCGGCCAATGTTTGATTTGTCCGGCGCACGAGCGTCCACCCGCCTACGATACAACCTATCGTCGCAAAACCGAGGATGAACGCCTGTGTCCACGGCTGCTTTAATCCAAGATAGATCGCATTTCGGTAATAGAGCAGAACGCCGCCTACAAAAAGCGCGGCGCTGATAGCGAATATCAGTTTGATGTTTTCGGCTACAAGCTCTGATAAAGAACGTCGTGGGGTTTCCACCCGTACGATCTCTTCCTCAATATTATTGGCAGTCGCCGGTGCGACTTGTATAGCGGATTGAATCGGCGATATCGCAGTCGGGATTTTTGGCCGCGGTGGCGTGACAATGTTTGCAGCGACCGACGGTTGCGAAAGTGCAGCGGCCGGAGTTTCCGAAAATACGACTTCCAGTGCGGAATGGATAATCGGCTCTTCCACTTTAATTTGCGTTTCAGTGAAATGAATCAGCGGCGGTGGTGCTTCTTCCTTAATTGCCGGCGCGGGCCCCACCCGCTTGAGCGAGTTGGTCAGGTAGGCGAGACGATTTTGATAATGATCGAAAAGTTTCTGTTGCGTCTCCTGCCTGATTGTCAACCATCGAGGCCAGTCGTTGATCTCGCGGATCATATAGTTGATCGATCTGGCCTCTTCCAAAACTTGTTCGTCGAATTTGGCGCCGCATTTAGTGCAAAAGTACGACTCTGGTTCAAAGGGGGTATCGCAAACAAGACATTTACGATATTCCATCGGGTAATCTCCGTTCCGCTAGAGCGTCATAGGGGTGGTTCAAAAAACGAATGTTCAGGCACTGATTGAAATAACGGTCCTGTTAAAATACGTCAGGCCTGAACCCAATTTGTCAACCTGGCAATGGAGCACTGAACGTGCCAGAAGAATTATGCCGGTAAGGCAATGATAACACATTGTTTACTGAAATCGCGGATTTAGATGGGCATGCAGGAAATATGTGACGCTTGTGTCCTTAATATGGCGGCCGGATTGGGAAGGACGCGGAGATGGGGAGACACGGAGAATCTCCGCGTCCCCGTTTCTCCGTGTCCCCGCGTCAGCTTTTTTTAGATAAAATCTCGTATTAGGAAAAGGAGGCAACTTTGAACCGATATTCTTTTCTGATTGAAACCTATGAGACTGAGCGGCTGAAAACACTTTCCGTCTGGTCGCAATTTCACGATAGCGATTTTGAGTTTCGCCCTGAACCGCGCGCTCGGACTCCTCACGAGCACATGGTTCATCAATGCGTCAGCGAAGATACCTGGATGAAGAATATGCTTGGGATAGAGGTTAGTCTCGCTCCATTGCCCAAACAGGAATCCAAACTGGAATTTATCAAACATTATGCGGCCGCCTCCGGTGAGCGACAGCTGAAACTCGAATCAATGCCTGAAGAGTGGTTCGAAGGCATTGCCGCATTCTTTGATGTCCAGCGTTCGCGCGCGTGGATTGTCACTCGACGAATAACGCACTCTGCGCATCATCGCGGGCAGTTGGTGGCTTATTTAAGAGCGCTTGGTTATGATCTTTACTCGACTTATGGACCCGCGGCGGATACTGGTGGTTTGTTTCAGAATCATGCTCCTGTTATATACCGCTACACGTCGATTGAGTCACTGATCGAAGCAGAAGAACAGGGAGGCAGTCGTCCTCCTCTACCGGGGCCAGGAGATAAGAGCGCCACTGAACGACCTGACGCTGAGAGACAGAACTGATGAAGAATAGATCATTCAAGCCTCTCGATCCGGAGCAGTGGGAACATGTATCCGACATACCCGATTTCCCGTTCGGAAGATTTGTTGATATGCGGAAAGCCGTTAAGGAAAAACGATGGAGCCTGGGTATTGATTCACTCGCGGCCGGATACTGGGCCAGTCTTAATGATTCGTTTTGGAAACGGACAGCGGTGAAAGGACTTTCGCTGACATTGGTTGCAGTTGCGATGCTGGTGGTTATTGCATCGTTTGATTTGCGGGAATATGCCATGCTGCTGACAATTCCCGCGATGGCTGCCGCGTTTTATTTAGCCGAGCCATCTTTGCCGGGAAGACAATACCTCACCTTTGTCGGCGTTCTACTGTTCGTTGCATTTATAGGCTGTCTCGTACAGGGATATCCCAGGATTGGTATAGTACTTGGGTTATCGACTCTTGTGTTCATCTGCGTTCGCGCTGCCAGTTTTATCAGTGTCACCAGTTTCCGCAAGGCACTCGTTACAGATGAACACACGTTCCTTGAAATGTACGCTGCCGGTGGAGTGACGCTACGCGATAACGAGAGCGGAAGAGTATTTCTGAATAATCGATTAATTCAAGACTGATCTGGATGCACCATAGAAAAACACTGGTTGGGAATGTCGGACAAAGAAATACGAGATATAAAAACTTATCACGCGATTAAAGATGTAGTAGTTCAACCTTCGGACAAGCTATCAGATGATGAGCGCCGCATCGAGCAGAAATACCTTTACGATATCGAGGCAAATTTAGACAAATACATCGGGCTATACCGGGCACGGTTTGGGAAATATATCAGCGCTGACAAAGCGAGGTTGCTATTTCCAGAATACGTTGATCATCCTGTACATTATAGTACTGCCGTGAGTGCCCCGGCGTTTGCTTTGGCTGAAAATGTGTTTAATGCCGCCTTAAATGAGCCAGTCCAACCAGATCAAGATATTGTG
>DASRDY010000267.1:0-39869 GCA_035652355.1 Blastocatellia bacterium
AAAGAGAATAGCGTTTCAAAGATAGGGGATTCGCTTTACATCAGAATACCTTCGTTTTCGAACTCAGTGTTTGAATCTTCCGCAATTAACGAGATCAAGAGTATGGGAAAAGTAAAAGCCCTGATATTAGATCTGCGCGGCAATCACGGGGGACAGACAATCGGAAACCTTGTCCAGGCTTTGATGGACAAATCATATCGGCCATGGTCGGAGTCTACTTCGGTATCGATAGGACTGTTTCGCAGTTGGGGCATGTTGAACCAGCAGTCCACAATGACCGTATTCGGCGGCACGCAGTCGCCACGGAAGCCGATCTACACCGGACCATTGTACATTCTGGTCGACGACGGTTGTTATTCTGCTTGCGAAGATACGGTTCAGCCATTCAAAGATAATCACCGAGCCATAATAGTCGGGGAACGAACGGCCGGCAGCAGTGGAACTCAATATATAAGAGATTTCGGAAACGGAATGGCCATGGGACTGGTTACACGGCGAAAGTCATTTCCCAACGGCGCCCAGTTTGAGGGAATCGGCATAGCACCTGACATTGAGGTCCACCGCACACAGAGCGACATTGCCTCCGGCCGCGATCCAGTGCTGGCCAAGGTATTGGAGATGGTTTCAAAGCCGGAATGAGGCTAAATATCAACGTTCATAGATAGGGTTATCGCGATAAATAGACTAACCGCAAATCAGTTGTAGTGAGTTGTAAGATGCTAGTCGAGCTTGGACTCTGTTCCGCCTTCATCGTATCTTGCGATGGCTTCGATCTCGCCGACTATATTAGAATTGAATTCAGGCAAGTCTTCTGCGGGAATCCAGTATTCCTGATGCTCCGATCCGCCCACAACTTTGATTTCATAGCGGTTCAAATACTCAGTGCGAACCTGGAATCGCGTCACGTATCCGCGTTTGATCTCGTTGTGTTTCGCATTCCAATCACGTGCTATCTGATGGGCGTAAGACTCAGTCAAAACGGGATAAAAAATTGGTTGTTCGGGCAAGCGCGGAGGAAACTCGCGGTAATTTGAGGCTTTTATGAGGTCCAGTTCCTCTTGACCAACTGGCCGGAAAAGGGTGATTGTCTCTTCCACTGTTACAGGCTCATCTCAGGTTGTTTGCCTTGTGGTGGCGGAGCGCAAATCGCCTGATCCAGGACTTCGCGCACCTTTGAAACCAGTGCCGCGGATGCAAATGGCTTTTGCATGAAAGCTCCGTCTATATTGCCCAAGCCGTATTTCATAATCGCGTCGTGAGTATAACCGGACATGTAAATTGCTTTAATCTGCGGTCTGGCTTCTATCAGTTTTTCAACCAGCTCACGCCCGTTCATCTGTGGCATGACCACATCGGTTATTACCATATCGATCACGCCTTCGTACATTCGCGAAAGCTGAACAGCCGCAATGCCGTTCTCCGCTTCCAGCATATTATAACCGGTCTTTTTCAAAATCTCGCGAATCATTTCGCGGACCATGTTGTCATCTTCGACAATCAGGATAGTCTCAACCGCGCGAACGGGTTCCGGTTCCGGCTCTGTGACAGACTCCTGAGCTTCGGCAACTGTTTCGACGGCGGCCGTGTCGGTGGGGAAATAGATGGTAAATGTTGTTCCGGCGCCAAGATCGCTGGTCAGATGCAGGTGACCATTCGCCTTTTGAACGATCGCATATACGGTCGAAAGCCCCAATCCCGTGCCTTTGCCGGATTCCTTGGTTGTGTAAAACGGCTCAAGGCAATATCGTTGCGCTTCCCGGTCCATTCCACAGCCGTTATCGCTGACCTCAAGCATTACATAAGAATTTGCCGGATTGGTAATTGGCACTTGCTTAATATCATCAGAGTCAATATTCGCCGTTCTGATTGTCAGCTTTCCGCCATCTGGCATCGCGTCGCGAGCGTTCAACGCCAGGTTCATAATAACCTGTTCGATCTCGCCGGGATCGGCTTTTATGTTATTGAGGGTCGGATCGAGCACGGTGACCAGAGTTACGTTCTCGCCGATCAGCCTCTTTAACATTCGTTCGACATCGATCACCACCGAATTTAAACCAAAGACTTTTGGCTCGATTGTTTGCTTCCTGCTGAAGGCAAGAAGCTGCCGAGTGAGACCGGCCGCTCGTTCAGCCGCCCTCTTTATTTCATCGACAAACGTGCGTTTCGCGTCGCCTGGCTCGTAACTGTTTAGCAGGTACTCGCTGTAACCCAGAATGGCTGTCAGTAAATTGTTGAAATCGTGCGATACGCCGCCGGCGAGTCTTCCCACCGCCTCCATCTTCTGGGCCTGGCGTAATTGATCTTCCAGCCTCTTACTCGCGGTCACATCGCGAATTACAAGTTGGGCAGCCGGCTTCCCATGAAATGAGCAGGGAATTGCTCCCATCTCGATATCGCTGAACGTTCCGTCTATCTTGCTGATTCTTGTTTCAAGCGATGAAATCCTGTTTTTATCCTCAAGCAGCTTGTTCAGTCGTTCCTGAATCTCAAGGCAATCATCCGGATGAAACAGATCGATCACCAGTTTTCCGGCAACATCGGCAGTATCCTTCGCGCCAAAAAGTTCCGCGCCGGTCGGATTGATATAGACAATTTGTCCTTCGCAATAAACGGCCAATCCGTTAGGAGACATTTCGACCAGATTGCGATAACGTTCTTCGCTCTCTCTCAATGCCTCCTGAGCTCGGTTGCGTTCTGTGTTTCGCTCGCGCAAAGCTTTATTTGCAGCCGCGATCTTTTTCGTCCGCTCTTCGACTCGAGCATCAAGACCATTCCTCGTGTGGAGGAGCGACATTTCCGTGTGCCTGAGCTTTCTCAGATTCCGTTCGTAAAGCGCAGATACAATTACCACAGCACCGGCCAGTACACATCCGGCCATCAAAATAATTATTAAACGCTGCCAGTCCTGGGCGAGCGACGCCCTTATCTGGCTCTGCGCCCGGCGAACCGTTTGAGTTGAATTGTCAATCTGGACCAGCGCTCGATCAAGTGCGCTGGTGAAATCGATTTCGTTTTTCAGCAAACCGGACGGATTGGGAACAGTCATCACAGAATGAAGCGCGTCCGCACTTTGAACAAGGGCCGCAGCGCGACTCAAATCATCCTTCACCGATCGAAAGTGGTTTGCCTGACTTCCAATTTTTAGGTTTGCCTTTGAGTATTCAATGTATCGGGACTTCCATTGGACTTCGTGGTCGGTTGGAGAAGGTTTCGCAATGTCATCACGCCAGTTTTTCAGATCCTGAACAGCTTTGGAAACATCCGCCAGGCTTGCGATCAGCAATTCGTTGTTGACAGCTTCGTTTTGATTGTAACGGACTGAAAGGATCAGCGAAGCGCTGAAAAAAACAAAAACCAGGGCCAATAGAGTGGTACCCCAGATACCAAATCGGGCCTTCCAATTCGGGGTCATTGGCGATCCTTCCTTTTTTACCATTCCGCTGCCGTTTCCATATGCGGGTCCAGGACCCGTTCGCGCAAAAAACTGGTATTACGCGCTATTCTAGTTTTCGGAGAGTTTTGCCGGGTACTTCACACCCAATTGAATTATTTTTTCGAAAAAGTGGACTTACTTGTTCCGGACGAATCAGGAATGATCGTATGTTAGTTGCTGGAAAGAGTTACGAGAGTCGCCGACGGCGCTTCTTCTCCGTGGAAACCGATTGCGGCATCAAGTTCATCGGAAATATTACCGTGAAAACCGTTTTGCCGGGCTGCCAATGACTTGAAATCAAAGAGCTTACCGTCAAGCAGGTGCGTTGGCGCAACGTTCCCCAGCGCATTCAGCATAGTGCTGCGAATGTTAGGAATTTCCGTTTCAAGTTCGTCAATTAAGTTCTTTACTCGCTTGCGCTTAAGATCCGGCTGCGACCCGCAAAGATCACACGGAATGATCGGATAGCCCTGGGCTTCAGCAAATTCAGCGATATCCGTTTCGCGGCAATATGCCAGAGGCCGAATCACCGTATTCCGTCCGTCATCGGACCGCAGTACCGGCGGCATCGCTTTTAAAGTGCCGCTGTAAAACAGGTTGAGCAGAAATGTGCAGAGAATATCGTCCGCGTGATGACCGAGGGCTATCTTGTTGCAGCCTTCTTCAACCGCCGCATTGTAGAGAATCCCTCGGCGCAGGCGTGAACAGATAGCACACGTAGTTTTGCCCGCAGGTGTTTTCTCTTTAACGATCGAGTAAGTATCTTTCTCGATTATTCGATACGGAACGCCAATCGAGGCCAGGTACTCGGGCAAAACGTGTTCTGGAAAATTCGGTTGCTTCTGGTCCAGATTGACCGCCAGAAGTTCAAATCGCACAGGCGCATAAGTCTGAAGGTGGCGCAGGACGCTCAGCATCGTGTAGCTGTCTTTGCCACCGCTGAGACAGACCATTATCTTGTCGCCATCGGCAATCATTCCAAAATCGCCAATCGCAGTTCCGACGGCACGCAATAATCTTGTCCACAGCCTGTCGCCCATACTGTCAGCCAACTAAATCCTCGAAATCCTCGATGCTCGGCAGTTCGGTCAAATCTTTCAAACCGAATTGAATCAGAAAATCCTTTGACGTTCCATACATCATTGGACGACCAACGCATTCTTTGCGACCCTTTGCCGTTATCAATCTGCGGTCGAGCAGCGTTTTAATCGCCGACGTGGAACGAGTGCCGCGAATCTCCATAATCTCCGGAATGGTTACTGGTTGTTTGTAGGCAATAACAGCCAGGGTTTCCAACGCCGCCAACGATAAACGAGCGGATGGCAGCGTTTTCAGAAAAGCGCGTATCGTCTCGTGAAGCTCCGGGCGAGTCGACATTCTGTATCCACCCGCCAGCTCGCGGATCTCCAGCCCGCCATCACGACCGTTGAATTCAAAGATAAACTCCTTCAGAGCGAATTCGATATGATCCGAATCCTCATCTTGCAGGATATCTTTGATCTGTTTTAACGTTAATGGTTCTTCGCTTACGAAAATAAGCGCTTCAAGTGTCTTCTTCAGTTCTTCAAGGTTCATACTTGCGATAAATTCTCACCTGATTCTGAAATCTCCTCAGTGTCCGGTCGGGTTTCCGCGACGCGTTTGAAGGCGGTAATATCTCCGAAGGTCTCTGATTGCGCAAGTCGAATTACGGCTTCCTTGACCAATTCCAGCACGGCAAGGAAGGTCAGAATCAACTCTCGTTTTGATCGCGCTTTCTCGAACAACTCGCGGATGCTCAGTGAATCCCTCTCTTTCAGCAGCGAATGAATTTCCTCCATCTTTTCCGCCATCGTGATTTCGTCACGAGCGATCTCCATCTCAGCCTGTTCTTTGGCTCGCTCGAGGACTTTCTTAAATATTTCCAGCAGATCGAAAACCGTTGCCGATAATTCGGGAGTTTGCGTGTCGCTTTCAATCTGAGCGCGAGTGAAGACCGCCTGCGCGACTTCCGATCGGGAATAGAGCATCGACGCGGCCTGTTTGTACTTCTGATGCTCGAGCAGACGTTCGACCAGTTCCTGGCGCGGGTCTTCCAAAGATTCCGGCGCAACATTCGGATCCGGCGGCAACAACATCCGCGATTTGATGTGAATCAGCGTCGCCGCCATCACCAGGAATTCTCCCGCAACCGCAATATCCAG
This sequence comes from Blastocatellia bacterium, assembly GCA_035652355.1. GTDB lineage: Bacteria > Acidobacteriota > Blastocatellia > DASRDY01 > DASRDY01 > DASRDY01. Next base: position 5,617 of record DASRDY010000267.1, read on the forward strand.
TTCTTCCATCAAGGTAAGGTATTCCAGATATTGTTCTGTGATCCGGGCGATAGGAATGTCATAGATGTTGACCTCTTCCTTTTTTATAAGGTAGAGGAGCAGATCAAGCGGTCCCTCGAACGCTTCCAGCTTTATTTTATAGTCGCCTTTATTAGTCGTCTCGTAATTGTCCTCAACGGCAGTTTCGGTCGCAGTCGCTTCCGACATTTCAGAAATTGTCTTGTCTGACATTAAAACTCTTCCAATAAACTATAATCGAACAAACGAAAACGCGGAAAGCCAGAGATTCACCGCGTCTCCGTTTCTCCGTGTCGTGTTTCTTACCAATCGATCTTTATTGCTTTGCGAACCTCAGTCATCGTGCGCTCAGCCTCCTCGCGAGCGCGGCGTGAACCCTCAATAATAATGTCTCGCACGTCATCCGGGCGAGCCTCGAATTCGCGACGTCGCGCCTGAATCGGCTCCAGCACTTTCAGCACATTATCTGTCATCCAGGTTTTGCACTCAATACAACCGATTCCGGCCGTGCGACAGCCTTCGTTGACTCGCTGAAGTGTCTCAGGCGAGCTGTAGAGTTTATGAAACGAGTAAACAGGGCAGATTTCGGGATTCCCTGGATCGGTTCTCCGCACGCGAGCCGGATCTGTAACCATCGTCCGAATCCTTGACCGCACTGAAGCGGGATCTTCGCTCAACTGAAGATAGTTATCATAGGACTTGCTCATCTTTCGGCCGTCAAGACCCGGCAGAACCGGAGCTTCAGTCAACAATGGTTGCGGTTCTGGAAATACTTCTCCGTAAAATCCGTTGAACCGACGGGTTATTTCCCGGGTAATCTCCAGGTGCGCGACCTGATCTTTGCCGACGGGAACGAATTCGCCTTTGTACATCAGGATGTCCGAAGCCATCAGGACGGGATAGCCCAGGAAAGCGTAATTCCCGATGTCTTTATCATGAATGTTCTCTCGCTGTTCTTTATAGGTGGGAACACGCTCCAGCCATCCCAGCGGCGTAACATTCGAGAGCAGCAGATTCAACTCGGCGTGCTGCGGTACCAGGGATTGCACAAAGATTGTCGATACATTTGGATCCAGACCGGCGGCAAGCCAGTCGATCACCATATCCACTGTATTCTGTTTAATGGCCGATGTATCCGCATAATCGCTGGTAAGCGCGTGCAAATCGGCAACGAAATAGAAACAGTCGTAATCCTGTTGAAGACGTACCCAATTGTGAAGCGCGCCTTCATAGTTCCCCAAATGCAGCTTTCCGGTCGGCCGCATGCCACTGACGATTCGTTTTTTTGTCATCAGAGATATTATTCCTGTCAGATTAGAATAAATACAAGGTTCAGCACGGGATTTAATATGTAACCCAGCGCTCCAGAGAACATTAGCAAAAGCAGGATTATAAACCCGAACTGTCGAATCTGGTCGTATGCTCTGGCGGCTTCGTATGAAAGCATCTCTTCCAGGATGTGACTTCCATCCAGCGGCGGAATAGGAATCATATTGAAGACTGCGAGTGTGATATTCAATACCAGCATGATTGAAAGCAACGCTACGAAAAGCGAAGTCAGCGGATTTCCATTAATCAATGTCGGGAACTTTCGTCCGTAAACGACCTCCAGTACGTTCGCTGAAACCATAATTCCTTTCAACACCAGAACTTTTATTATTACAAATGCGATCAGTGCTAGCAGAAGATTGCTGATCGGTCCTGCGGCCGAGGTCAAAACATTGGCCATTTTCTTGTTTCGCCAGCTCGCCGGATCGACCGGGACGGGCTTTGCCCAGCCGAACATCATAAAACCGAAATAACCGACTAGCGGAAATATAATTGTCCCAATTGGATCAATGTGAGCCTTTGGATTGACTGTAATTCGTCCCAAATATCGTCCGGTGTTATCTCCAAAGCGTTCCGACGTCCACGCATGGGCCATTTCATGAAAACTGAGAGAAAATAAAAATACGGCGAAATAAACGATCAGATGGACCGGATTGAAATTCGGTATCACACGAGTGGCCCTTCTAAACGGAACAGAGAAAATTAAGATTCAGGACGCCCGAGCAGTTGAATCTGATAGGCCCCAAATAAATCCCAAATGAATAATGATATTCCGCTTATCGCAGGGAAAGATATCACGCGCCGTAATGGCTGTCAAACGACCACCCTGGCGCAATTTCGGTCAAAAAGTTCGTTGTTTCTATAACTATTTACAGGGCTTTTGCCGAAAATTAGCGGTGGAAGAGCGCTTTCGCTTTTGGTCCATAGTTCGCTAAGTGGTGGGGACGGCTAGAGCGGTTTGCTTTTAGTCGTAGACAAGGAAGTCGAGGCGAGACGGGCGGAGCGTACGCTTTGGTACGTGAGCACGGCGAGCCGATGACTGACGCTGTATACGACTAAAATGAAAATGCTCTAAACGTATTTAGTTTTGGATCGGGCATTTTACCGATATGAATAAATCGATCTTCAATCAATCAATTGTTACGCCTCCGCAGTCAGCAATGGTTGCCAACGTTGAAAAGGCAACCCGCGTGTTCTTGGATTATCTGGACGACAAGTTGCCGCCGCTGCTGGCGTCAGATTCGCTGTCGCTGGTTCTCAGAACCGATCCCCCTGTCACATTCGGCTTTCAGCGTATCGTCGACACCGTCAGGTCGTGGGCAGGACACCGATCAAAAGACACCGGGCGGCCAGTGGTCGAGTTCCTGATCAACGCTGTCTGGCGCATCGGGCACGCCCATTCCGCCGGAGTGCTGGACGGTTTTGCCGCGGCAAGATTTTTCCCTGAATTCATTCACAAGCTTCAAACCCTCTGCCCTCCGGATCAGCAGCCGGCGTTTAACGCAAAACTGATAGAGATCCGCGAATACTTTGAATGGGATTTCAGCGAACAAGCTCGTTTGATCAGCCACGCCACCATCGATATGGAAGGCATCGCCATTGCAGGCACTGCCGAATCTGATTTCAACGAGATGACAGATCACCTGATTGAAGCCAGCGGTCAACACGGCTCTGCGAGCTTTAACAGAGCTATCACCAGCCTGCGCGAACAACTATATTTGCCTGATTTTCATGCAGAGCAGTGCCTGGAGCAATTGATCGAAACAGCAGTCTCGCTTTTCAATTTGGACAAGTACACGCACGCGGAACAGGTGTTCAATCTCGTTCGCGAAGGTTTAAAGCTGCCTCAACTGACGGAAGAGAGCCGCGCCAATCTGCGCGCTTCGCATAACAGCGGCGAGCTGAACCAGGAATTGCTGTTGAAGCTGCTGAACGACCATACCAAACATCAGTCGGTAAAAGCGATCCTGCCGATAATGTCAGATTTGGATCCAAAGAATCTTCTCAAACGTCTTCGTTTTGAAAAAGATAAAGAATACCGTCGCCTGCTGCTGACGATTATCAAATTGCACGGACCGGACGTTTTCCCGGTCATAGTCGAAGATCTGCAGGCTGGACAGAAAGAGATGCGCAGTTGGTTCTACCTGCGTAATCTGATCTTCCTGCTGGGCAAGATTCCGCCGCCAAGCGATTCACACCGCTATGCCGCGGTCAATATAGCCGGAAATTTCCTGAAAAGTCGGTACCAGCAATTGCGAACCGCCGCGCTTTCCACGTTGAATGTTTTGGGCGGCGAGAGCGCCGTGGAATATTTGCTGGAGGCGCTTAATGCAGAGAATTACACATCAGTTGATGCTCAAAGCGATCAGTTCCACAAATATCTTCATAATGTAATCGCTTTTCTGGCGCGTTATCCGAATGAACAGACACTGACGGCGCTTGCGTCAGTCGTGACGGGATCTAAGCTGAACTTCGTCCAGAAGTCAGAGTCCTTGCGTTTGAGCGCCTATGCTCTGTTAAAGCCTCACTCAGCAAAACTGCCGACGATGACGGCGCGTTTTCTGACGAACCACCTGGAAAGCGAATTGCGCGCTCGCGGCCTCGGCTTTGGCGGATTCGCGGTCGGCATCAATACGGACTCTTGCATGAAGCTGATGGACCTCCTGGCAGATACCCGTTTGCCAGAGACAACACGGCTAATGATGGAATTGAAAACAAAGTACGGTCGCCACGCGTTAGGTCGACGCGCGGCCGACATTTTGAAGGCTCAAAACAACGGGAAATAGTTTCAGAGCTTGATTTCAAGGTTTCGTTCTCATCCTGAGAAACGGACCACGGATGCGGTAGATTTCCAAAGATCAGATCCGCGAAAATCTCCGCATCCGTGTCATAAGCCGTTTCCATTTCTTCTCAGTCTTTATACCTGCTTGCCTACTTTCAGTCTCTAAAATATCATACCTCTCGTTCATTGCAGGTCGGCGGCATCGGATTAACAGCATTTCAGTTCAGAAGGCGCGCTTTAAATAATCCGAATGGATTCGATTAAGCACACAACCGAGTTAACGAAGGTAGACGCTCATCTGCCGGCGGAAGTGTCGTGGGTTGATCCCACGAACGAAGAGCTTGCTGTGCTCAGTCCGCTAGAGCGCCTTTCGTTCCGACTGGTTCATCGAATGAACCGAGGGCGCTGGAAAACATTCTGGACGTTTTGTCAACGTACAACAGGCAGAGGCTGGATTGATCTCTGCACTTACAACCTGATGCACGTTCACGGACTGGAGCACATCGAAGCGACCGATCACAGTCGCCCTGTCGTCCTGGTCGCAAACCACCGATCGTTCTTTGACATGTATGTTGTGTCGGCGATGTTGTTCAAACATACAAAGTGGCGCAAGGAGCTATATTTCCCGGTTCGCGCTCGATTCTTTTACCAGTCTCCGCTTGGACTATTCGTGAACCTGGTGATGGGTTGGTGGTCGATGTACCCGCCGATTTTTATGGCGACCGACCATCACAAACGATTGTTCGATAAATATTCGACGCGTCGACTGATTAATCTTTGCCAGACCGGCGCGGGACACGTAATCGGGTTTCATCCCGAAGGCACGCGGAACAAAAACCCCGATCCTTATTCGTTTCTGCCTGCTCAGCCAGGAATCGGAAAGCTGATCAAAGAGGCCGCACCGCAAGTCATACCGGTATTCGTTGCCGGTCTTGGCAACAAGCTTGGTCGCCAGGTTTTGGGTAATTGGACAGGGGGACCGCCGATTCGCGTTCATTTTGGACCGAAGCTCGATCTTGAACCTTTTCTGGCTATGAAAAACCATGTGCGAACATATAAGATGATTGGTGAAGAGGTAATGTCAAAGATCGCCGAGCTTGGCGAACAGGACCGCGCGATGTGGAAAGGAAAGCTTGAAAAATGAGATTCACCACAGAGGCACAGAGACACGGAGAAAAACATTTGAATTCTCTGTGTCTCTGTGTCTCTGTGGTGAATCTCATTCCTGCAGATGATTGCCCAACTTCCATTAATCATCGTTAACCCGACTTCTGCGGCAGGTAAGACCGGCAAAGACTGGCCGTCGCTTACCAGCTCGATTCGCACGCACTTTGGACCGTTCGCTGTCCAGTTTACAAAAGGCGTTGGCGATGCAATGACGATTGCCGCCGATGAGGCGAGAAATGGTCGGACTCTCATAATCGCCTGCGGCGGCGACGGCACTGTTTCCGAAGTAACGAATGGGATTATGGAAGCCGGCACTGACACAGAACTCGGCATCATCCCGCGCGGAACGGGAGGCGATTTCCGCCGCAGTCTGAAGATCCCTTTGCATATCAACGAAGCCGCCAGGACTCTTCGCAACGGCATCACACGCCGCATAGATGTCGGACGAGCGAGCTATTTGAACGCGAGCGGAAAAATCGAGCGGCGATACTTCATCAATCTTGCCTCGTTCGGAATGAGTGGCCACGTCATCACAAAAAGCAAAGAGGCCTCTGGCCTGCTTCGCGGTACAACGCTTTCCTATCTGGCGGCAACGCTTCAGACAACGCTGACGTTCGACAAACCCGAAGTCTGGCTGGAAGTCGATGACAAAGCGGTTCGCCGCATAAAGATTGCCAACGTCTGCATTGCCAATGGTCGCTATTTTGGTGGAGGAATGAAGGTAGCCCCGGACGCCAAATTGAACGACGGACAATTCGACGTAATAGCTATCGGGGATATGGGCAGGGCAGAGATGCTGGCGAAATCCTATCGTCTTTTCAGCGGCACTCACATTCACGATGAGAGGGTCAGCTCAACTAGAGCGGCCAAAGTTAAAGCCGGCGCCGCCAGAGACGGCGTTACGGTTAAGGTGGAGCTCGATGGCGAAGTAGTCGGGGAACTCCCGGCAATATTCGAGATCATCCATGACGGATTAAATCTTCGTTGTCCAAAACGATCCTGAGCGGCTTAATTTATCTTTCCGGTTTTCGCACTAGCTGCATATCTGGCAAGTTCTGGCCTCAGGTTAGGATTGTCCTGTAGAAAGTTATCGATTATGTCTTCAATCAACCGCGGGTAGAATTCATGCCAATGGCCCAGTCCGTGCAAAGCGCCCTCGCGGCAAGCGTCAGACTTTAGCTGCAGTGTCCGACTCATGACCTTCAGGATTTCCTGATCAATCTTGGCTCTTAATGGTTGATCAGGCTGACCGCAAATAGGAACCAAATCCCACCACATATAGCAAATTTCATTGAGCGGTTCGCCATGTTCGCTCAGGTGCGACAAAGTCGGTGAACAACAGTTAACAAACAATTTTTCGTACAAAAAATAAAAAGATCGGACACAAGTTATGCGGTCTTCTAAAGCGATATCGTCGTCTATAACCGCGAACATATGGCTTGAGCAGGCATTGTGAGCAATGAACCAAAGCCCTTGATTTATCTGCCCGTCAGAAAAGTTGGCCAGAATCGTCGCTGGATCCTCAAAAACTTTCGTCAGGTAGGCTACAGTTTTCATCGGCGCAGGTTCGAGCCACTCGATGTCATCACCGAACCACCATCCTTTGTCCAAAATCGGATGATCAAAGGCCCAAGTCAGCCACTCGTTAAATGTCGGATTTTGACTCTTGAAAATCACCATTGGTATCGCGATGGAGTGGACGATATTTGTAAGGCATTAATATATCCGTTGAACACCACGCTCTGCGCATGGTGAATGCATCATCCGATAATAAGCCGTTTTTCTTGCGATGTCTAAAAACCCTTTGCCGTAAATTTTCTCCAAAGCGTTTATCTGTACTTCGTTATACCCGCTAATCCGGGCGTAAAGCGCTTTGGGTGCATAGTTGAACTCTGCGTTAACTTTGATCCCGAACTCTTTATCAAGTATTTCGCTAAATTCACAACCCGCATCAGCGGTTTCTGCCTGAACCCGCAACATCCGTTTGCCGAGAAGCAAATCAATCTTACCCTCTGAACGTCCGACCCAGTATTCTGCTGGAACGCAAAATGTTGCGGCAGCATTGAAGATGATGAATGCGGCGATTAGTCCCAGCAAATGTCCTCGCCTGACAACTTTCTCGATCATCAATATTACCCCTCCTCGCATCGGCGGGTCGAACCATATAACTGAAGCACGAACTACACACCAACGATTAATTGAAACCATGCGACGAGCATTATAATAAAAATTGAACTCCATGGAGAGGCGCGTTAGCGGCTACTGACCTTATCTGTGGCCAATCGCCCATGGTAACGTGCATCTTTTCAGGAAGAGGTTATCCAGTTTTGAAGAAACAGCGCGTTGATTACGACGAGAAATATTTGTAGGTATGATTGATAATATCGATGAGCGGTCTAGTCGGGTCATGCATCGCTGACGCGATGCCTATCATTTGGCGCATCTTACCGGGGGCGAGGAGCCCCCGGTTAAACTCAAGTCGTCGCTAATGCGATGCAACCTGTTTGAAAGTTCAAGAAAAGACGGCCAATCCTCGTATTACCGATTAGTCTTCAATTTTCTTGACGCTCTTGACGAATTCTACGAATTCGTCTGCGTGTTTTTCCAAAGCCTCCGGCGCCGCAAAGCATAAAACTATTACCGGCTTCTTTGCTTTAATTACATCCACGCTCCATTCCAGTGTGACACCGTCGATATCGCCAGTGCCTGATGTTCCCACCGTGCGCATACCATTCAGCGAATCTTCCTTCGCCGGGCTGGTAACCTTCACGTGCTTGAAAATTTTGCTCAATTCTTTATCAAGAGTATCGATCGCGTCATCAAAACTGGCATCGCCCAATGCCCAGAACATTATATTAACTGAGGCGTCCGGAGGGCTGATCGAAATTAATTCGTCTTTGGGCTCGGCCTTCCATCCCTCGGGCAATTTGATTTGAATACCGGCGTCTTCATTTTTGAAGACACGACCTTCCTGAACCGAAACAACATACCGCCTGCTCGGAACGGACGAGTTTCCGATAACCTTTTTCGTACTCGCGTTAGCACTTCCTACGCCCGCGAAAATCATTGCAGCCGTTGCTAACAATACAACGCTCATCTGAGCTCTTTTCATGAGACTTTCCTCCGATACTTTAAACTTTTACTTTCGAAATCCCTGGACTGAAACAGCAGACAATGATGACTCAAATGACTAAGTGTGGTGATTGCCTTAGATGATTATCGTACGGTGGCGAAGTGATCTTAAGCACAAAATGAAACGGGACGGAGAAAACTGAAGTGGAGAAGCGGAGGTTCTCCGCTTCTCCACTTCGGTTCTTACTTGCTGTCGCTTGCTTTGATTTCCGGGACCTCAATGTCCAGGACGTATTTCGAAAACCAGGCGTACTCGCGGCGCATCTTGTCCAGCTGATGACGCGGCTCCTGCAACCCGTGCGGCTCGCGAGGGAAAAAGACCAACTCAACCGGCACCTTGTTCTTCTTCAATCCCATGTAAAGCTCTTTCGATTGGTCCGGAGGCACTCGCGTATCGGCTGCTCCGTGAAGGATCAACGTCGGAGTCTTTGCCTGTTTGATAAATGTCATTGCCGACGCCTTGCGATAAGCCTCTTCGTTATTCCAGGGCTCGCCTCCGAAATATCCGTCCAGGGTGCTTTGCAGATCATTGGTCGAATACATCGAATACATATCGGTGAGCCCGGCACCCACCGCTACGGCCTGAAAACGATTGGTCTGCGTCAATGTCCAGGCGGTCATGTATCCGCCGTAACTCCAACCCGATTGCGCCAGTTTATTAGGGTCGGATATTCCTTTGGCTATCAAATAGTCGAGACCCGTCTGTATGTCCTGGAAATCCCCACCGCCCCAATCGTGCACGTTAGAGAGCAGGAACTTCTCTCCATACCCTGACGATCCGCGAACATTCGGATAAAAACTGACCCATCCTCGGCCGGCCCAAACGTGAGCATTATATCCCCATGAGCCCGGAAAGGCCTGCGTCCATGCTCCGGCTGGTCCGCCGTGAATAAAGGCTACAGTCGGATATTTTTTGCCCGGCTGGTAGTCGACGGGATAGATAACGATTCCTTCAATCTCCATTCCGTCTTTGCTCTTCCACCGAACGATTTCGCTCTTGCCAAGCGCCAAACCGTCGACTTGAGGATTATGATTGGTGAGTTTTACCGGTTCAAAGTTGCCATTAAGCTTTGCGATATAGATGTCACCGGGATGTTGTATATCCGATCTCGTAAATGCTGCAATTGAGCGATCCTTTGAAAATGTGGCCTGACCCATTGATGAATTACGATCCGACAGCTTCGCGATGGCGTTCTTTTTTGGAACTGCCGGATACCTGAACAACTGAGATGTAGTTCTGTCCGAGGCATTGAAATATACGTCCTTACCATCTGTCGCCCAGACCGCAGGGCTCGGTTGTATCGAGCTGGCGTTGACAATAACGACCGGTGTCCCACCTTCTGCTGGAACAACCACCATTTCCGATTGCCCTAGATTGCCATTTTTCGCATCGCGTGAGAGAAAAGCGATCTGCTTCCCATCGGGCGACCAACGCGGAGCATTATCGGGTCCGTCGTTTTCAAACAGCTTTCGTTGCTTGCCTGAATCGACATCGAGAATCCAAATATCGGATTTGCCGCCGTCATCCGCTTTTGGCGTCATGGTCGCAACATAGGCGATAGAATGCCCGTCAGGCGACCACTGCGGATCACTAACGACGTAATCGTTTTTGACGATCTCTTTAGTCTTCTTCGTGTGGACATCGATGGTCCACAGATGAGCGAAGCGGAAATTCTTGTCGACAACTTCGGCGTCGTCTTTCTCTTTCTGTTTCTTCTCCTGCTCCGGCGTCAAATCCTGCAGTCCGACATAAGCGATTGTCTGGCCATCAGGCGACCATTGAAACGATTGGACTCCGGATTTCGCATCGGTAAGTTTTTCGGCTTCGCCACCTGTCGGCGAAATCAGAAATATCTGCGGTTTGTCTTCACGAGCCGATATAAACGCAATCCGTTTACCGTCAGGAGACCACCGCGGCTGATTATCATTCTTCTTATTCGTCGTCAGCCTTATTGGCTCACCGCCTGACGTTGACACCAGCCAGATGTCAGCGTCAGTCGTATCTTCTTTCATATCCACAGAGGTCACGACATAGGCGACCCATTTACCATCCGGCGAAATTTGCGCGTCAGAGACGTTCTTCAGTTCCAGGATGTCCTCAAAGGTCATCGGGCGCTTTGATCCGGACTGCTGCGACAGCGCGGTAATGGTGAGTGATAGCAGAAAAACGGTGACGAGAAGGATTGCTCGCTTCATTAGAGACCTCCAATTGGGAGTACCTAAACTGTGAGAGCCTATCACATTTTAGACCGGCAGTGAGGAAATCGTTTTTTGCGAGGTGCGGTTCGGGCTCTGCGGTGCAATAGAATTAAAGGACTAGAATTGAAATGGTGACCTTAATATTCCACAGTCGAAGAATCCTTCGTATTTTCAGCAATCTCCGGATTTCAGAGTTTGGCCATTTGATGTCACAGGCGTCACGCGCAACTTAAGCCCTTTATTTTCTGTTATTAACACCTGTGACACCTATGCGTCGCAGAGGTCGATTGGGGCCATTGGGTGTCACGGCTGAAGTACAACAGGCTACCCTCCCATTGGCTCTGTTTATAGAGCGCCGAGACCTATGACACGCGCTTGGCGCCCCCATTCGGCAGCTTCACGGCTCTTTGAATTCTAAAATCCTGCAACGTGCTGTCACAGGTGTCACAGCGCGGTAAGTTATTTGTTATCTGTAGGTAGCACTGTGACACCCGCTGTGACACGGCAGTCATCTGGCCAAAGTTCGGCCATCAAGTGTCACAGATGCCCCCTTAAAACCGGCAGTGGAAAATCGCGTCCAATTACACAGGACTGGCAGATCGGCTGGTTTGCGAATACTTCAATCTGTGCAAAAATGTGAAGTCTTCAACTGTATTGAATTGTTGACGTTGATAATCCATAGTCATAGAATCTAGGCCAAATCCTACGAGCCTGTCGAAAGGAAACGATTATGACGAACATTGAGGAGATCCTGGGCGCCGAGGGACGCGCCCTTTTGGAATACCAAAGCAAGACTTTCCCGAAAGAATCCCTGCATTTGCCGGGACCTGATTTCATAGATCGCGTGTGGGTGGGTTCGGACCGTCCGCCCGCTGTTCTGCGGAACATGCAGTCTCTGTTCGATCACGGCAGGCTTGCAAACACCGGTTACCTGTCGATCTTGCCGGTGGATCAGGGAATTGAGCATTCGGCGGGCGCTTCGTTTGCGCCGAATCCGATGTATTTCGATCCGGAAAATATTGTTAAGCTGGCAATTGAAGGTGGCTGCAACGCCGTTGCTTCAACATTAGGTGTGTTGGGTTCAGTTTCGCGCAAGTACGCGCATCGGATTCCGTTTATCGTTAAGATAAATCACAACGAATTTCTGTCCTATCCAAACAGCTTTGACCAGATTCTGTTCGCCAGCGTCGAACAGGCTTTTGAGATGGGCGCTGTGGCTATCGGCGCAACGATCTATTTCGGCTCAGAAGAATCAAAACGCCAGATTCAGGAAATCACCTCGGCATTTGAGCGTGCGCACGAGCTTGGCCTGTGCACAATCCTCTGGTGTTACCTCCGCAATGCGGCTTTTAAGACAAAGGAAAAGGATTTCCACACTGCGGCCGACTTGACCGGACAGGCGAATCATCTGGGTGTTACCATTCAGGCTGATATCATCAAGCAAAAGATGGCCACCACCAATGGCGGTTACAAGGCGCTGAATTTCGGCAAGACCAGCGACAAAGTCTACTCGGAATTGACGACAGACAATCCGATTGATCTGACGCGTTATCAGGTTGCCAATTGCTTTATGGGCAGGTCGGGTCTAATCAATTCCGGCGGCGAGTCCGGAAAGAATGATCTGGCCGATGCCGTGCGCACTGCGGTTATCAACAAACGCGCGGGCGGAACGGGACTAATCTCTGGCCGCAAAGCATTCCAGAAACCTATGAAAGATGGCGTCGCCTTGCTTAACGCCGTTCAGGACGTTTACATGTCGTCGGACATCACGATTGCATAGCTCATTCCCAGGCAGCGCAAGCATCGATGCTTGCGCTTTTCGGCGACGTCCAATTTACATTTCCCGATTTAGTTTTTGGCACGTGCGCAAGCAGGGATGCTTGCGCTACGGCCGATTCTTGACAGCACAACACTCGCTGCATAAACTCAGTTTTTAATATTTGAGGCGAGGTCGCCTCTTCGTGATGTTGCATTGATGCCGCCAAAGCCGTCCGCTGATTATGGCCACTATCGCCGATGCTCAAACAAACGCTGCTGACCGGAGTTAAATAAGAAACAAAATAATATGGTCTTGCCATCGCTGCATAATTTGATCGCGGACGATCTATCGGTCGATCTTGGAACAACAAACACGCTGATTGCCGCGCGCGGTCGCGGCATTGTCGCCAGCGGTCCTTCGCTGCTCGCGATCAGCGACGAAAATGGGGAGGTTGTGGCAGTTGGTATTGAAGCTCTCGACATGAAAGGACATCTTCCGGTCGGAGTTCGCGTCGTATCCCCGATGCGCAGCGGAGTTGTCGCAAATCCTGACTTGACTGCGAAACTCTTATCCTGGTTTCTGCGACGCGCGCGGGGCGGCAGGATGCATTTTATCAAGCACGTGATTGTCGGTGTCCCTCCGCATTTGACCGAGATCGAGGTCCGAGCCCTGGACGCGGCCGTCAATGAAGCAGGGGCCAGCAAAATATATTTCATCTCTCAGGGATTGGCTGCGGCGGTCGGAGCAGGCTTGCCGGTAACGGAGCCGAAAGCAGTAATGATCGCGGACATCGGCGGTGGAGTGACGAACGTTTCAGTCATTGCCTCTGCTCGCACAATTCACGCAATGGCAGAGCCCATCGGCGGATCGGCGATGGACAAAGAGCTGGAGGCGTACTTTCGCAAAGAATATGGGCTGGTGATCAGCGACCGCACGGCCGAGCGTGTAAAAATGGAGTTGGGCTCAGCGACTCCGCCGGAAGAAGGACGCATCAGCACCGTCATTGGGCAGGGCACCCTGGAAGACAAGCCGCAAATGATCGAAGTTTCAGCCGAAGAGATATTCGAGGTTATCGAGCCGATCACCACCAGAATTGTCCACACAGTAAGGAAATCTCTTGAAGGTTTGCCGCCCGACGCTGCTGCGGACCTTTACGTAAGAGGCATCGTCATTACTGGCGGGACGTCTTTGCTGAAGGGGCTACGCGGCAGAATTGAGAAAGAGACCGGATTAAAAACCCGAGTGTCAGAAAACCCGCTTCACTCGACTGCCGTGGGCGGCGTCAAGCTTTACGATAATCCACTGTTATTGCGTCGTGCCGTCCGAAGCAGCGATTACACTCCGTAACCTGTCTTCATGACATCAATAAGGTAAGGGATGTTCGGTAATCATTCATCACGTACGTCTCCATAAACCGGTTTTTCACTTCAACGTTGTTTTTCCCAAGCCCTAAACCGCCACTTTAATTAGCAACTTACCCTCTTAACTACGCTAAATATAAGGCCAAAATAAACGTTTAAGAGAGACAGCGGAGCAGGCGAGCCGCTAGGCATAGCTATTGCACTTTATTGGGTGTCCGCATAACAAAGGCGGGCGAAGGAGCTTGGTAAGGAAACTGAGCGAGTTGAAAAAACATGGAGAGGAGAACCGAGCAATGCTTTGGACAATATTTGCGATAATTCTTATTCTTTGGTTGGTTGGATTGATTGGCGGGATCGGTGGCGGCTTGATCCACCTTTTACTGGTGCTGGCAGCCATTGTTCTTGTATTTAATCTTCTGGCTGGGCGCCGGCCGGTTCTTTAAGAACCAGGTCCAGGAATTTGCAGAAAGAGGGGACAAGGAAGTACCTCTTGCGTTAACCGGAAACTGAGATCCCGGCGGCGAGCGACCGGGATGGCCGGTGGCAAACGCGAATTAAACCCCGGACGGTTGTGTTGAGAGTACGCGGTCATTCTGATTATTCCGAGTTTTAGGGACGATCAGAATGACCGCTGGTTATTTATATGACATCATCTTCGTTTGACATCTTCGACTGGCATTTGCAATCTCGGCGATAACATCTACTGAAAACTTCATTGACAAGGGTAATAGGGTGGCCTATATTTTTCGTTCCTTTGACGCGGGGTGGAGCAGTCTGGTAGCTCGTTGGGCTCATAACCCAAAGGTCGCGGGTTCAAATCCCGCCCCCGCAACCACACATCAGGCGCTGCAAAGCGCCTATTTTATTGGGCTTTGAGATTCGGCAGGGTTTCATCAATTTACCAATTCCTTGTTTTGGGTCACAGATTGGGTCACAAATTTAGTCGGCATCACGTCCCGAATAATCGTTTCTGTTGCCAGTTCCGCTGTCTTATCGGGAGCATGGATATAAATATCCGAGGTCGTTGATAACCTCGCATGACCGAGCAGTTCTTGCGCCAATTTCAAGTCCCTCGTTTTATTGTGAACAATGCTTCCGGCAGTATGCCGGAACAAATGGAAACCATGCGTGCGCGACTGTCGCTCGATTCCGGCCGCATCCATTGCCGGATAGAGCACGAAGTTACGCACATAATCCGGGTCTAATGGACTGCCGTCCTGGCGGCAAAATATGAAATCATTTTGTCCGGCGAACTCTGAATTGTTTTTGTGTTCCAACAAAAGTTCAACCAAAGCTGCCGGTAAATGAATGTTTCTCATACTTGCTTCAGTCTTGGGCGTATCAAGCTGACCGCGCCATATTCGCCGGTTTATCGCCAACCGCTGGTTGGACTGATCAAAATCAGACCACCACAGTCCTAGGAGTTCCCCAGACCGAAGTCCTGTCACCATTAATGTCAGCAGTAACACTCGGTAACCTGACGGAATCTGTTGCAAAAGGGATTGCAACTCGTGAGGCAAGAGTGCCACTTTTTTGGTATTGACAGTCATCATCGGCCGGTGAAGCTTCCGGCGAACGGGGCTTTTTTCAATCAAGTCATACTGCACCGCAACCTCAAACATTACGTTGAGTAATGCATAAAGATTGAGTGCATATTTGGACGCCTTCTCTCGCCTTTTTTGATCGAAGAAGCGTGTGAGATCAAGTGTTGTTATCTCGCGTAACCGCTTTCGACCAAACACGGGCAGGATATGGTTATCCAACATTGATTGATAACTGTAAATAGTCGACGCTTTCACTCGCCTATTCTCCAGATACGATTTCCAAAGGCCAACCGCAAATTCAGCCAAGGTCGGTTCGTTTGACTGTGGTTGGCTGTCGTTCTTTAGATTCGCTGTGCTGACACGTTTCGACATTTCCAAAAGCGCTTCTTTTTTAGAAGTGCAGTCGGGCAGCGTCTCCCGGATCTGTCGCCAACCTGTTTTGTCGGTGTCATCTCGCACTCGGTAGCGAATCGTGTAAACAGCTCCGCGTTTGCGCTTCCGCACCTCGACGGAGCCGCTTTGTAAGCTGCAATAACGAGCCATTACATACTCCTTTCCTTTATGGCTCGTGTTTTGTCCTCAATTGCAGGAAGTTTATGAACAGGACTGTCGGCTGTCAATTCGGAGTTGATTTCGTGCTCGGTGAGCCACCGCTGAAAGCCCTCCGATTCTGGGTTGAATCGAAGGTACTTGCCAAGTTTTATATGAGGAATCGTCTCCGGACCTTTTTGCTGGGTGCGGTCATAAATCCAGCCTACCGGCACACCTAAATAGCCTGCGAGTTCCTGAGGATTTAGGAACCGGCGCGGCGGCCGCAATATTTCGTTATTCATAGGGATATACAACCAATCACGCATTAGCTGATTGAAATGGATGATTGTTGCTTGAAGTCGGCTAAAAGGATTAAATTTGGCTTAAATATAAGGGATTAGTTCGACCTTTGACGACAGATGCGTCAGTGGCTAGCCTCTGTCATGGGCCATGTTGGCGGATCCAAAGATTTTTGTCAAATCACCGGCCGGCCAAATTCCGCTGCCGTTATTGCAAAACTCTTTTGACAAACTCCATCCGCACTTTGTAATAATCCGGACGAGGCAGTAATGTTTCAATCCAGGAGTTAGTGAAACAAACCCAGTAGCAACTACTATCAAAACAAGGGCGGACGTTCTCTTTGCGACGAGGCGATTGCATAGCTGTTTGAACTTGAATTCTCGCAAAGTTCCCCTACGCCCTCATTGAGTTTTGTGCTTCTTCTCTCAAACTGCTGGTTTTTCGTTGAGGAGATTCTGTTACAGACTGTTGACTGAGGTCGCAGTCTCCCTTTCCTGCCATTTTGAGTTCAGAACTATCCATAAATACGCTTATCTGACGCGTATAGAGAACTAAGCCTGGCCAGAAGGCCCAGTTCGCATAACCGAAACTATCGGACGGGAGTTTATTTTCCGGCCGTTGTGTCGAACAGTTTTCCTCGCCTAATCTATATCTTAGAAAGTGTTTGAAAAGATTTAGCAATTTAGCTGTTGCAGTTAGGGCCGGCCTGTGGTAGGAATAGAGTTGAAATTTAGGAGAAGTTCTTTCATCCGCTTAACCGAAATTGGCCGGGGACGGACACTTTTCCGCAGATATCTCATGTGTCCGCATTGGCACTTATCTCCCGACCGACCACGGCCGAAGAAGTTTATAAAAACTCACGCTAATTGATTTTATTGAGGAGCGTATCAACCACAGTGATCTGTTAAGCCTGCAACTGGTCAACTATTTACAAGCCGACCGGTAACCTCCGCGCGGCATTTTGCAATTCTATGTTTCTAAGGAGAACTTTATGTCCTTCAATAGTATCGTTGTGTCTTTAAGGCGAGCTCGTCTTTTCGGACGGATTCCAGCTTTGTTGACAGTGGTGATCCTTATTGGCCTGACCACGCTGGCTTTTAGCGTTAAGGCTTGGCATCGGGCCACCTTAATAAATTTTGCGTCTGTTTCGGTGAAGTCTTCAACCGCGCAGAACCCAGAATCTCAAAGAATTGAGGCAGAGGTTATCTCGGTAACCCCATCGGGATTTGAGCCTTCTGCTATTACTCGGCCAACCGGTCCATTCATTCTGGTGATTAAGCATATGCAAGATCTTGAACTTGCGATCTTCAAAGATAATGGCCAGAGAGTGGATGCTTACAAAGAAAAAGCGATTAGAGGATCGGCAAAGCAGAGAAAAACCCTTGATTTGGCGCCTGGGAATTACGTGCTGAGAGAGATCAATCATTCTGAATTGGCTTGTCGCATTCAAATCACAGAAAAGTAAATCCGTATAATCTTTTTACGCCTTGCGAATACAGGAGAATAATATGCGCCAGTCTAAGTTTTCTCGCTTCGGTCGAGCCGGAAGAACATTCGTAAACGCGGCTTTAGCAATTATTTCGATTATATTGATAGCAACATGCGCAGCTGGTCAGGACTTCAGTACGACCCCATCCGGGGCACAATCTAATGGCGGTATTGATTCTGTTAATTATTATAATGGGAATCACAGTTTTGAATTACCTCTCCTTCATGTTGGCGGGCGAGGCGGTGCACAGATGCCGCTGTTGATGCAGATCATCCAGAGATTTGAGGTCGCTACCACGTATGATTCGTATGGTTTGCCTCATTATTATCCTCAGCCGAGCACAACCCAGACCAGTTTTGATATGGCCTATGTCCCTGGCTATCTATTTGTGTACTCCATCGGGACAAATGATCAGGGTCCATGCCCAGATGGCCCATATGTGGATGCAATGTACAACAATAATACTGTCACTCGACTATCATTTGTTGGTGCCGGTGGGAAATCGTATGAATTTGTCGATCAGCTAACTTTCGGTAAGATGCTCAACCCCAACTTCTGCTATGACCAGTCGACATTGCCTTCTCGAGGAAGAGTGTTTCTTTCGACAGATGGGTCCGGCGCGACATTTATAGCTGACAACGTTGTTTATGACGATACGGTCGGTAATGGTGACGGAAGCAACAAGGTTGATACTGGTGTGGCCAATGGCTACGCGGGAGTATTACTTTTAAGCGATGGCACGCAATTCAGAATAGACAATTACGGAGCTGTTTCCTGGATTCGGGATAAAAATGGCAACCAGATCAATTATAGCTACGAGCTCTATTTTGACCGGTCCCTTGGCGTATATGGACAATACGTTGAAAGAGTAACGAAAATCACAGATTCCTTGAATCGTGAAATCGATATCGCCTATAACGTGAACGACATTGCACCCTATGGTCTAGATGATCAAATCACATATAAGGGGTTTGGAGGAGCGGCTCGAATAATTAGGGTTTCGAAGACGTCGCTTGCAAATGCTCTACGTAACACCCAATCCTCCGATGTCTCAACTCCTCAAACATGGGCAACGTTGTTTCCCTATTTAAATTCGGCATCAAGTGTCGCAACATTCAATCCAACAGTTCGGTCTGTGGTTTGGTTGCCAAGCGGTCAGAGTTATCAATTCTTTTATAACGCCTATGGAGAATTGGCTCGCGTTGTAAACTCGACGGGTGGAGCAAGCGAATATGATACCTATGATGGTACTGGGGGTACTGGCTGCCCGAATTGTGTTGCATATCCTATGATCTATCGTCGGGTGGGAGAGGAACGTTCCTATGTCGACGGCAGCACTTTAACGAATAGAACGACCATTTCTCTTGCCGATCCATCACAGAACGGTTGGAATAGCATACTTACGGTAGATCATCTAGATTCGACTGGGAATAGACTAGCCAGAGAGAAACATTATTATTATTTTGACGCGGAAACCTCGCCTAATAACGGAGGTGGAGATCCAACTTTCGCTGATAACTCCTGGAAGGAAGGTAAGGAATATCAAACAGAGTCCTACGATTTCGACGGAACGACCGTTCTGCAAAGGACAACTCAAACTTGGCAGCAGGGTGGCACTGTGCCGTGGTGGACGGGTCTAGCGGACTACTCACCATCCTATAACCCGCGCGTTATAGAGCAAGATACGACACTAGTTCCATCGAACCAGGTCAGTAAAGTTATCTACGCTTATGATCAATACAACAACGTCACCAGCACTGCTACCTATGACTTTGGGAACGGAGCGCCGGGTGCGCTGCTGCGCTCGACGGTCACAACCTATGTGACGACCAATTCGATCAACGGTATTCATTACGATACGCTTCTTCCAAATGCAACATCGCCGAGCACAACATCAACCGTCCATATCAGGAACCTGCCATTGCAAGTTTCAGTTTATGACGCCAATGGAACGGAACAGGCTCGTACGACATTCGAATACGATAACTATGCGGCCAGCGGAAATCACGCAGCGCTTCTGAATAGATCGAACATAACAGGCCTGGATTCTAATTTCACAACTTCGAAGACAACCCGAGGAAATGTCACAAGCACTTCGCGATACCTGCTACCAGCCGGGACCGCAGTTACGGGATATGCGCAGTATGATATTACAGGCAATGTTGTGATAGACATTGGTCCGCTTGGTCATTCGTCGACGTTTACCTTTACTGATAATTTTGGAGCGCCAAATGGTTCTGTCAGTAACGACACCACCGTTCCAACAGAATTAGGAACAAAGAGCACGTTTGCATTCGTCACACAAATCACTAACGCATTAGGCCAATCTGCTCAAACTCAGTTCGACTATTATTTGGGTAAGTCTGTTGACGTTTTAGATAGCAATGGCGTGGCAACAAGCCTGTTCTATAACGATTCTATGGATCGACAGACGCAAGTGATTTCCAATGCCACAAGTCTTGGCGGATCTAAGAAACAGGCGTCACTTGCTTATGATGATGTGAACCGCATTGTAACTGCCACCACCGATTTGAGCAGTTATAACGACAACAGTGTCAAAAGCGTAACTCTCCATGATGGCTTTGAAAGAGTCACTGAAACGCGTAATTACGAGAACTCGAACACTTATATCACGACAAAGCAGGTTTATGATGCTATGGGCCGGGTGCAGTTTGCGACAAATCCCTACCGCGGAGCAGTCGCAAATAGCGACGGATGGACGAGAACAACCTACGATGCACTTGGAAGAATGGTTGAGGTTGCAACTTTCTCCGGCACAGCCAGTAATCAACCACCGAACTCTGGTACCACGGCGAATTGGACTGGATCGTTAACCACAACCTATAGCGGCAACCAAGTAACAGTGACTGACCAGGCCGCGAAAGCCAGCAAAACCATCACTGATGTGCTAGGGCACGTCACACAAGCGATTGAGGACCCAAATGGGTTGAACTATCAAACCAGTTATGGCTATGACACTTTGGGAGATCTCACATTGGTCACCCAAGGGAGCCAAACGAGAACCTTTAATTATGATTCGCTAAAAAGACTTACGTCGGCAACGAACCCAGAGAGCGGGGCCGTTAGCTATGTTTACGATAATGCCGGGAATCTAACCAGCAAGACCGACGCTGTCGGCAACGTGACGAGCCTATCCTATGACGTGATTAATCGCATTATAAGCAAGAGTTACGCTGTGACCTCATCAACTGTAGCAACATCCACAGTGAATTATTTCTACGATCATCAATCTCTTCCTTCTGGAGCGCCGTCTGGATTTGATACTGGATATTCAGTAGGAAGGCCTATAGCCATCACGTATGGCGGGTCGAGCGCAGGCACTTACTATGGCTATGACGCAGGTGGGCACGTTATAAGGCGAAATCAGCAGACCGATGGCACAAATTACCTGGATGAAGCAACATATGATCTCGCCGGTCGCATTCTGAGTGAGACCTATCCCTCGGTTCCAGGCGCGACAGATCGGCGAACCATATCGGCGGTTTACGACAATTTGGCCAGACTAACCTCAGTGACAAGTGCAGCCACGTCCTATGCGGGCGGAGCAAGCGTATCGGGAATCGGTTATGCGCCTCAGGGTGCTTTAGCAAGCGAGACCTATGGCACAACAACACCTCTGGTACATTCGCTCAATTACAACTCACGACTAGAGACAACAGAGATAATGCTGGGGACGAGTTCAACCCCGGCATCTGTCATGGATCTGTCCTACGACTACGGATCAACAAATAACAACGGTGACGTTTTGAGTATGACCAATAGCGTCATATCAGGTAAACAATTTTACAGCTACGATTCTCTTAATCGTTTAACCGATGCTAAAGAAGCTGCGGCCACAGGATCACCAATTTATTGGGAGCAAACCTTTAGCTATGATCGCTACGGTAACAGAACGTCAACGACAGCAACGTCAAGTTTAGGCGTATTCACACCAGCGCCATCGATCGATACTGCAACAAACAGGTTTGTTGCAACGGGAGGTGGGTTTAACTACAACACCGCTGGGGACCTCACCGTAGAACCCACCTCGTCTGGCTCGCTCACATCGAAGTTTTACACGTACGATGCTGAAAATCGCTTGACGAACGCCAAGCAAGGAACCTCTCTGGCCACCGCGAGTGATACTGGCAATTACGTTTACGATGGGGAAGGTAATAGAGTAAAAAAGACGACTCAAGATAATATCATAATGGTTTACGGCATTTCCGGAGGCATAGCCGCTGAATTTGACGTTAGCTCTCATGCGTTGAAAAAGGAGTATATTTACCGGGCTAACAGGCTGCTTGCAACCATTAATCCTGGATCTGTAACCGACCCTACTAAAATTCAATATCTGACTGGAGATCATTTAGGATCGCCAGCCGTTATAACCTACGGTGACGGCAGCATTCATTCACGTCATGATTACCTGCCGTTTGGGGAGGAAATTCCCGCAGGCGTTAATGGCCGAACGACCATTCTAGGCTTTGGCGTGAGCGATGGAATCAGGCAGCATTTCACCCAAAAGGAGCGCGATACCGAGACAGGACTAGATTATTTCGGGGCAAGATATTATTCGAATGCCCAGGGACGATTCACTGCGGAGGACCCCGCAGGTGTCAGTCCTGATCATATATCTACGCCTCAAAAATGGAATCGGTATGCGTATGTTCTCAATAATCCTTTAATGTATATTGACCCGGACGGATTTCAGGAAGATTTCGAGATAATCATAAACTCGTTCATTCCAATGAAAACAGTTAGTGTTTATACGCCAGTATATGATCCAGATGCCGGCATAAATGTGAAAGAGAGGTTTTTCCGCGGCGATAATCGGGAGCCCTTCGCTGATGGCGCAGCAGAAGGCGACGATGCTCATCACCGTACGCAGCAAGTTTTTGACATACGAGCTGGATGCGATGGCTGTACAGGAATGGATAATTACAATTTAAGTGTAAACAGTTATCGCCCAAGTATTGGGATTACCCATGAGACTGATGAAAACGATAATTTAATAACAACCGATCAAGCGAGCAAAGACACCGTTAAATATGAAGTCGTGGAAAATAAGTCAGGAAAATTGGTTCTAAGAGTGCAAGGTAACTCGCCTAACCCGCTCGTGATTGGAGCCCCTGGAATTAAATATGACTTGAAGATCACGATTGAGTATGGCGGACCCCACGGTCCCATATGGGTCCAAGTGGATGGAAAAACAACTGGGTTTCCGGCCTTTGAGGTGCTCGTCAAACGTGGAAACACTGTGACAAACATCTGGTCGCGTGACCCGCGCACGCAAGGAGATACACCCATACAACTGTTTTTTATGAATCAAACAGCGTCTAGCGGAACTGTAACTGTTGAGTATTCAGGGCCAAAGATCAAAAAAGATGATAAAGAGAAAAAGAAGAAAAAGAGCCCTACACATATGGAGTCAGAAGATTCGGATCATTAACTTTTAGGACTGCTTAAGAGTTGTCAAACAACTGTATAATTCGATCCGGGGAGACATGATCGCTTTTTTGGAGGGTTTGTTTTGAATGTGAAAATAACCTACCTTTTCCTTTTTGTTTCATTGATCCTGTTTTCAGATATCACAGGCTGTATGGACCGTCCAAGTAGGCATCCGTGTAAATATTTGATACCTGACGGTTACGTTGGGAAGGTAAGAATTTATTTTAGTCTTCCCGATGCCAAACCACTGCCGTTGGATGGGGGGATGTACGTGGTCGTAATCCCACCTGACGGCCGTTTGAGAACTTCTACCGGATTGGAAACAGGTTCGGCAAAGGACGAATATTATTATTACTCCAATAATTCAAGCCGTCAGATTCCTGCAACTGGATGGGGTGCAGGCGGAATGATCTGGGGAGGAAATGTTAGCGTTGATAAGGATCCTGTTACAAATAGGGAAGTAGACTATCTCGGTTTTTTCGTGGGGACAGAGGCTCAGTATCAGGCAGCTTTTCAGAGGTCAGATCGTGATTAGGTGTAGCGTCGGATAAGCTGAGAAACTAAAGAGTTCTTATGATTAGAACCACACTCCTCTTCTCGCTGGTAATAGCCTTTGTGCTGCCAATATCAAGAATTAATGGTGCCCACCTAGCTGGAAGCCAAGGTGTGGTGGTGATCTTTGCGAAATGGATTCCAGGTCCGGAACCTTTATCCGTGGATCAATTTGGACTTCCACAAGTTGATGTGGAAATGGATAAGAGGGGTCTTACGGAGTCAGAACTGCGGCAACTGAAGGATATGGGGCTAACCGGACGAATCAGAATCGGACGATGGCAAGTTGAAGGCGTTGAAAAGCGCAGCAGAGTTTTAATTGTATTACAGCACCAGTTAAAATCTTCTGTCGTATTATGGCAACCGAAAGAAACCGACGTTATTTATTTTCAAGATAAACAAGAGTGGAAGTTGCTTCCGCCCAAAACGCCGTTATCTGGTCGATTTATTACTCTAGCCCCAGACAAAACAGACTCATCCGTCACAATGTGCTGGGTCGAAGACTTTGAAGGTGGTCGGTCTGGAGGACAGGCTGTTCGGTGGTGAATCGGGATGATGCTTGCTTGATGAATTAGCAGCACGGAAGCTGCGATGTGACCCCAGAACTTACAATTCAGGCTTCTCGATAACCGATAACCTTAAGGGTAGGGAACGAGAGCAGGTCAACCACCGTAGCCGCAAGAATATTGACTGCGCCGCAGCGTGAGCAGCAGAGCACCCAATCTCCTTTATCTTTGATTGCCTGGTTGATCTGCGCGAAGTTGGTAACTCCGCAATTCGCACATATAAACATATATTTTTATGTTACTGATGACTTGTCGCTAAGAGGCTAGCGCGCGATCGACGGAAGCGCGACCGATGTTAAGCTTGCGGGCAATCGCGGCCTTGGTCATACCTTTACCTTTTTTATAAAGCCGTTTGACCTCCGCGGCCTGAAGGCTGGCGCTTTTTGGCCGACCATGCCGTGTTCCTTTATCACGGGCCTGGGCAATACCGGCTTTTACGCGTTCGCGGATGATATCGCGCTCAAACTCGGCGAACACCGAAAGCATGCCGGCAAGCGCTCGTCCGGATGGAGTAGAGAAGTCGAGAGCTTCTGTCAGCGACACGAAACCAATACCGAGATCGCGCAGCTCGTTAAGCGTGAACACCAGATCGGCAAGGGAGCGTCCCCAGCGGTCGAGCTTCCAGACAATAATGACATCGATCGCGCGCCGGCGCGCCTCCCGCAGGAGCTGCTCGCGCATCGGACGCTGTTTCGCGCCTGATCCAACTTCTTTATACTCGATGACCAATTTCAAATTTCGTTTGCGCGAGTATTCGCGCATTGCCTTCAGTTGCAGGGGTAAGGTCTGCTGGTCGTGGGTCGAGACTCTGGCGTAAATTCCGGCTCTCGTTCGGTTAAGGTGTTCCATAAAGGGGTGCCCAAAAACCCCTCCCAAAACGGCTACTGAAAACCCTTATTTTTCAGGGGTTTTTAATAATGAAAAAGAGGTGCCCGAAAACTATACTTTTCGGGCATCATCAGCAGAGTACAGAAAACGGAAATATCTGTTGAATCATTATTTAAGAAACCAAAGAAACAATGGGCCGAGCGCAAGACGGCACGCCAGGTTTTATTACTTCGCGGCACCGCTTTTTGTTGCTTCGAATAGCGTTGTTGCGCTAAACGGTTTCGAGACCATTCCATTAATCAAAAGTTTCAGATAAATCTGATGATTTGGTAGATTCATCAAATCGATCTCAGAAAAGTCGGGATAAAACTCTTTGGCTATGAGTTCCGCATCCGCAACACCAAGTCGAAAAGAGATTATTGTTCCGACATTGCCAAGAATGGCATCGCGAACTGGCAGATCAAGCTGGGCAAGGTGTTGATGTGCAAGCGTAATTGCTACTTTGTATTTTCTCAGTTCCGAAAGCATGCTAACGATGCTGAGCGTGGTGAAGCTTTGAAACTCATCCAGGTACAGGAAAAATGGTCTGCGATTATCTTCAGAAATGTCAGCCCTGCTCAATGCGGCAAGCCCTATTCTGGAAACAATCATTGCACCCAAGAGTGACGCTGTATCTTCTCCGATCTTTCCTTTTGAAAGATTGACGAGCAATATTTTTCCTTCGTCCATCACGCGACGCAAATAAAAGGAGCTTTTTTGTTGAGTCAAAATGCGGTGCAGTATCGGGTCAGCCAGGAATGCTCCCACCTTATTCTGTATTGGAGCAATTGCCTCAGCGCGGAAGCGCGCTGGGTAGCCTTCATATTCCTTAAGCCAAAAGTCCCGAACACGAGTGTTTTGGGTATTTTTTACAACCTGTTTTCTAAAGTTGTTGTCCTCAAATAACCGGAGTATATCGGCAAGGGTCGAGTCCGGTTGATCGAGGAGCGCAAACAAGGCGTTGCGCAGAATGTGCTCAAGGCGTGGCCCCCAGCTATCATTCCAAAGTTTCTTAAAAACTTCTAAAAGGCCTGAAGCAGCCAGTGGGCGCTTCAATGGAGCAATTTGCTCAAGCGGATTGAAGCCAAGCGTGTTTGCAGGGTCAGGCGCGTTGAAATAAATCAAATCGTCTTTCCTGTGCTGTGGAATGAGACCTTCAATCTTTTCGACCAAATCGCCGTGCGGATCGAGCAGAGCAATCCCCTGTCCTGCTTCAATATCCTGGCGGATGAGTGTTTCAAGCAGTGTTGACTTGCCCGTGCCGGTTTTGCCAATGATGTGCACATGACCCATTCGGTCAGACTGTCTGATACCAAAACGAGTCTGACGACCGCGATAATTGGCCTCAGCAAAGTATGTGATTGAATTGTGATCCGGTGTGGTATTGGTCATAGGTGTCATTGCTGTTTTATAAGCTGTTAATCCCGAAAACGCAGAACCCGGTGACATTAAAAAGAATCGTCTGGTATTTAGTTGTAAGAAAAAGAGGGGGCAAGAACTGTTAAACAGATTGCCCCGCAGGTTATAACTGAATGGTACTTTGGCCACGCGGGCCAGAATCAGTTCGATTCTTTCTTATTTTTATTCCGTGCTTGAATGGACACGGACGTAGCTTTGGTGGCGGAACTGAAGGCTAGCTTGCCTTCTTTGGTAGGTCTTGCTCAAAGACTTGTTCGACGTTCAGGTAACGACCATCAGAACTAGGCTTGGTGGTCACAAGACAAGGAATGTTGAGAACCTTTCCCTCGGCGATCTTCGAGATTGGTATCGCATAACCGGCATCAGCGATATGGGCGGAAAGCTGCTTTTCGGTGCCGAAAAGCTTAAGGACTTTCCCCGCTACTTCGACATTGATGAAGAACCGTCTCCCCCACTTGCTCTCGGTTGAACCAATGTCTTTAAGCAGGGCTTGCTGACAGATGGGTTCCTGCTTTTGAGGCACTGGTCTAGGACCTTTGCCATTATTCCTCTGACCTGTTGGCTGAGCCTGTTCTGGCTCGACATTCAGGAACTCGCGGATAATGCTCGTTTGGAGTTCTAGTGCTGATTTGGCCTTCCACCTGATTTCGTCAGGTCGCTCAGTGTCAACCGGAAAATCGAGTTCGACCGAAACCGAATCAATTCGGCCATCCGGACTAAGGCTACGCTTGATGAGCATACGCGACGCAGGCGTAACAATCATCGATTCACGATCGCGATTTGTCGGTGGCTTGAATGGCTGGGTTTCTGATGCAGCATGAGACTCGTCACGTTCCAGAGCGCGCTCTTCGTGCCATGCCTCGATAGCTTCCTCGTCAAAATCATTATTTGAGATTTCCGAGTCGTCGTATTGATCCTCCACGCCTGAAGGCTCGGTTTTTTCATTGTCGAATTCGATAACAGCGTCGATGTGCCGACAGGCATAGGTTGGGTCAGACCGCTTGACCTGGAAATCAGAGCAGGTGCACTGAAGTCGCCCTTGCACAATGGTGACGAGATAACTCTTTGCCGGATCGAAAGGCAATCTGACGCGGTATCCTTCATCAGTTTTGTAAACAGACAAGTCGGCGTTTGTTTTCGTACTGCGTTTCTTTCGTAACAGGCTACTCATTCGATACTCTCCTTTGCTTCGTCTTGGTGTATAAAAGGATTGCTGTTTTGGGGCAGTTTGAAGGCCGCGTGACATTTGGGCCACACGAATCCCTACAGAACTGGCCTACACTGGATTGCGACGGTGAACAACTGGACGGTTAAGAGAAGTTTGTCACTATTCTCTAGCCGAACTGAGGCATGAATCCTGCCAGGCGGGCAGTCATCCGGAACTGGGCAACGGGACTGAGGTCCTTGAATGCTGAGGTAAAGGCATTAGAGAGGGACCAGAGGTTTCTGCCGGAAAATTCCTCATAGCGCGGATTGAAGTAGTAGTCATGGACGGTATTCATCAGTTGCTTGGGAAAATCAGACTGAATGAATGCCTGGTAGATGATGAGCTTGGCCTGCGAATCGTAGAGACCTCGCCGCTGCCAAGCAGCGATTTGGTGTTCAAGCGAGGCAAAGTTCCGTTGAATCTTATCCACTCCGACTGAAACCGCTTCGGACAATTCCAGTCCATGGGTATGTTTGTGCTGGATCGGCAGGAATTCGCCGTGAAAGGCCATATTGCTGCAAACGAGGACCCTGTAGCCTGCGGTAAGCGCTAGCCGCATACTCTTGTCGTTACTGTTTCTGAGGCCAATAGCGAAATTGACGCCGCTATATTCTGTCTCAAGAGTCATAATGCCAAAGAGCTTCATACCGTTTGATGATACTGCGTATTCATCGTGCTTGACATGAATATGCCGAAACGAAAGCGTTTCGATAAGTAAGCCCACGACCTCGTCGTGCGGGATGGGTCTGTGGGTTAACGTGGGAGTGGGTGCCGGAATGTCCTTCAGTTCCTCCCGGGTGATCTTCGAACTACCACGCTGGGCTATGAGCACAGCTTGAGCCATTTCGTTATTCCTCCTTTCAACGTTCATTGCGCCTCCTCAGCTATTCTAGTGGCCACTGTTTCTGCTGTGGCGTGGACTTCCTTCAGTCGATTGAGGCGTAGTTCCTGCAATCGTTTGTTGAGGCCAGCCATTGCTTCGCGGTCGTCAGGGCTCGTAATCGGTTGTTCCTTGGCCGCTGCCGACAGAGCAAGTCCGACAAGACGAAATTCTTGGCTCGTCAGGTGCGTGACATACGTAATCGATACCTCATGAGGCATATCATTTATTCCTCCTATGGATGTAATTGGAAGCTTTGGAATCAAAGCTCCCTATGAACTGAAGGCAGCATAGCAATCGGACAGATCCTGAACAGTGAGGAAAATAAGCCGCTTTAGGCTCATTTTCCTCACTTATGTTTTGTCGTTTGCTTTGCTAGCGTGAAGACAACGTCCTACTGCTGGGCCACTTATAAGCAGACGGAACCTCGTTCAACCCTGCCCGACAAAGTGCTCGAAGCTCGCTTATTAATCACGTTGCTCATGTCCATTGACCTGACCAATCAAATCATTTGCGGTGATGCGCAGGAAATCTTGCTGAAGGTTCCAGATGAGAGCATTGACTGTGTAATCACGAGCCCGCCTTATTGGCGGCTCCGTGATTATGGTGTGGCTGGCCAGCTTGGACTTGAACCGACGTTTACAGAGTACATAGAACGACTTTGCCAGGTATTTGACCAGGTCAAACGTGTCCTGAAGCCAGAGGGAACGTGCTGGGTGAATTTAGGTGATACGTATTCAAGCGGGCACAATCGAAACCTAGGATTTAATAAACGCCCTGGTCGCGCTTCAGGTGCGCGAACGCAGGAAGTACTTCGACCAAAGGTTACCATAGGACTCCCATCCAAGTGCCTCCTGCAGCTGCCCGCGCGCTTTGCGCTTGCAATGACTGAGCGGGGTTGGATCCTCCGCAATGAAATCATTTGGCATAAACCGAATGCGCTTCCGGCAAGTGTCCGCGACCGGCTCACTGTTGATTTCGAGAAGATGTTTTTCCTCGTCAAAAGCGACCGCTATTACTTTGATCAGGGCGCTATCCGAGAACCAATAAAGCCTTCATCGATACAGCGGTTGAGACGAGCGGTATCGAATAACCACAAGAACCTTCGGGTTCCAGGACAGACGGTGCAAGGCATGCACAGAGCACGAATACGCGGTGCTTCTGTGACGTTAAATTCATTGGGTAGGAATCGGCGATGCGTTTGGACCATTGCAACGCAACCTTCGAAGGCTGATCACTTCGCTATGTATCCTTCAGCATTGGTCAAGATGCCAATTCAGGCCGGAAGTCCAAAGGGCGGAATCGTGCTGGATCCATTTATTGGAAGTGGGACGACCGCTGTCGAGGCATTGAGGCTTGGCCGGCGCTTTATTGGAATAGAACTGAACCCTCGCTACGTGGAGATTGCCAAGGAACGTCTGAAATATCGCGCTTCACCAGGTCTGATTCTTTAAATAGCTGTCTCAGAACCAGCGCGTCATGCAAGTCCATTTAGCACTAACCACGCGTAAAATGTGGCAAGCAGAACCTCGGTCGGCACGAATAGCAGAAATAATTTCTGTTCGCCCGACAATTCAGTCCATTCTCGAATATGTGCTAACCAGTATTTTATTCCAGAGAAGTGGTCTAAACGCTCGTCACGAGCCCTCGCCCTTCGAGCAATTTCGTCCCAAACTCGACGCAATTCTTCTGATACGCCGCTCCATCTTTCGTAAGCCTGATGCTTTTCCCGGCGTAATCGATCAACTTCGTCAGAAGTACGAGCCGACTTCAGCTTTCTACTCGCAACGCGGTACTGTTTAAAGAGGGTATCAGCGTATTTCTTGAGAGCTTTTTCCTTCTTTCGCAACTCCTTAGTCGTCGGCCTGAGACGATGAACCGGAATGTGTATAACTTTGCCTGTCTGTGTCGGTGATTGAGCGTAGGCGGTAGACATCTGCAATTTAGGAACCGATCCCTCTAAGACAGAATGCATGGAGAGTTCGCCAAACTGTTGACGTACCTTGGTGAGTAACGCTATTGGGACTTGTATTTTCTGAGCGATTCGAGTCTTCCAACGGGCTAGCTTTTCTTGAACTCTCCACAGGATTAGAATTCTATCCGCAATAAAGCTGTACGTTCGCTTTCGGCGGAGAAGAACGAGGCCGCTTGCTAAACCAAGAACTGACGTAGCCGTACAAATGGCAAGCGTCGGTAAAAGCCTCACGTGAAGAATTATGCATGTAACGCTTCCAACTAAGACCAGAAAACAAATACCGCATCCAAAAATGAAACGCGCGATGCCGTCAAATACGCGAAAAGTGAGGCGACGCAAAAGAAGATTTAAAGGCCTAGGCATAGAGACCTCCAATGAAATTCCATGAATATAAGCGGATTGTTCCGACGTGTTTGACAGAAGCAGACGTGCAGGTATACTGCCTGGGAAGGTGCTTGTACATCGTGCTGACCTCCTAGGTTGGGTCAAATCTGCTAGGACGAAGCCACAGCAAGCATTCAGGCAAGGAACTTGCGATTCCTTGTCTTCTTCGTTGTGGGAATTCCCATGATACCAGTCCTCACAAATTTTGCCATAATCCCCCGGCCATATGATTTCAGTTAGGCGTATACCTAAAGATCTCGCTAAACTTCGTGCCCTCCGAATCATTTTGCAGATGCTCGACGTGCTTTGAATAAATCAGCTTTCCGTCTTCCATCACTTGAAAGGTGCCGCTCCAACCACCAGGGATCGGCGCATTCCAGAGAATAAATTGAAACTGATTTTCTTTTCCCTTGATAATCTTGTTTGATACGTCAATCCATTGTCCGATGCCTTGATGATTGCCGTTGTCAGGATTGCCCCATCTCGTTTCTGTAATCACTGTTCCGTTTAGGAAGCCTTGTGCGATGTCATCTGCATCAGTTACTCGGAGTTTCACTTCATGGGTCCAATTTGCCAGCCGTTCGTTGGCCTTGTTCCCCCATTCAGTGCCGACGTACTGCGTTGCGGTCTGACCAAAATAATCCCTCGCTCGTTCTTTTTGATTTAATTCATACGCTGCGTCTCCCATCGTGTAGCTGGCTTCGGCCGCGTGCGGTCCAGAGGGAAAAATCGTCAGGTACTGCTTTGCTCCGTCAATCTTCTTTGCCAGGCCATATTCTGATTGGACGTAGGCGACGAAGTAAAATTCCTCATCGTTTTCGAGCGCTGGATTGAATCCTTTGGCTGTCATCAAGGCAGTGTGGGCATCAATCGGTTTTGTCTTTATCAGAAGTTTGGCAACGTCATAGCACCTCTTGCTGGCCGCAGCCCTCATCCCTTCATCAAGAAGTACCGCGGTATTGAACTCTTGTTCAGCGGCAGCTGACTGGCTGTTGCCCAGGTAGGTTGCGCCGAGTAGCATGTGTGCTTCAGCGTTCTTCGGATTCTTTTGAATCTCTTGTTTCAGAAGAATAGCGGCCTGATCGAACATCCCTGCATCAAGGAATTCCTTTGCCTTTGTAATTTCCTTCGATTCAGAGCAACCAGATTCCCAAAGCACAGTTAAACAAATAAGCAAAAGAAACAAGGAGCGACATTTAACCATCAGATTCACCTTATGAACGGGACATGATCTTGCGGCTCAACATCTTTAAAATGTGATATTCTTATGTCTAGATAGCACGTTTGTTAAATTGATGATTGAAACCACCTCACATCTCCTGTGATGTGCAACGCCGGAAGATTCAAAGTCTTCCTCAAAACGGCGGAGCAGGAGCGCGAAAGCAGTCTAGCGTCAAATGACAACACTTACAACAAAAACAATATTACGAATTTCCCATCAGGAGCGATATTCTGATGGGAAAGCAAGCTCGAATTAAACAGGTCCGCCTTGGCGAAAAATTATTGATGATACGCCAGGCGCTTGGCCTTTCGCAGAATGAATTGATTCGTTATTTAAATCTTAGTGATGAGATAGATCGCGGTACGCTTTCAAACTATGAACACGGTGATCGTGAGCCCGCTTTGTATGTCATTCTTCGCTATGCAAAGGCCGCAGAGATTTCCACAGACGTCCTTATTGACGATGATCTTGACTTGCCAAATAAGCTTCCAACACTTTCATCGAGGAACAAGCCATTGGCGATAAAAACAACCTTAAAGAGAACGCGCAAGTGAGTTCATAAAACTGACCGGATAATTTATCCTACATATGTGGATGTGCCCCATCAGCTAAGACTGATCGGACACTTTTAACTCAATCACCAGCAGGTTGGCGTTACCGGAAATTACTCGGTCAGCATTGATAGGGCTCTCCTTCACATACGGCCCAATTACCGTCACGATGTCGTAAGTAGTTCCGGTGAAAGGAGCCTTTAGACCCTCCCGAGAAAACGGAATGCCTTCCTCCATTTTCGAATATAATTCTCTGGTGTGCACGGCGGATTGCCATTTCTGTCGTTCGTTTTGATTGAGAGTATTGACGTCAACTTTGTTCACAGCGATTCGCAATTCGCTGACAACCTCGGGTCCTAATATTAATTTATCAATAAAATCTTTAACTCCTCTACCTACCAGGATAACGGCTTTGCCGTCGATTGGTTGCAGTGAAATCAATTGCCGCAGAATCCGATTCTGATCTCTATATGAGATAACAACTCCGGCTAAATGTTGCGCTGGGGGCATTACCATTGTGCCAACTCGCGATAATGAACTGGTGAACAGTTGCTGAAGCTGAAGCGAAAACAGAGGTCTGAATCTTCGCACTCTTATAAATACCCCCGAATCGATTTTATCTTTAAAATCATTTTCGCTCATAGCCACGGGAGCGCCGATCTCCCATTGAACGACGTAGTGTTTGCCGTCGACAATTAAAATGGGCGTTAATTGAGGGGTGGGACGTTTGTGAAGTATTAGCTCTGATGGTTTTGCTACGCCTGCAATAAACAAGAAGCGGGTTGCATTTTCATGCTGTAGGTCGCAAGCGGCAGTGAGTGCAAGCAGGGCAATTCTTTCTCCTTTGCCAAAATCAGCTATCGGCTCCTCCTCTGCCCCAAGGGCATCAACTCTAGTCGAAAACAAAACATCCCCGAACTGAAGAGGATCTGTTTTCGCAAAAATCTTAGAGCTACGAAATAACATTCCATCCGCAATGCTTGCCGAATCCGATGCTGGCAAGAAATGAGGAGGCGCATAGTTGTCCCACCGGAGCTGATTTAGATCAACTGCCGATGATGATAATCGAGTGTCTTCCTCCAGCTCAAACTGAAAATATTGGCCAAATACCTCCAACAAGTATGCGCCTACCAGTTCGCCTTCCGCATTTAGAACCAAAGTTTGCAGATCAGCATAGTCTCTCAGATCCAGCCGTCTTACTCGTTTAAAAAACCGTATCGTTGCATCATTGAGCGCTTGACGCCATAAAGCGAGAAAACCGCTCAACTTCAAAGATTGCCGGTAAGACGTGATTAGTCTATATAATATTTCATGTAGTGCAGTCGCATCATCTAATTCTGTTTTTTGCATCGTACGGAACTGACACCCTATCAAACCAGCCTCATCCCGGAACTCATCTCGCATTTCTGTCAGTCGCGTACTAGAAGATATTAAAACTAACATTGGCGGAGATTCTGGCCGCGGTTCGACTATGTCTTTTACAAGCCTTAGTGCTCTATTGCGCGCTTCCTCGTCTTGCTGCGTACCCAGGAAAAGATCCACAAAAAGCAACTGAGTGTCTGGATCAA
>DASRDY010000268.1:0-12843 GCA_035652355.1 Blastocatellia bacterium
CACCAATAACTTCCAATTTGAGCCAGGGCGTATCCAGGACTTCGCGCGCCAGCATTGCGGTCCGAATC
The DNA here is from genome assembly GCA_035652355.1 of Blastocatellia bacterium. Classification (GTDB taxonomy): domain Bacteria; phylum Acidobacteriota; class Blastocatellia; order DASRDY01; family DASRDY01; genus DASRDY01. The sequence goes on from DASRDY010000268.1 coordinate 69, forward strand.
GCTTCATCTGCGGTATAGCAGCCAGCGGTGTTGGGAAGAAGCATGAACTTCTTCAAATCGATATGATCCAACAGTGATTCCTTTGTTCGATCCAGGTTCACGCGGCGGACTGCAACGGTAACCATCTCAGCGCCGGATTTTTCGTGTGCGTCCGTCATCTCCTGATTAGTTCGGTACTTTCCGGTTCCAATAATCAGTCGCGAGCGAAACTCGCGACCTGCTATGACAAAACGATCTGACATATAAAGCCTTTCTAAAACCTGCCGCCGCCTACGAAATGAACAATCTCCAGCGCGTCGCCATCGTTTAACTTTGTCTCTGACCAGCGTGATCTCTTAATAATCTGCTTGTTCAGCTCGATGGCAACTCGCTCCGGTCGTAATTGGAGGTGCTCGACCAGAGCGCTGAGATCCGAAACCTCGGGCAGTTCCTGTGACTCACCATTAATCTGCAATTGCATAATCGAGCTCTCAATTTCCAACAATTAACAATATTAAAAAGGGAGCCGCACGGCAAGGTCAGCTATGGAATAGATGGTTCTTTATCGGCGTTCAAACGTAATTGTTCAGGATGTTCGGAAAGATCCTCGCCCAGGTTCCTTAAGGCGGAGATGGATACGCCGTCGCGTATAACATAGAAGCCGCCAAAAATCACCGATGGTGCAAACGTTACAAGGTGCAATATGATGGCGCAGCTTGCGGCGAGATTTGTCTCAACACCTAGCAGCCTAAGCCCTGCGGCGGCGGCAGTATGAAATGCACCTGCAGCACCTCCAGGGGTCGGGATGGTGGATCCGACCATTTCGAATCCAAGAACAAAGACAACTTGCGTAGTTGTCAACCTGACGTTTAGTGCGCGTAAAACCAAATAGGTCGCAAGTCCGACGCAAGCCCATAGCAACAACGTTTGACTGACGGTGAGGATAAGCGCCTTCCGATCTCTCAGCACCCTCAACCCGGTGATCAGATTGTAAAGAAGATGCGACAGATGGCTCTTGAACCATTTTTTAAAGCCAGTGCCTTTTATGGCGGGGCTCGGCGTGTGTTCCTTTCTGCTTAGAAAAACCAATAGAATGATGCCCGTGACACACACCGCGATAAAGAAATAGGCCACCGGCAGCAAATCGTGAATTATTCTCCTGCTGTCCGGGTCGGCAATATCGTAATTAAAGAAAAGCAGACCAAGCGAAAAGAATACAACCACCGTGATCGAATCGAAAACACGTTCAATGAGTATGGTCGCCAGCGTCACGGTAAACTTGATTCGCTCGCGCATCGAGGCAATAACCGGCCGAACAAATTCTCCGGCTCTGCCAAACAGGAAAATAGCCGCAAAGCCAATTGCGTTGGCGGCGAAAAGGTGGCTAATCGTCGTCTTTTTCATTGGCGCAAGCAGCGCTTGCCACCGAAAACTGCGGATCAGGTATGTGAGCGAAATTAATAATGTCGCAACTATTATCAGTTTCAGGTCGGCTGAAAGCAGGTCCGACCAGACTGCGCTCCAGTTAAGTCTTGATGCAAACCAGATAATAAAGGCCGCCCCTACGACAAAGCCTGTTATTATCTTGAGCTGTCTTTTAAGGAAATGGCTCATTTAAATGGTTGATCTCGGTTTTGGCAGGTAAGTTATACTTGGCATCGGCATCGTGAATCAATAGTCAGATCGTCATCGGTTAATGGTCAAAAAAGAATCTTTGCTGGCAAATCCCGAAAAGAGATCGCCGACAAATCCGTCGTCAATCCAGATTCAATTTCTCTCGAGTCTCAAAAGATTGTTAGGATTGATTGCTGCAAATAGCATTGGAATTGTTCCGACTGAGATTTCGGATGGAATTGAAGTCGACTTAATATCCGGCATTCTCCTGATCAGGATCCTGGAGCAGGCAGATCAGTGGAAAAGAACTAAAAAGAACCTTAAGCAACTGTGGCATAACCACGCTCAGCATCCCCGATCAGCCAGGTTCCACAACGTACTTCGTGAATATATTTCGAGGCTTTGCAAATTGGAGCCCGCCCTTGATCGCCTAAGAATCATTCAGAGGTTTCGCACCGCTTTGACAAGAGTATTAGTGCCGGACTTCATCTGGCACCGGCTTATTAATGAATTGCTGTATCAATACCAATTTACGGCGAGCGAATTCATACAGCATGAACGTATAGGCCCAGCAGTCCTGGGTCTGATTAACGAAACAATCGGCATGGGTCGACAGCGCCACGGAAGAGGGGTGTTCTATACTTCAAAAAATGATGCAGAATTAGTAGTGAAGCTGGGGCTTAGTCACTGGCTGACAAATCATTTTGCAAAAAATTCCAAAAATGAGGACTCGACAATAAGGCTAATAACGCAACTTCTTGACAGTAGGTCAGACATAGGAATTAAAGTCGACCGGAAGTTCCTCAAGCGCGTGGCCTTTAGGTTAAACAGAATACAGATTATTGATCTGGCCTGCGGTGCGGGGGCATTATTGGTGGAGGCTTGTTCAGTTCTTTTTAAACTGGTCCACAGGTTAGGGTTGTTAACTCTGGAAAGAGTGAACACGTCGTTTTTGGTTAACGGCATAATCGAACGCTGCCTTTTCGGATGCGACACAGACGATCGAGCTCTGGCCATTTCAGAAGCGCGCTTGTGGTTGATGATGGCGGATTTCGGCAGTCACAAGATTCCTCAAATCAATTTGGTCCGAACAGACGCCCTGCTGGAAAACTCGAACTCAGATGCAAACAGCCCGCAGTACGATCTTGTAATCGGCAATCCGCCGTTTGTTCGTCACGAGATAATTGGTTCAAACCGCGGCGGCACGACGAAATACAAACAGCAACTGCATGAAATTGCACGCAAAGACTGGCCGGATTTAGTCCTGAACGGCAGATCAGACCTGCACACATTTTTCTTCCTTCGAGGAATCTCGCTTTTAAAGCCACGCGGTGTTTTATCCTTTATATCGCCAAACGCGTGGTTGGATGTGGCCTACGGCGAAGATCTGCAGCAATTCCTTTTAGACCGATCTGATTTGCGGGCGATCATCAGTAGTACAAATCGCAGTTTCACTGCTGCAGTCAATACGATCATCACGGTAGCCGGGCACAAAGCTTCAACTCGAAAAGAAACAGTCGAATTCGTTACGGTTCATGGAGCAGACAATTGTTCTTTGACTCTGCGACGATCACTCGGGCTTAATCAACCAAATCGCATTAGCGCCAGGACTGTTCCAAAGCCGATCCTGAGCATTGGCGACCGGAACGATCACGGCACTTTGAAATTTGAGAAGCTAATTGGCCGACGATGGAGTATTTATCATCGCGCACCTAATGTATTTTTTGATGTTCTCAGCCGATTGAAACCGTATTTGAAGACGTTGGGACAACTAGGGAAAGTCCGATACCCGATAAAAACCGGAATAAACGAATTCTTCTTTCTTTCGCGACAACTAGCAAAAGAACTTTCAATCGAGCCAGAGTATCTGGTGCCTGTTGTCAAATCACCCAAAGAATTTGATGGGTTACGGCTGACAAAACGGAGCCAAACATTTTTGTTCAGTTGCGATTTGCCAGTTGAGGAACTAGTGAGGCTGGGACACAACGGAGCGGCCAGATACATACATTGGGGCATCGAGCAAAAGACCAGCGACGGAACGTTATGGCCTGCCGTCGCTTCGGTGAGGCAACGAGCAAATTGGTATAGCGTCCCACGGTTAAAATCAGCGGACATTTTATGTAACAGGTTTTTTGACCGTCGGTTCTTTTTCGGAATTCCGGCGCGACCTGTCATTGAGGATCAGACATTTTATGGACTGACATTAAACACCGCCCAGAAACCTCGAATGTTGCAGTCTGCGCTGTTGAATTCGACGCTTTCGTTTTTGATCGTTGAGCTATTTGGACGAATAGCTTTGGGTGAAGGCGTTCTGCAATACGCAAAGTATGAAATGAGCGCCCTGCCGGCGCTGGATGCAAGCCTGTTTTCTGATATCGAGGCCGAACGCACAGCGGTTGCATTCGAGCCGCTGCTTGAGCGACCGATCGAATCGATTTTCGACGAAGTTAAACGGGAGGATAGATTGAATCTCGATGCTGTTATCGGCGAGATTGTAGGAGTCACTAAGGGCCAGCTCAAAAAGATCTATTTGGCGCTGATAGATTTAGTTTCGGCGAGACTCGAAAAAGCTACCAGCATTAAGAGAGGTGACCGCTAATCACATTACGGTCCATTGGGAGCGGTAAGACTGGTCTCTGGCGGCGGAGCTTCTTCCCTGGTTGATATCCAGTATGCCGCGACGATAGCGAAGACGATTGTCAAAATGGCTATAGCGACGTAGGTTTCGGCTTTAAGCCTGCCCATACTCTTTGATCGCGACTTTCGCAGCATAGCCCGCCAGCCACAACCGTGACACCGGTATGGTTTGTACTGAAAAAGGAGCTTAATAATGGATTCCCAGAGTCCCTTTTCCCTGGAGCGGTGCAATCGAGGCTCGTTGCATTGAGGGCAAATTGAACCTGCTGAATTTCCCATATCGTTCGAACCTGCTTACGTAGTCGAAATAGCCCTGAAACACTAAATTAAAATTTCGGGTTAAACTTTCCTGGAGCTAAACGGAGGTGTAACTCCGTATAAGAGCGTAGCCAATCATACTATGACAAAAACCGGTTAGCAACCGGCGAGTTAATCATATAATGGCAGTCGGATCGGGCTCGTTGCTGATCATTTCAATCAGCGAAGACGCTAATGCTTTCGGTACTTGTTTATTAGCCGGGACGGACAGAATCCTGGCTTTGATAATCCTGCCCCTTTGTCGGATCGTTATTTCGTCACCTTCTTTGACTTCTTTTCCGCTTTTAGACTGTACGCCATTTATCCGAACTGCTCCCGCATCACACATTTCCTGAGCAAGAGTCCGCCGTAGAACCAGACGACTGACTTTCAGGAATAGATCGAGCCGCATAAGAAGGTGAGAGCAACGCGGCGGTGCTGAGTTTGCCTCCAAGCCCCGCCGGTCTTATTAATTTACTTGCTTACAGCTTTGGTTTCAGATCCGGAGGGAAGCAAGTTTTCGTACCCTTCGGTCACTTTGATATACGCGCGTTTGCGCAGTTTCTTTATGTAGTTCTGAATGTCGCCGCTGCCTTTCTGATAGGCGATATAGCTGTATAGCTGGTCCTTCACTTCTTCGAAAGGCTTTGCCTGAGCCGGTTTTACAGCGTCAGCCCGGTAAATAATATAACCACCTTGTTCTTGCGAGAAGATAGGATCGGTTACTTCGCCGGCTTTCAGTTTTTCCACCGCGGAACCGAATGGATCCCGCATTTCGGAAACCTTAGTTGTACCCACAACACCCTGGTTAGCGCGCGATTTACGATTAGCATCACTGTATTTTTGTACAAGGTTCTTGAAATCTGCGCCCCGCCTGGCTTCGGCCACGGCCTGTTTCGCCAGGCTTTCGGCTTCCGCTGATGTGCGACCTGACAATCCGATGAAGATCTCGCTCAACGAGACTTCCGCGGGAGTAGAGAATTGAGCGATATTCTTTTGATAAGTCTCTCTGGCTTCCGGCTCGGTAATTTTGCTGTATACCTGTCCAAAAACCTCTCGGCGTATTACGGACTCTCTTTGAAGGTTTGCCCTCAAGGTATCGCGGAGTGAATCAGCCGAGACTCCTTCCTTTGCCAGAGCCGCTTCAAATTCCCGGACCGTGTTATAGTGGTTATCCTTTGCGAACTCGATCCACTGTTTGTTAACCTGATCTTCGACATCGATATCAAGCTCGCGAGCCTTCTGGGCCAGCAGTCGGTCATCGATCATCGTTTGAAGAAGATCATTGGTCATTTTGTCCATCTCTTCTTTAAACTTGTCAGGCGGTAGATTCTTCTGCTTTAGATCAGCTTCCAATTCTTCCTTGGTTCGCTGATAAGCGGCCAGGGTTATGATATCTGTGTTGACCCGGCAAATAATCTCATTTATGACCACTGGTTCCTGCGCCGCGACATTCGATATGACAATCTGCGACAACAACACTATTAATACCAGAAAAACAGATGTTCTTCCTGCTTTCATTGTCTACCTCCGCCACGGCTATCGGCCGGGCTCTTGTTAATTATTTTCGCCCGAAGTCCCCAGTATATCTGAAATCAAGCACGTTCGTGTACAGTTTAACTTTGGCTTTTGCCTGGAGCCTTTTAGAGTCGGCATCCAGCAATGCCTGACTCTTTGATGCAATCAGTTCCTGTTTTATTTGATCACGCGACTGATCCAGTGTGAGCGGTTCGGCCCTCCGTTCCAGCTTGAATATGTGGAATCCATATTCGGTCGGAACAATTGTACTGACCTGTCCGGGACTCAGCTTTTGAACAACTTCTTCGAAAACAGGTGGCAATTGCCCGTCTTCGTAATACCGCAAACCGCCGTCCGCGGCGGTCGGTGACAGGGAAAACTCTTTTGCCAGTTGAGCAAAATCCCCATTCAGTTTTGATATTTGTCGAAAGATATTTTCCGCCTGCGCACGATCAGCAACTCGAATATCTCGCAGGTAATATCCGCTGCGTCTGGCGAACCTGACCTGATTTTGCTGGTAATAACTGGCAATCTCTTCGGCAGATGCGGAAACGTCTTTCAGGACCATCTGATGCTGATAACTGTCAACGATGACTCTTGTTTTCAGCAGGTCATCATTCGGCAATGGCTCGACAACATCGCTGACGGCAGAGGCCGGTTCAGTTTCTGGCGAACCGTTTGGCGCAGCCGATATTCCCAATCGCTTAGCCTCTTGCAAAACCAATCTTTCCCTGATCAGCTGATCCAACAACCGGCTGTGAACCTTTCCTTCAGGATCATCGTCCAAAAACTCTTTTTCCTGCGCCAGATAATGGTCGAATTGATTTTTGTGCAACAGTTCGTCATTAATCTCCGCTATGACTGGCGAAGGATTTCCATCGCTGCGAACACGTCGAGCACATGACGCGAATAAGACCGGGGCGCTTAATACAACGCACAGCGAAATAAGAAAGTATTTAACTTTCGATTGGACCATCTACAAACGACGACCAGTCAATAAACCGCGACCAAATCTTCCGAGGAATTGAGCGGATGTTCAATTGTAGGTTACGCGCGCAGGTGTTGCAACAGGTTTCTAATTCGATCAAATACGTTATCCCCGCCGCTTAATGCCAGACGCAATACCCCAGCCGGTGAAAAACTGGCGTCTTTCGTGGAACGAATCAAATTCAATAGCTTGTCCGGGTCCACTTTCGCATTTTCGCTGAACTTAATCAGGACTTCGTCACCTTTGCGGTCCAAAGAAATGATACCAAGCGATTCCGCCGTTTGTCGCAACCGGGCGTATTCGAACAGGTTCAACGCAGATTCGGGTAACCGCCCGTATCGATCCTCCATTTCGGATTGGATCTCGCCGAGCGTTTCTTCATCCCTTCCCGAAGAGATGCGTTTGTAGGCCCTGAGCCGCTGGCCGATCTCGCTGATGTAATCTTCGGGAAGTCTGATATCGAGACCGAGATTGAGTTGGGCCCGAGTTTCGTCTTCAACGACTTCTCCTTTCAGTTCGTGAACGGCCCGCTCCAGCATAGCGGTATAAAGATCGAATCCGATTGCGTCGATATGTCCGGACTGCTGTCCACCGAGAAGGCTGCCCGCCCCTCGCAGTTCAAGATCGAGAGCCGCGATGCGGAATCCGGCACCGAGATCGGAAAATTCGCGTATCGCCGCAAGCCGCCTTCGCGCAATCGGTGAAAGTTCCTGCTCTGATGGAATAATCAGATAGGCGTACGCATGTCGATTCGAACGCCCGACGCGACCGCGAAGCTGATAGAGCTGAGAAAGACCATACGTGTCGGCGCGATTGATTACTATCGTGTTTGCCAGCGGAATGTCGATGCCGTTCTCGATAATTGTAGTAGCGACCAGAACATCCAGCTCGTGCTGGATGAATTTCATCATCACGGCTTCCAGCTCTTTTTCACCCATCTGCCCATGCGCCACGCCCAGCCTTGCATTTGGCGCGATCCGGTGTATGAGCTCCGCCATCGTGTATATTGATTCGACTCGGTTGTGAATGAAAAAGACTTGTCCACCCCGTTGAAGCTCCAATTCTATAGCGCCGCGAATGACAGGCTCGGAAAATTGCACTACCGAAGTCTGAATTGCAAATCGATCTCTGGGTGGAGTTTCTATCAATGACATATCGCGTAGTCCCATCAGCGACATATTCAGTGTCCGCGGAATGGGCGTCGCGGTCATCGTCAAAACATCGACTTTCTTTTTTAACTGCTTCAGTCGCTCTTTATGCGCGACACCGAACCGCTGCTCTTCGTCGACGATAACCAGCCCGAGGTCTTTGAATTCAACATCCTTTGACAGCAATCTGTGCGTTCCGACCAGAACGTCAATTTCGCCGGAAGCAACTTTTCCGACGGTTTCTTTGTTTTCCTTTGGAGACCGAAAACGACTCATCAACTCAATCTTTACCGGGAATGTCGCAAATCGAGAAGAGAAGGTTTTGTAATGCTGATACGCAAGCACCGTCGTCGGTGTCAGAACAGCGACCTGCTTGCCATCCATCACGGCTTTGAACGCTCCGCGCATTGCGACTTCCGTCTTGCCATATCCTACGTCGCCGCAGAGCAGACGGTCCATTGGAGTGGGTTGCTCCATACCAGCTTTCATATCTGCAATGGATGTTTCCTGATCGGGAGTGAGCTGGTATTCGAATGCATCCTCGAATTCCTGCTGCCACGGACCGTCCGGTGAAAAAGCATGACCACCGACCAGTTGTCGCTCTGCATAAAGCTTCAAAAGCTCGTCCGCCATATCGCGGATCGCTTTTTTCGCGCGCGCCTTTGTCTTTTGCCAGGCAACACCACCAAGCTTGTCGAGAGTCGGTGTGTGGCCGCTTTCCGCACTCGAATATTTTTGAACAAGGTCGAGACGCTCTACCGGAACAAACAGTTTTGCTCCTTCGGCAAAGGTCAAAAGCATGAATTCACGCAGCGTGCTTCCGCGGCCGGTTTCATTCGGAACGTTTATCTGCTGAAGACCCTGGAATTGACCGATTCCGTGATCTACGTGAACTACGTAATCGCCGGCTTTCAGATCGCGGAAATCTGAAACGAACGCTGCGGACTTCGATCTTTTCTTTGTCGGCTTAGCTTGGCGCAGCTCGACGGTTCGCGTAGTTTGATCGAACAGGTCAGGTTCCGTGTAGAAGCTTAAATCGGCGATCGGAAGCGCAAAACCGTTCGTTAACTTACCAACAGTGATTACCGCGGCAACCAGCGCGCCCTGTTCGTCGGGTAGCCTCTCAATCGGATTGCCGAACTCAGGTCGCAGCTCTGCGGTAACCCCATATTCACGCAACATGTCGACTATTCGTTCTGCAACGCCAAGGCTGGGCATCGCGCAGAAGGATTGCTTGCCGGTGATACTTGATTCTCTGAGCTCGGCGGCAAAACTATCGATGTGTCCGTGAAACTTTCTTACTGACTGCGCGGCTAGATAGATATCGGGAGTCGAGGGCGAAGTAGGAAACAGAAACAGCGGAGTGTTCGCGGGCCGTTTGCGTGTAAATTGCTGCAGCACATCAGTAGCAGTCGGCTCGATATTTTCGACCTGCGATTCGGCGGAATCTTCTTGCTTGTTGGCAGGCGTGCCGTCAATTGCAAATTCCGCGTCGGTATCGGCGGCGGATTGTCCAAGGACTCGAAACTCCAGGCGCTTCATTCCTTCGATCTTTGATCGAAGCTCGTCAGGCGTCAGAAAAAGAGCTTCCGGCGGCAGCGCCAGCTCTCCCGCATCCTGCGATTTTGTGAAGCGTTCCTGCAATTCCGAAAGCAGGTCGCCAACGCGCCTGTCACATTCAGCAGGCTCGTCAATTACCAGAACGGCGTCATTTACGTAATCGAAGATCGATGACTGCGGAGGTCTTTCAAGCGCGAACAGGTATTCCCATCCGGTAAAGGTTTCTCCTTCAATGGCAGCGGCCGTTTTCCCTCGCAACTCGTAGCCATATTTTTCTTCCGCCCAATACTCCTTTGCGGATTCCGCCCAGTTACGCAGGTCGTTTCGCGACGCCACGAATTCACGAAGTGGAACGATCTCGCACTTATCCAGCGACTGAATCGATCTCTGTGTTTCAGGATCGAATTGACGAATCGTCTCTACTGTGTCGCCAAAGAATTCGACTCGGACAGGACTGTGATGCGCGGGTGAGAATACATCCAGGATTCCTCCCCGCAATGAAAACTGTCCCACTTCCATGACCGGATCTTCTCTGACATAGCCGCTGGCGATCATTGCTTCGACCAGATCCTCCAGCAGGTAATCTTCAGAGAGTTTAAGAATTGCTCCGGACGCTGCGATCTCCTCTTTGCGAATAGTTCGCTGGACCAATGATCGAGTTGGCATCAACACGAACTTAGGTTTGCTTTGGGTGAGCCTGAAAAGAGTTACCGCCCGATTTTGCAGGACTTCAGGATGCGGAGAAGTGCCGTCGTATGGATTATGCTCCGATGCAGGGAAGAGTAGAATGTCGTCCTCGCAGTCCTTTACTCCATTTACCGCGCAATAGAAAAACTGGATGTCGCGACAAAAGTCTTCCAGATCGCGTCCGCTCAGGGTTGCGCAGGCGAATGATCGACCGGTCTTCTTTTGCAAAAGAGCAAGTATAAGAGCACGTGCGCTCCCCGACAATCCAGACAAAATAACTGTCCGAGCAGATCGAAACTCTTCGACCAGTCGGCGGAATTCCGCGCTCGCCTCGAGGCTGCCAAATACCGATTGTTGACCGGATTGCGGGAGCGTCTCTGTTGCCACTACAGCTTTGCACCTCCAGTCTGGGAGACGCCATATCGGCTGAGAATGCGGTCGACAATATCAGTGGTCGATGAGCCTTCGATATACGGAAGAGAGATTACAGTTCCTCCTGCGGCTTCGACTTCGGCGCGACCGATTATTCTGTCGATTGACCAGTCGCCACCTTTCACCAGTACATCCGGGAGAACCGTGGCTATAATCGATTGAGGCGAGACGTCGTCAAAGATAACGGCGTAATCGACCATCTCAAGAGCGCTGATCACCTCGCATCGCTCGATTTCGTTGAAAATGGGACGTTTAGGACCTTTTAATTCCCCGACTGCCCGATCAGTGTTTAACGCAACCGCGAGACAATCTCCCAGCGATTTTGCTTGACGCAAATATGAAATGTGACCGGGATGAATGATATCAAAGCAGCCATTGGTCATTACCAGGCGCTTGTGCGCTGACTTCAGTCGGGTTCGCTCATCGACAAGTTGCGGTATGTCTACCACTTTGCCCATAGGAAACTAATATAGCAGGGAATAAAAGCCAGACAAAACGATGGCGGAACTCGGCGGTCAACGTGCAGAGCTGTGACATCAGATGGCCCGATTCGGGCGATTTGACTTCCGTGTCACGCCAGGTGTCACAGTGGTACTGATAGAAAATAAAGAGCTTATTGGTGCTGTGACAGTGTGACACCAGTTGGCCAAATTGGAATTTCTGTGCCACAGATTGGCACTGAATCGTGGCGCGGAGTTCAGTCCGCGCGAGCTAAGTCAATAAAAGAGATTACCTAGACCCAACTTTCAATGTGCGTTTGACTCTAAGTTCCGTAGATCAATGATTTGCGCAGACTGAAGTCGACGCCAGGATTGACCGTTGCGCTAGTAATATCGATGGGTTAATGTAGATGTTCGTCAACATCAAATTCCGATGACTCTTTACGAACAATGAGCAGAAGGATCGATCCCACAGGCGACCTGGTACGCAGAATACTGACCTGTTCATGGCGACAGGATCCGTCGCCAGTCTCTTTTTCGCAGGAAGAGTTAACGGCTGCTTTGCCAATGCTTTTGGGATCAGGCGCCGGCGCTCTAACCTGGTGGAAGATACGGAATTCAAGCCTTGGCGCCCATCCTGCCGCCGCTGAATTCCGTCAGGCTTACCGGCATAATTCTATTTCGGCGGCAGTGCGCGAGATCGAAATCAAAGAGGTATTTGCGCTGTTTCGATCAAATGGCATCGAGCCACTCATGATCAAGGGCTGGTCGGCGGCAAGACCTTATCCTGAACCCGGTCTTCGTCCATACGGCGATATCGATCTTGTGGTTCAAGATCAGGATTACAAAAAAGCCGTGGAAGTCCACAAATCCTTAGGCGTGAAGAAGTTCAACATCGATCTGGAACATTCAGAGATTACCGCGCTCGATAGCAGATCGATTGCCGATTTTTTTGCCAGATCGCAGGTTGTCTCGCTTGGTGGTTCTGAAATTAGAGTCTTATCGCCGGAAGATCATCTGCGGGTAATCTGTATTCATACCTTAAAACATGGTGTTTGGCGTCCGTTATGGCTTTGCGATATAGCAGCGGCGATAGAGAGCGCGCCGGCCGATTTTGATTGGGATTATTGTTTGGGTCCAAATAATCGGCAGCGAAGGTGGATACTTTCTGCAGTGCTCCTTTCAGGCGAGTTATTAGGGGCATATCTCAAGAACACACCTGCGGTTACACTTCCATCAAAACAGCCTGGGTGGTTGATTCCGACTATTTTAAAACAATGGGCCGAACCATACCCTGCTATCCAGGAATACAACAGGCATAGAGCGCCGATGATAAGCTACCTGCGCAACCCGAAGGGGCTGATAACGGACTTACGTAACCGCTGGCCTAATCCGATTGCGGCCACAATAGATTTAGGCGGACAATTGAACGGCCTGCCAAGATTGCCATTTCAGGCGGGGAACTGTGTGGTGCG
>DASRDY010000269.1:0-16965 GCA_035652355.1 Blastocatellia bacterium
AGGCTCTAGTCCCACAGCTTCGTGATTATTTCTACGCGCACGGCGGAACCGATAATCAATCTGGCAAATGGACGTTTCCGCTGGATGGTTATGGACCTCGATCAATCGGCGGGACAAGCGGGAGTGGCTACATTATCAAAGGCTACGATTACTTTGACGGGAACAAACACGCGGGGCATCCCGCACACGACATTTTTATAAACGACAAGAACCAGGACACATTGGATGATTGCACAAAAAAGCCGGTAAATGTCCTGTCAGTCTCAAATGGTGTTGTCGTTGCGCGCGAAACAGAATGGCAGCCGGACAGCGATATGCGAGGCGGTAAATATATCTTTATTTATGAGCCAGCCACGAACAATCTTTATTATTACGCCCACAACAATCTGGTCCTGGTCGAGATCGGTCAAATCGTCAAAGACGGCGATGTTATTGCGCACGTAGGTCGAACAGGGAAGAGCGCGTATGAAAAACGCTCGCCCACTCATCTCCACTTTATGTATATGACCATCGACAATGGTTACCCAAAGGCGCTGAATCCATACAATAAACTGCTGACTGCCGAGACACGGCCGTCAGGATGCAAATAAAAGAGGAGTCATAATAACTGTGAATGTGGTGCAGACGATCCCGATCCTTCGCATTTTTGATGTAGTCAAGGCGGAAAAGTTTTATCTGGATTTCCTCGGATTCCAAATAGATTGGGAAAGCGGCGGCACGCCAAATTATCTGCAGATTTCCAGAGAAAGTTGTGTCATTCATCTTTCGGAACATTATGGCGACTGTTGCCCGGGCTCGACGGTCTTTGTCTGGGTAACAGGGTTAACCTCGTACTGGCGAGAGCTTACCTCAAAAGATTTTCCATATATGCGCCCAGGAATTGAGGCCAAGGATTTCGGCGCTAATGTCATGGAAGTGATCGATCCGTTTGGGAACCGATTGCGGTTCAGCGAAGATACGAACAAAGCAAAATAACAGATGGTCGCGAAAAAAAGAGAGCGCGATTGCCTGTGATGCTGCTGGGGTACCGATAATTGATCGATCTTATAGCCCGTCTGTATCGTCAACTAACGGTGTAACCACAGATGATAAAAGCTTGGAGTCCCCGTCGCCGGTCGACCGAACACCAGAGCGGTCGAACCGCATATGTTGGGACTTAAATAATCTCTGTCAGCATCACAAGCATCGCGCTCTCAAGTCTACAGCCAGGTTCGAAGACCCCTTCGAGCTCCGTTCCTGCTGTCCTCCTCACAGGCGCTAATTTACTAAATTGGCGTCGCAAGTGTTATGAAGCGCGCAACAGCGCGTGTGTGACATGGGTAACAGGAGAGGATCGGAGTTCGGTGGACCTGAATTTCCTTCCCTGACCTCTGACCGCCGATCCCCGAACCCCATCTTTTGAGTGGCATAACCACGCAATTGCGTGGTATAAACACTCATTATGAACATGCTGGCAGAATTACTTTCGTCTCGCGGCAAGGCGGAAATCTTTCGCTTGCTTTTTGGACCAGCGCAGCGCGAACTGCATGTGCGTGAAATCGAGCGCCAGTCAGGACTGGCTGATGCGACCGTGCGACAGGAACTCAAAAAGCTGTCTCGTTTGGATCTTGTTGAATCTCGGCTCGACGGAAACCGCACTTATTATCACGCTAATATCAAGCATCCACTTTATCCTGATATTCGCAATCTAGTGTTGAAAACTGAAGGGCTGGTAGAAGTTCTGCGCGAGTCGCTTGTCAACTCTAATATCAAACTTGCGTTTGTGTTCGGATCCGTGGCTGCTGGCAGCGACAAGGCGGAGAGCGATATAGACCTGATGGTTATTGGCACGGTGAGCCTCAGACACCTGGGTAAACTGCTTTCGGGCACGGCAACAAGGGTAGGTCGCGAAATCAACCCGCATGTTTTCAGCATTGAGGAATTAAAACGGAGAATAAAGACCGGTGATCATTTCATCGGCAATGTCTTAGCCGCGCCGAAATTGTTTGTGATCGGAGAGCAGGATGACCTTGACTCAATGGGCTGATAATGGCTGGCTGCGTCCGCATCAAAGCAGTCCTCAAGAGATTTCCGACCTGTTCGCCATCGTTGCCCGTGATCTGGCGGATGCCGAAGGAGATATTTCAGCGGACTGGCAATTTGGAATTGCCTATAATGCCGCGCTCAAGCTTTGCACAATTTTGCTGCACGCTTCTGGCTACAGACCTGAGAAGACGCTGCAGCATTATCGCAGCATAGCCGCATTGCCGCTAATTTTGGGCAAGCAATTTGATGATGACGCTGATTACCTGGAGACGTGCCGGCGCAAACGCAATATAGCGGAATACGATAGAGCCGGAGTCGTTTCGGAACAGGATGCCAGGGAACTCGTGGAATTCTGCAAGAACTTGCGACAGCAGGTAGAAAATTGGTTGGCCGCCAGTCATCCTGCGCTTGCTCCGAAAATTGGGTAATTGATACAAACTTCTGAAGACCAGTCTCAAATTAACATCGAACAACATTTCTCAAAAGCGCGGCTTTATTGTGGATGATGATGTGATAGCGCTGATCAACTGAGATGTAATGTCGCTCTTTGTACGCTACTATTACTTGATTGATGCGTTCTCTTGAAGCGCCGACCAGGCCAGCCAGATCGCTCTGGGTCAATCGAATCGGAATAATAATATCGCCGTTTTCAGTCTCTCGGCCGTATTGCGTGGCAAAGGCGAGTATCTGTCGCGCAACGCGGCTCTCAACCTCAAGCGCGGCCAGAGCCTGGATCTGTTCGTTCGCCAGTCTCAATCGTCGAGCCAATATCGTCGACAGATTGCATCCGATGCGCGGCATCTGTCGCAGACTGTTATTGAATGCCGAATGATCCATCCACAGCAGAGAAGACTTTTCCAGAGTGACAACACTGGCGCATCGGTTAGTATTGTCGATCAAGCTCATCTCGCCGACCGTGTCGCCGTTGCCCAGGATCGCCAGGATGACTTCGGTGCCGTCTTCGCGCTCGAGGAAAATCTTCACCGTGCCATCGGCTATCAGGTAGACAACTTCGCCCGACTGTTCGGCGGTGATCAGATTCGCGCCCGCGGGGAAGACTTTTTGATGAAGCAAATGGCTCAGCGAGGATAATTCCTCTTTCGTCAGGCCGTCAAACAGCAAAAACCGGCTGAGAAAAGTCGGATCGATTACTGCGTGCATAGATTTTGGCTCCGTATAGGGCTGTTATTATGCGAACTAGCGGCACAAGTCAACCGCTGGTTATATGCGCTGCCATTGGGCGATCCGCTGCTCCAAACTTTTAATCTGAGGATTCTACTTGTCATCGCGCGTCAGTACTTGACAATATATCAAGTTTTACCTATGTTGGGAGACATCACTTTTGTGTTGAGAGGGAGGAATGTACCAACTTGCCACAAGCAGAGGCGACATTAAAGGTGCGCTTGACATTTTAACTAGGGAGATGGACCGCTTATGTCCCGCCCTAAGAAGTTATCCCCGGAGGAAGCGCGTCGAACGCTGACGCTGATTCTGGACGAAGGTACTTATGAGCTGTCGATTCACTGTTTGCGAGACAGCATGCCCAAGCGCAATGTTACTGACCCCGACATTGTGAATGTGCTGACCAGCGGTCAAATTATAAGAGAGGCTGAATGGTCAGATGAGCACCAAAACTGGAAATACCGAGTTGAAGGTGCCGATATAGAGGGCGACGATCTGACGGCGATCACGGTTATGTTTATCGAAGATCTTTCCGTGTTAGTCGTGACTGTTTTTTAACAAAAGAACGGCCCCTCTCCCATAAAGGAGAATGTTCTATGAGGTGCGACCACTGCGGAGGAGAAACCATCCTGCGAAGACAGACGCATCATTATAAAGAGAGCGGTCTTGATAATGTCTATTTGGAAAATGTTGAAGTTAGATATTGCGAAAAGTGCAAAACAGGTGCGCCGCGCATTCCAAGAATTAAAGAGCTTCATTTAACGATCGCGCGCGCCATCGCTCTCCAGGATGCACCGTTGTCCGGGCCCGAAATGAAGTTTCTGAGGAAACATCTTGGAATGAAGGCGAAAGAATGGGCTGAATATCTGAGAATCGATGCATCGACTCTGTCTCGCTGGGAAAGCGGTGATCAGCAGGTCGGAGCTCAATCTGACGCGTTGATCCGATTGGTTTACTTTCGACTGCTCGAAGAGAGAGAGAACAAGCGAGTCACAGAGCCTGTCGCCGGCCGAATTGCGGCTCTAACATCAGAGCCTCATCGTGTACCTGACGTTCTGGTGAATATGAACAGTCCCGGCACATATCGCTATCACGCCTATTGATAAAATGTTAGCTACGCAAACAATCCGCGGCGGAATTCGGCCAGCTTACGGCTGACGCCATAGAGTTCCATTATCTCGTCGATCCGCAAGTGCCAGACGTCGCAATCTGGCATCAGGCAGATAGCACCCCTACAATATTGGCGTGGCGCTCGAATTTCGATTTATGCCAGAGTTTTCCCGTCGACAAAAATATTTCCGTATCGATCAGGTGATCCGTTATGTGAGTGAATTCGTGACCTAAGTTGAAAACGCGTAACGGCCGATTCAGGAGTTTGTTGATATAGATAAAGGGATGTCCATCCGCCCACAACGCCGCTCCGTGTGCCTCGCGCATCTGTTCCAAAACCACTTCGATACCGTGGCTCTGGCAGGCGGATTCCAAATCTTCAAATGAAAGCGATCGTTGATTGAATCCATCGATTCTGGCTTCAAAACGTTTAATCAATTCGTGGTTGTTGCGCGCCGCCGAGACCTGGACTGATCCTGACATGGATGCCTCCAAATGTGTTCGATAGAGGGCAAGAGCGGGCGGCTTCCGCTTGGTGATATTTATACTCTATCCGGCGAATTTTGTCGTGGGCCAGGCGAACAATCTGAATCGACGAAAGTATGTCTGTCTCTATTTGTTTTCGTTGCGGCGTTCCGTTGCCCGTCGTTCAGCGTCTTTTCGAATCTTGTCCTTGTCGGCTTTCAGGCGAGAGCTTTCTCTGGATCCGCCCTTTTTTTTACCGGCAATGCCGGTCGAAAAGGCAACGTCAGAAACGTATAGATTCGGCTGAGGCGGAGGCGCCATTCGTCTTATATCCGCAAGCGCTGACTCATCTTCGTCCTCCAGGTCATAATATATGACCAGGATCGCCTCGAGTTGTTTGCTGGCGCTTCTGCGGGAACGGGTCGCATCAGCATCCAATACATCCCAGATGCGACGCGGCAGGTTGACAGTTCTTCTTACGTCGACGTCGTTTTCTTTTTCCATAAATTTTTTATTTTAAAGCGTGAAACACCATATCACAGATTCGATAACAGGCAAAGAATTATTTGCACCGTGTCGGTGCCGAAATATGTTGACACATGGAGGAAACCTGTTATCATTCTTTTGCACCGGTACGGTGATCCCAGATGCAGAATTCTTCGCAATGAGTCAATCCGTGGCGACGAAGACTTCCATAATAAGGCCGCTATTTTGGAAGAATAGAGCATGTAGCACAGACTTCCAGCCTGCGTCCTAACGGATGTGAGCGGCAAATCGAAATCGCTCTCATCAAATCTATGCAGGTAAGATGCCTTCGTTACATGCTCGCGCAGTTTCTATGATCAGTTGCACTCAACATGTAGTGCGGAGATCTCCATTTGAACGGTTACAGAATTTGAGTCTGATAATAGAGGTTACGAACATGTGTGCTGGCCGTTATCAGACTCGAATTCTATTCCGGCATCAAAAAATCATTAAGGTAGTTCTTATGTTATGCCCAAAATGTGCATCCCCTAACACCAGCATCTTACAAACTCGCAGTGTTTATCGCCGCACAATGATTCGCAGACGCCGCTCCTGTAACAAATGCGATATGCGGTTTACGACCTACGAAAGCCTGGAGCCAGACGAGAAATTTCTCTACCTGATCAAGAACATGATGGATCTGGTTAACCCAAATAAGAAGCGACGCACGCCAAAGATTAAAACCGCTTGAATCTCACGCTACGTCAGGGTTTATGATTAACTGTTATGGATCAACAAAGCGATCATCTGTTCAATAACCTCCTGAACGAGTGCGGAGTTACCGAAGCAACGCTGAACGCCGGTCAAAAAAACTCGCTCGACCGTGATGGATATGTCGTTTTGCCCGCCGTGATCGACCCGGCAATGGTTGATCGACTGCGCAGAGCCTTTGACCAGCATACACGCACCGAACAGAGCGGTACTCGACATATCTCCGACCCAATAAATGCAGATCGAATATTTGACATCGCGTTCACACACGTAAGCGTACTTGCCGCGGTCCACCATGTACTGAAGCGACCATTCAAGCTGACACAATTCGGCGGGCGCGATCCTTTGCCTGGTTACGGACAACAGGGGCTTCATACCGACTCAATGCAAAGATTCCCTGACGAACCGTTCAGAGTTGTAACTGCCATTTGGATTATTGATGACTTTACCGCTAATAATGGAGCGACTCGCGTTGTACCGGGGACGCACCTTCAGATCAAACCGGTTCCGAAGACTTTTGCAGCTCCGACCAACAAGCATTCAAATCAAATTGTAATCACGGCAAAAGCTGGCTCGATACTGATTTTCAATGGTCACCTGTGGCATAGCGCCACCAAAAACGAATCAACAATGCCCAGGCGCACGCTTCAATGTTCTTTTTATGGGCGGGAGATGAAAGGCGCCGGCGAGATAAATTGCAATTCGCCCGAGTGTCTGACTCCGACAGCGAAATACATCCTTGGTTTATCGGCAGTAGACAATGGTTGACTCAGATTCTTTAAACCTTGCCTGTTAAATTGAAAAGTATTATATAATCCTGTTTGTTACTCTCCTCAACATCAAACAGGAAGTCCTGGGAACACAGGACGCAGCGTTTGGGAATACCTGATGCCGGTCTCCATCCTTATAGTTGAAGATACGGCCGATCTCCTGGAGGCCATGAAGTTAGTCCTTCGGGCGGCCGGTTTTGCTGTCATTACAGCGGAGACAGGCAAGTCTGCGCTTCAGCTCCTGACCAACGTACGCAGCGGACTGATCGCTCCGGATGTCATCGTCACAGACATTCGGATGCCGGAGATGAACGGTCTGGAACTAATCCGTGCGATCCGGGCAATCCCGGAATTCGTTAAAACTCCAATTATCGCAATGACTGGCGAGGACAAAATTGCTCTTGTGCACGCAGAGGAGTTTGGCGCGAATGTTACTTTGCAAAAACCGCTCGATCCTAACGTGCTGATCGAAAACATTAATAAGCTAATCAAATCTAAACAAGCGTAAAGCTAACCCGGATTTTTTGCCTGGATGCCAGGATAAAAACGCCATCTTTGACTGCGGGAACGAAGACCATCTTTTTGACAGCTTCGACAGCCTTTTCGTCCAGCCCGAATCCAAGCCCTTTTATAATGGTTACGTCGCTAACGGTTCCGTCCGCAGGGAAAGTTGCCTCGGCTATCACAGTTCCGACAACTTTGTTTCTTCTGGCCTCCTCGGTGTAATTCGGCCGAGGATAATAAACGGGAACCAGCTTTGAATCCTCGACTGGTGCTTTGTAATCGTTCTCTTTTGCAGATTGTAATAAACCTGCAAACTTCCTATGTTCTGTCTCGATCTGGGCCTCGTATCTTTGTATCTTCTCTTGAACTTCGTTTATATAAGTTTGGTCTAGCCGGTGTGGCCACCTGAACGAATCTTGTTCGAACCGCCTCATCTGGTCAGCAATTGCAACAATTTGCTTTCCTTCATCCTTCACGCTGTTCCACCATTTTTCTTCTTCAGGTGTGCAATCTTTGGTTTTCGCCGGAACCGGATCGGCAGGATCGCGATGGCTGTTAACAGGTGGAACAGGGGTTGTCTTTGACTCTTGAGCGATGACAATGGTTTGAACGCACAGGAGCATTACCAACAGAATTCGCTTTAACATAATATTGCCCTCTCTCCGGTTTCAATAAGTTAAGACAGATTCGTCAGATAGAAATGACCACGTTCTTTTCCCATTATATTACATTCGGACCAGTCGTATTAATGCCGAGCCTTTTCTCTGTGCGCTCGATCTGACGTAAATGATGTGTGATGTGTCGTTCGATTAAATCAAGCGTCTTCTTTATGTTCAACTTCCCTGCTATTGGATGGCGACAAACGAAATCGTCAAGCGAGTCTTCGCTTATCTGTTCAAGGCAAAGTTCAAGCTCGTCCCGCACGGCACTCCACGCCTCGAATATCTGGTCCTGAGCCAGATCGGCCACCGGAACGACGCTGCGAAGCGGTACTTTAACTCGAAAACCATAGCGAAAAGCGATATGGACCGCTGCCGAGCCAAGATGCTCGCGCAGACCGCGCCGCCGCCTGGCGAAAGTCGATCTCTCACGGAGCTGGCGAATCACTTCCTGTTCGACCAGAACAAGATGATTGGCAATTTCAGATAAGGACCACTCGCCCGGACCGGGTGCCGCCGTCCAATAACGAGTTTCCACGCCGGCAAAGCGGCGCGTTACCGCTTCTTTCTGAATCTTTAGTTGCTCGAATCTGGATTGGAGCGTCGCAAGCATCTTATTAAAGGTTTTAGACGATTAAGTGCAATTCGATCTGAAAGCGCTTTCACATCTGAAAGCCGCTTCAACGTTATAATAAGCCGCCAGCCGTTGAGCCGCTATCCAATTCGGTCCTCGTGACAGCTTTTTCGAACTGAAAAGACGGTAAAACCACAAATTTCTTGTAACTTTAATACCCGAAAACCGGCCGTACTACCGGTAGTACCTTTAAGCGGTTTTGAGGGTACAGATTTAGTATCTTCCCATGAATGCGAACCCGTGTTATTCATATCACCAGAGTCATTCAGTGAATGACCAGAGCGTAGTAGTAAATGACGGCAGCCCACCAATCTACTACGATCACCAAAAACCCGCAATGTCCCGCCGCGACTATTGCCGGGCTTTTGCAATTAAAAATGAGAGCCATCCTTTATGAGTATACGTGTGCACTCGAGGCGAAAGTCCGGCAATTGCCTCATTACAAGGCAATTGGGGATCGAGGTGAGACAGATAAACGAGGCGGGATTGGAACTGATCAGGCGTTTCGAAGGTCTGCGGACCGAACGTTACATCGATGTCGCGGGTTTCGAAGCGATAGGATATGGACACAGAATTCAAGAGGGAGAATGTATACCTTCTACTATCACAGAGGCGGAAGCTGAGGCATTTTTACTATGGGACACGGCAGTGGCCGCGCTGATCGTAAGTAAATTCGCGACTGTGACTTTAACCGACAACCAGTTTTCGGCGCTTGCCTGCTTCGCTTTCAGCGTGGGGCCTCTGCAATTTGAGATGTCGACCTTATTGAAAAAGCTGAATTCAGGGTACTACCGCGCCGCGGCTCTGGAATTCGCCAGATATGACCGCGCGGGCGGCAGGTTTCTGTCCGAACTCACGAAACGTCGGATCGCTGAGCGCGAGCTATTCCTGAAACCGGATGGTGATAAAAAATGAATAAATCGATCGCAATCCTTCTGACAATTTTAGCGTGCGCGATTGCCGCATCGGCTCAAACAGTCAGTCTTCACCAGTATCTGCGGAAACGTCCGCAACCGGTGTTCGACTCGACAGCTTTCTATCAGGCTCAACCACCTGAAGTAAAGAAACGCCGCCAGAAGCTGGACTGGTCCAAAGACCACACGCGCTTCAATCGCTTTATGCATTGGATGTCCCTGTCGCTGGCAATCGGTGGGACAGCATTCGATGGAATCGAATCAACGAAGATTAACGGAGACATCCAGCAAACGCCACACGGCGTGGTTGTGATATGCGAGCAGAATCCGGCTTTCAAAGCCGCGGACGGTTGTGGATTCCGGCAGGAGAAATTCTTTCTGATCGAAGGCGGAGTGATTGGCGCATCGGAGGCGATCCGAACTTACTTTGCCGCTCCGGCCGATATGGTCCAGATTACATTAGGAATTGTCGGACTGGTAAACGGTTTCTCAGGCAGGTCTCTCGTCAACAGCGCGCCGGTGATCGGCAAACGCAAATAGGAGCAACCCAATGAAACGCACTACAAACGTTGTAATACAGATTCTGGCTTTGATCGCCCAGGTATTGAATCTGGCGACTGGAATGGCTGGCGAAAAGGCTAGACCGTGGATAGGGCTTTCAATCCTGCTGGTCCAGGGAGTCGCCGCGGTTATCGCCAGCAACTATAATCCGGACGGTACACCTGCGACTGTTGCGTATAAGAGCGGCGACAGCTCGATAAGATCAGCGATAAAGTTGGTTTTGATCTCGATGCTGATAGGATTACTGACGACTCAGAACGCCTGCAGTCCGAAACAACTTCAAACATTTAAGGCGGCTGGTGACACTGTTGTTGCGACCGCCGACGGGATTGACACAACGCTGGAATCACTGATCAGCCAGGGGAAGCTGACCTCCGATCAAACCGTTTTCGTGCGGACATATCTTTCGCAGGGCGTTCTGCTGGTCGGAAAGATCAACGCTCTTGTTCAGCAGATCAATTCCTGGCCGCCCGCGAACGCCGCACAGATTCTGGACCTGATAAATCAAACTGCCACTTTAATTGACGAAGCCACATCACAAGGCACAATCAAGTTCGGCAACGATGCCACGATGCAGAAAGTGGCTCTGACGCTGGCGATTCTAAAAGGCGGATTGAGCACTATCAAAACTCTTCTTGGCGGCAAACCGGTAACGGCGTCTGTGCTCGATGATTTGAAAAACGAACAGAACAGGCTTAATCAAATTCAAAGCGAGCTCAGATGTAGCGCATTCGTCCCGATTGCGCACGTGCAGTAACGCTCCAGTTTATTTTGAGCTCTCAATAAATGAAGAAGCGCAATCGAGACGAATTCGCCACAAGCTAACGAACGTTATGAACAACAGGTTTACAGATATGAAATCGTTTAGCGGCGCAGATGGTCTGCTCTTATTCCTTGGACTACTGATGGGCAGAATCGGGTCTTTCGTCGGCGGATTGATAGGTCCGGTGCTGCTCTCGTCGTGGTATCAGTCCGACCTGCTCAAACTGCTGGCGAGTGGATGTTTCAGCATAGTCGGCATAGTCCTGGGAAAGATTGTTGAGGTCGAATGGCGAGAAAGAATTCAAAAAAGACGAAACAGAATTGGCGCCAAGCAAAGCGACAAAAATACGGAGCACAAGTGATGTCCAATAAAACTGTCAACAACTCTATTCCCGAAAATCAACCTGAACGCGATCTTTCAACGAATGCTTCGGAAAGTAAGGTTCTGGCGGATAACTCTCCGCCCGATTCCGAAGAGGATGATCTCGACCTGAAGAAACTCCTCGACCGATGCTGGACCAAAGAGCAACGCGAAGCGGCCATCAGGAAACTGGCCGAGCAGGCAGGCAAAACGGCTTCGATAGCTAAACTCCTGCTGGAATACACATACGGCAAACCTTCAGAGCGTTATATGCCGAGCGAACCTGATCAGTCATCACTCCCGGCTGAGTTGGACGAGGCGATACGAAGAATTTATGGCGACGATCTCAAAGACGATATTGAGCCTGAACAGACGCAGAGCTAATGACGGTTACGACAACCTTGCGAAGCGGGCTGAGGCGTTAAGAAGCACCCAACGTGCGCGTGTTCCGGGAATTGCAATGATGCGATTCTGGAGTGCAGGTTATATGCCACAGGAAACACAACAGGCTTTTCACCTTGCCGCTCGACTGTGCGATGGCGACGACGGACCGACAGAGATCGGTTTTGGCGGCGCTCGCGGCGGAGCGAAGACGCACGCAGTCTTCGCTCAGGTTGCAATCGACGATTGTGCCCGTCGGCCTGGTTTGAAGTTTCTGCTGCTGCGCAGGATCGGCAAAGCAAATGCGGAAAACGTCGACGATCTTCGACGCAGGCTCCTCAAGCGTGTCGCGCATAATTATTATCGCGGCGAAGGCAGGTTTGAATTTCCGAACGACAGTCGAATCATCCTCGGTCATTTCAAGGATGAAAAGGATATCGACAATTACCTGGGCATCGAGTACGACGGCATCGCTATCGAGGAAGCTACGCAGCTCACCGAACAAAAGTATCTCGAGCTTCAGACCTGTTGCCGCACCAGTAAACCGGATTGGAGACCGAGAACTTATACGACTACTAATCCTGGCGGAATTGGTCACGCCTGGTACAAACAGCGATTTATTCAGCCGTGGCGAGAGCAACGTGAAACGTCAACGCGGTTCATCTTCTCCACGTATAAGGACAACCATTTTCTGAATTCAGGATATGCGCGAGTCCTGGATCAACTGAAAGGCTGGCAGTTAGCCGCGTGGCGCGATGGAGATTGGGACATAGCCGGCGGGCAGTTCTTTACGAACTGGCGACACGAACGCCACGTTGTCGAGCCGTTTCCCATACCGCGGCACTGGCGAGTGTGGTGTTCCCTGGACCACGGGTTCACTCATCCAACCGTTGTCCATCTCTTTGCAGAGAATGATGGGATCATCTACGTCGTGGACGAGCACGTCGAGGCAAGAGTTCTAGTGCCGGGTCACGCCTATGCAATCCATAATATGTTGCAGAGGCACGCCATTTCTAAAGACCGTTTGTGGACATTCGAGGCCGGCCACGATGTCTTTTCGCAAAGAGGCGATTCCGAGGGCAAAACTATTGCCCAGCAATATGCGCAGTACGGCATCTTTCTCAGTCCTGCAAACATAGATCGTATTAATGGCGCCGCCGAACTGCTCAGCCGGCTTGGCGATCCGGACACCGGCGACTTACCAAGGTTACAGATATTCAAAAACTGTCGCCGGTTAATTCAATGTCTGCCGGAACTTCAGCACGATCCGCACAACCCTGAAGACGTGCTGAAGATCAACGCTGACGACAGTGGCAATGGCGGAGACGATGCGTACGACAGTTTGCGGTACGGATTGATGGCCAGTCCAATGCCGAAACCGAGTTTTTCAATTGTGGCGGGACCTTTTATTCCGTCGGTATTCAAACCTGTTACGGGTCTTGGTGCCGCGCTGAGAACCTGTGGCGCAGACATTCAGTCTGCGCTGTGACATTTTCGAAAATGCACGATGAAAATGGAGTTTCAATAACGTTGCCTCGCGCAGACTGAATGTCTGCGCCACTTTTAAAAATATGAATGAATCACAGTTTCATTTCGCAACGACGTCAGAGGTTCTTGATCAGCCGGTGACTCTTCAGTTTCAGGATGGAAACCAGGTCGTTCCAGGCTGGATGGTTGCTCATCTTGGAGGTCCTGAAAAGGTAATTGCCGATCTGAGCGGATACGTCGTAAAGATCTCTTTCGAAGATTTTACTCGAGATTTTTTCCAGGAGGCCGCAAGCCAGCAGCTGCGGGCGATCTATATGTCGATCCTGAACAATCAGCACAGAGGACCCAGAGTAGATCACTAAGAGACTCGCTATAACAAATTATGAGCCGATTAACCGACATCTTAAAAAACGCCATCTCATTGAGAATTTACTCTTCGCAACACGCAGAGAGATTGCAGCGCGAGCTGGCCGCAAAAGACGATGGCCTACTTGATTACAAAACAAGGATCAGTCAATTAGAGGCAGAGATCAAAAGCCTGCGCGATGCCGCGATCACTGGCGAATACGATTCCAGCAGCGGTTTGATTTCGCTCTATCCACCTAACGACAGATCGAGCGATGGATTTAACACGACTCGCTTCTTCAAAAAGCGCAACGTTCGTATGCTGCGCAGCTATGCTGAATACAGCGTCTGGGTGCGCGCCGCTATCGACATATATCGCAATGTGATCGAGCAGGCCGAATGGACGCTTGGGCCAGAAGATTCAAATCGCCCGACCAATGAAGAATCAAAACGCGAGATTTCGAACCTGTTAAAGAACCCGAATCCGGCAGGAACGCCATATTCCCTGATAAAAGGCCAGATGATCGAAGACTTCCTTGTCCTGGGACACGGCGCCATTGAAAAAGCCATCAACCGGGATCAAACCCCATATCAATTGATCCCGCTGGACGCGGCAAAGATTGCTTTTGTGCCGGGGTGGGACGGAACAGATCCCACCAAACCTCGATATGCGCAACTGGATTCTGCCGGCAGCAAAGTTCTGCGATGGTTCCCGAATTCCATGCTGATGGTAATGGTGGCAAGGGCGCGCACGTACGATCCGCTGGGTCTGAGCAATGTTGAAATGCTGGATTTCTGCGTGCGCGCACTGCTGGAGGGCGATGATTACCTGCTGAACAATGTTCTGAACGGATCGCCGAGCGGCATTCTGAATCTGGGAATGGGAGTGACTAAACAACAGGTTGATGATTTCCGTCAGCAAATAACTGCCGCGAAAAAATCTCTGGCGATTGTCGGCGGAACTGAAAACTCTTCGTATATCCGGTTCACCGGAACAGAGCGCGAGATGCGAGTTCTGGATACTCTGCCGTGGTTTGTCCGTCAGGTTGCGGCGATATTTCAATTGTCTACTGCTTCGCTTCGATTGGCGGTGGATCAATCGCGAGCAAACACCGAAGCGATGTTTGAAAACGATCAGGAAGGTCCAGTCGCCCTGCTTTGGCACATCAGGCAAACGGAAAATGCCAATATCGTAAAGCCATTCGACATTCGCGGCACAGACAATCTGATACTCGATTATCCATTGATGTCTCGCCGCGACGAGCTGCAGCAGGCAGAGATTTCACAGATCCAAACGGGCGGTCTTGGCTGGAGCAAGATCAATGAAGCGCGACGCGAAGCCGGTCTCGATCCTCTTGATCTGCCGATTGCGGAAGAGGTGTTAATCGACACTCCTGCTGGCCCGGTGCCACTGTCAAAACTGAATGAACTGCATTTCGGTCGACAAGGTGGCGCAGACATTCAGTCTGCGCGAACGGACTGACCGTCCAGGATCGTTGTAATCGAGCTCTCATCAACGACGACTAGCGCAGACTGAATGTCTGCGCCACTAAGAGGAACAAATGGTACCAAAAATCGACTTCGACAAGATCAAAACCTGGCGTGACGCTCAAGCCGTCGGAGCTCCAGCATTCAAGATAATGTCCGACGGTATCATCAAGGCATACCGCGACGATAACGGGGTTCGCCGATTCGAGCTGACCGCATCCAGCGACGACACCGACCTTGTCGGCGATGTGATGACGGAAAAAGCTCTGGCAAAAATGAAATCCGCGGCGCCGGGAACGACAATGTTCCTGAACCACCAGTACAGCGTACCCGAAGACGTTTTCGGGGCAGTGGAAACAGCAGACATTGAAACGCGAAACCTGCAGGCTGCGGAAAACGGCAACACCGTTCCTATTCTCTGTCTGCAGTACAAAGGCGTTGTTGAAGAAACAAACGAACGAGCGGTGCGCGTCCACGAAATGATGATGGCCGGCCGGGTGAAGCTGGGCGCTTCCGTTTCGGTTTTGATCACCGACCAGACGTCGGACAAAGACGGACGACGTTTGATCGATGACGTTTACTACCTGGAATGTTCCGTGGTCGGAATGCCGTGCAATCGCCAATCCTGGGTTCAAAACGCAAGTAAGGCTCTACCTGGGAGCAATCCTGGGAGCGCAGGCATCTTGCCTGCAGATGTTCCGGATCGCGCTGTTAATTCCGAGGCACATCTCTCCGAGGAAAGCAGGCACGATGCCTGCGCTCCCGCGCTGCGCGTTCCTGGAGAATTAGAATCGAAAATCGCACAACTCAATAGCGAGGTCGAGTCTTTAACTCGACAGCTCGAAGAAGCAAAGAAGACCCTGGCCGAATGGGAAGCTGGAAGCCCGAAAATTCTGGCAGCGCTCCGACGATTTGCTCGCGAGCCACTGCTGAGAACCGGGCGTTAGCGTCACCTCACACGTAGCGCAATCATCCCTGATTGCGCCACCCGAACAACTTACGAGCATGATTGAAATAACCATGTTCGCGTTCCATAACCTGCGCAATCAAGATGATTGCGCCACATCATAAGGAGACTGACGCCATGACACCGGAAATTTTTCTTAAAGAAGCTAAAACACTCATCAACCGACTCGAAGCCGGCGAAGCCGCCAAGACCGCCGCGTCGATGCCAACTGACAATGCAACGACTGAGACTGTCAGTAAGAGTTACGCTAATGACCCATTCGAAGCGAAGCAAGGCAAGATTGGAGACAACCAGCTTTCAAAACAGTTCCTTGCTCTGGCTCGCAAAAGCAAACAGTTTTATTTTCTGGGCGAGGACGACATCCTGGAAAATCCCCGTGGCTATCTTCGCGCCAAGCACGGTCCTGATGCCGAGGACTGGCAACAAGGTCGTTATAAAGTCAGTGACACCGATCTTGAAACGATCATCTGGGCGCTGCTGGATATGAATTCGGACGAGCGCAAATCGGTGCTCGACCTGGAAAACGGATCGTATGCGGCGCAGGGGCTGTCGCTCGCTGCACGATCGGGAGCTTTCGGCGACGACAGCCGATTGATTCAACGCGCGTTGGACGTTAGTTCGGGCGCGCCATTGATTCGAACGGATCTCGATCCGATTTTGTATGAAGCGTTCCTGCGCGAATTTCCCGTTATCGACGAGATTCGCAAGATTCCGGCCAATGGAATCCTGCACACTTACAACCAGCGAACCTCGCCGGGAACTGCATCGACCATTAGCGATCTCGGGGATATGTCAGGACAGTTTTCGAATTCATCGATCTCTCAGCTTCAATCGTCGCACATCGCGACAGTCGTCGCTCCGCGCGCGATCGGATTGAAGTTCCAGTATGCAGTGCAGCAATCGGGAATGAATTACAACGTCGCTGGCGACGAAAATCTGGAAATCGTCGGCGCGATGATCGCCATCGCCAAAAAGGTCCAGTCGCTGATCCTGCAAGGCAATTACAGCGTCGCCAGCAAAACAGTTAACGACGAAGAAGGCGCGACCGATGCCAACGGTTTTGATGGAATCCGTGCAATCCTCAAAGGCGGATCGACTTCGATGACAAAGTCG
>DASRDY010000270.1:0-1331 GCA_035652355.1 Blastocatellia bacterium
GTGAAACGACTGACCGTAACCGTGCATATCGGCCGCGACGGTCAGGTAGCCTTTCTCGGCTAGAGCCGAGCCAAGGGCATTGTAGGAGCCGCCGAACATGCATCCGCCGTGCAATCCGGCTAGTATCGCATGTGGTGTCACTCCTTGCTTGTGCCAGACATAAACCGGAACCTTGATCTCAGGGAATATGCGGGCCCCTAGATTCCTGCTCTCCTGCAATTGCCGATCGCCGGCGTTGGTCTTGCTTGTTGAGTAGACGCTATTCCCGCTGTTCGGTCCTTGTCGTTTGATCTGTCCGAAGAGCAGTCGATGGCTGCCTGACTTTTGGCTTGTCTGCGACGATTTTGTCTCCGAGTTGGCGCTGTTCTTACCCGGTATGCACCAGGCGGTTTGGGCAGTGATCAATGATACTAAAAGCGGTGCAATGGTAAGGACTCCTGCTTGTCTCCTGGCAGATCCGCCTTTGAACATAAAAATCCCCCCGTTCAAACGATTTGCACTACTGACCTGCGGACTCGGTTTGAGTTCCGCCTTTCGCAAAGTGGCCGACGATCGTCTACATAATCGACCAGCTGCAATTTAGCGCAGCCAGCCGGAGCGGTGCTGTACCACGTGCGCCTGGGTTGTTCATTATTAAAATTGGACTCTATAGCGCTCGGGCTGGCGGCAACAGGCGTAAGTAGTCGATCAGCTATTCTACAGTTTTCGATAGTTTTTGCTTTGCTCCAAACTTTCAATGCCTGTTTCTCCAGATCGGGGTCTCCAGATCGATGGTCTATTTAGCGTGAAGGAGAACCGGCAATCATGCGCTCTTGAAGATCAATTCATAGACGCTTTTGAGCTTTTTAAGAACTGATATTAACTAAACAATCAAGATTTGGATCGGGACGAAACTCACATCTTGATTGCCTTGTTTAAGAGAAACAGGATCAAAGATAATCGAGTTTGTAATGGTGATATTGACAACGCGGCGATAGCCGCGCCAGCTCGAGTGCATGGATGTCGTCCTGCCGAGCAACAGTCCCTGCATGCCGATTGAGTCGGTTCGTCCTGACCAGAAAAGGTGACACCGCATATAATACTATCGATATTGCCGTTTTGCTGTTCAATAAATTGCATCACATTATGAATAAAAGACTAAGTCCGGCTCTATCGCTCAACCTTCGAATTCATAAGAATGAAATCAACGCCCGATTTTCTCCAATCCGAAGGAACGCTGCAACACAAGACAAGCCCTGACGCTTCCATGATCGAATCACAGCCGGCGCTGTTGCGTGTTGCATGTGACTGAGAATTGGCAGATGGCGGAACGGTTCTGCCAGGCAAATGCG
>DASRDY010000271.1:0-7396 GCA_035652355.1 Blastocatellia bacterium
GGGACTGGCTTGAAAGTTCAACCGACGGCAGTCTGCGAATATTGATCGCAGGTGTGAAATTCGGATTATCCCCGACCTCGATTGTCGTGGTTCGTGATTCTCCCAGCAAGTTGAAACTGAAGCCGTTAAAATTGTTGTTTACGTAAAAAGTCGAACGCTCTTCTGGGTTAGTGATTTCCTCGTAGTCCTGAGAAAAGACTTGCCTGAATGTCAGACTGCTGGTGATATTCGCATCTGCTACGGCAACAAACCCGTGTGGCAGGTACTGGCCGCCGTAAGCAAAGAACGAACTGCCACCCTGATTCGGACCGTTGTAACCGAAGAGTTGATCTTTCACGACCAGCCCGCCCAGCGCCAAAGATGAACGGTCGTCAGTTCTGAGCCTGAACTCGTAGCCTAACCCAAGCGCTCGCGCGGTATATATATCTCCTCGTAACACGAGGTCGGCGCTGCGACCCAGTGTCTGATAGTAGGGTATCGACAAAGTCCTGCCCTTCAGCGTTGAGCTGCCGGTCGTCGGAATCAAAAAGCCCGATTTGCGCTGGCGCTCGCTGATCGGAATCGACCCGAAAGGAAGATAGAGAAGTGGAACACCCTTTAACCGAAATGCCGCGCCGCTCAGGTAAGCGCGATCGTTAACCTTTATCGTGGTTTTCTTTGTCTTAAAGCTCCAGGTCGGAATCGCGTTCAGACAAGACGTAACAGTCGTGTCGTAAAGCACGTATGTCGTTTCGCCGGTTTTTTCGATTTTGCCTGCGGTAAAATAGAGCGATTGTCCATCACGCGTACGATTGGTAAATCCTGTTGCGTTGTAGAAGACGCCCTGCTTGGTTACTGAATTAATCTCAGCCCTGTCTGCAGTTACTCGCGCCAAAACGTCCGCATCGAAAACGACATTGCCTTCGGCCGTTATCTGTTTTGTGCCATCGTCATAAGTGACGCGGTCTGCCTGAATGCGATAAACACCGAAGGTGACGTCAACGTTTCCTTCGACCGTTGTTACATCGCCCTGTTTAACCAGGCGGTCATAATAGATGTTGATCTCGCCCGACAATTTTTGGCCGAGATTGGTCTTGTTTCGGTCAGGTGGAGTTTGGGCGCCTTTTTGAATGTCATCTACAGTCGGAGTCGGGATATGCGGATACTGTTTTAATATATCGGTTGTCGACGGTTTCTGCTCGCCCTGCGTCGAAGTAGTTTGCGGCTTTTGAGTTTGATCCTGTTTGCTGGTTTGCTTAGTGGTCGATTGCGAAGACTGCAGAAAGAACAGCACTCGTGCCGGTTGTATCTGGTTTACAAAAGACAAAAATATCAGGCTG
This sequence comes from Blastocatellia bacterium, assembly GCA_035652355.1. Lineage (GTDB taxonomy): Bacteria > Acidobacteriota > Blastocatellia > DASRDY01 > DASRDY01 > DASRDY01. The sequence continues at coordinate 1,320 of DASRDY010000271.1, forward strand.
ATAACCAGGTACGGCGACTGGGGCGACATCAATAAAAGCCTTCTCCTTTAAAGGTCAACGCAGAGGTTAAAGAGCGCGGCAATACTATCACGCGCAAGGCAGGCTGCTCAAGTAAGGTAACGACGTAAGTTTCAGATTGCAAACGCCTATTGGATAATGATTCTCGTTGGCGGAGAAGGACATTTTTCCGTTACGAATCCCCACCGTTTGTCGTGGCCGGTAATATTGGACCAGTTAGAAATGTCATAGATGGCCGAAATTTCGTATTCGCCTGCGATCAAACGACCACCAGAACCAGAATCGCTCTTTCGCACATACTCTCCTCCTGCAAATAACCAGGTCGAAAGATCAACATCGATTGTCCAGCTCTCCCCGGGGTTGAGTAGTCTGGGATAAGGACCCGGCAACGATTTTATCGCCGGAGGAAATACTGCCGTCGTTACCTCTGTTTTTTGCTTTCCATCTATTCGGAATATTTCGAACCGCAAGACGAAAAATCCAAAGTAACCATATTGCGTGTGACCCTGGTACGTAAAAGTCGGAATCGTGATGGGATTGTCCGAGATATTTTTGAAAGAGACGGTCAACGTCTGAGGCAGGCCGCTGCGCAAAGATTCGCTCGTCCCAACAACGCTGACTTCCATTTTAGCATTTCCATCGTCGATATGTTTCTCATCAGATGCAAGTGTCGATAGCCTAACCGACGTCAAACAAATCAGGCTAACCACCCAGAATGCGATCTTATTTCTCATGCCCGGCCTTCGCGAAAATAACTGGCGCGTAAAATCAGTCTGCAACGCTCCAGTCCAGATACGGTTTTGATATTTTTGTGATCACATCAGCTTCGGATTCCACCAGCGTGACACGACCTTCCGCATCGCGGTCCGGACGACCGACCGCATGGAATTCGACATCGACCTTTATGTACCGGCACTGTTTATATACGTACGTCCGCTGCAGACCCGTAGACAATCCGCCCTCTGTTGTAAACACTTTGAGCAAGTCCGCCCGCGTCATCCCGACCTTAACGGTCTGCATCTGCTTTAATGACGATGCGATCCATTGGGTGTTCGATTCTGACTCCTGGTAGTTTTCAGAGACTGGTCGCGATTTTGCCGTGGCGAAAACAATCAGAAATGAAAAAAGCAGGAGCGCCGATAAACCGATCACTGAATATCTATTCTTGATCATATTTGCTCTCTTTTGTAATTGCTGAAGATTCATTGAATTGGACGATTGATTACGGATACTCTTGCAATCTTTCGTTGGCGATCGGGATCTACTTCCAGGTGACGAAGAATAACCTGTAGCCGTCCGGATCCTTTACGGTTATGAACCTGCCGCCCCAACCCTCGTCGATGGGCGCGTTTACCTTGAGCCCACGCGATTTAATTTCTTGATACAGTTCATCGACATCCGTAACGCTGAAAAACAGGTTCATCCCGCGACCGCGGGTAATCATGGGCTTAAATTCTTCCGCCAGAATGATGCGCACGTTGCCAGCCGCGACCGAGGCCATCGATGGCTGTTTTTCGGCGTCGCTGTCGTCGACTTCCAGTCCCAGGTGGTCGCGATAGAACTCTATCGACCGCTGCAAGCTGTCCACCTCAAGCCACACCATCTCAATGCCGGTTATTCTCATCTCTAATGCAAAAAGATCAACGACAGCACTATCAAACAAGCTCCGCAACAAACTAGAAGCCAAAAACCGACTTCTGCAAGCTTGCGATTTGCGCTGGATTTTAATTGCTGCTGTTTCACCTTGAACGCTGCATAAGTCAGATAAACGCTGATTGCCAGAATGCACAACGCCAGCAAACGCAAAGGCCAAAGAAAAAATACCCAGTTAATCTCGACTACAAAAAAGAAAATTAGTCCTGCGCCAAGAAACGTGAGAGCAGAGATCAGTCGTCCCAGAAAATCGCCGCTGGAATAGCCTGCCGGAGTGTGAGTCCGCTCGTTTTCGTCATGGCTTAACGGCCGAGTGGTATCGGTCCCAGATCTCGGATACCCCCGTTGTTCCGACCTGAACTGGTCATAGTCGCGGCGAATCGCGTCGTCTTTCAGAATAGTATGAGCCTCGTTCAGAGCCTTCATCGCCTCTTCCGTTCCGCCGCTGTCCGGATGGTGCTTTCGCGCCTGCTGACGAAACATTTTTTCGATCTCCTCAGGCGTGGCATTTTCTTCGACGCCGAGGATGTCGTAATAATCTTTGTCTGAATCGAACTCTTTCATTCCAGCCTTACAGGCGAACAGTCGACAAATTGCGGGAGCCATGGAATTACGATGCCTGCATTTTACATCATTGATTGTTTCTGATCCCGTTGAATTTGGAACAACCGATATCGCGAGTTCGGAAAATACGGCTGGATAAACGATCTTTTCAATTTATTTACACTCAAATCAACTGCTGCACCCCGTGTTCTGGTCGATAATAAAGGCACCGAAGCGCGAAACAATACAACGAATGAGGGCCGTCAATCGTCTATTAAAAGGTCATCTTCACCGTTTCAACTGGAAGATTCGACGGAGCACGTGTGAATGGCTGGGGCTCGTACAGCATTTGCAGCCGCTGCTGTAATTTGGAATCGCGAAAACGGCTTTAAGTTCTTTGAACCGCCGCTGAGGGCTAAAAGAATCATTGCACTAACTGTCCAATTGGGCTAAATAATATAGTGCTGGAGGAAGAGATTTACGAATCGACTGGTATTCTTTCTGTTGGATCGACCGTTCATTTTTTCGCAAATCTTTCGAGAAAAGAAGTTCCTCAACCGGGCTATAACCAATTACAGGCAGGCAATGACGGCGGCAGTATCAGATGAAGACGTCAATAGGGCGTCGGAGGGTGCATGATTTTACGTAGGCTTTACCTTTTAATTCTCCTGTTAGCTTTATCTACAATTAGCGCTTTGGCACAAGTCAAGGCTCCGCTCGACGATGTAGCGCCTGAAGAGTCACAGAATTGGACAATTACCGGACCTCCGGGCGGGGATGTGCGCTCAGTAGTTATCGATCCGAGTAACAGCAATCGGGCTTTTCTTGGAACCGCTGATGGACAGATTTATAACTCCATCGATGCGGGAAAGCATTGGACCTTATTAAGACCGGGTTTGGGTAAAGCCAGCCTTTCCGTCGACAACATAATAGTTGATCCAAAATCCCCGAACATCATCTACGCAGGCGTTCACACAAATGACAGTATTCATGGCGGCGTTTACATATCTGATGATAGCGGGCTTCACTGGCGCAGTTTACCTGGCATCGAAAATCATTCGGTTCGGGCGCTGGCGATCGCTCCGTCTGACAACAGTGTGTTGGTTGCCGGTGCAATAGACGGCGTATTTCGCACTATCGACGCAGGCAGAAACTGGACTCGAATCTCTCCGGAAAATCATCCCGAGTTGAAGAACTTCGAATCTATAGCAATCGATCCCAGGTCGCCTGACACCATCTATGCCGGTACCTTCCACTTGCCATGGAAAACGACCAATGGCGGCCAGGACTGGGTCAACATCAAGAACGGAATGCTGGATGATTCCGATGTCTTTGCAATAGAGATCGACCGGGCGAAACCGGAACACGTTATCGCCAGCGCATGCAGCGGTATTTACGAAACGCAGACTGGCGGCGAAAAATGGAGAAAAGTAGCCGGAATTCCGTTTAGCGCCCGCAGGACTCGCGATATTACCCAGAATCCCGCCAGACCGAACGAGATTTATGCCGGAACGACTGAGGGACTTTGGCGAACGACCGATGGCGGCGATTCGTGGATGCTGATTACTTCTACAAAACTGGTCATCAACTCGATTGCGATTCATCCTGATAACCCGAATCGTGTTCTGCTGGGAACTGACGACGCAGGAATCATGGTCAGCGAAGATGGAGGCCAGAACTTTGCTGTCTCGAATGACGGTTTTGTAAATCGCCAAGTCGCAGCCCTGGTAGCGGATCCGCGTGATGCCCAGCGTATTTACGCCGGCGTAATTTATGATGGTTTGTACGGAGGATTTTTCCTCAGTGAAGATGGCGGGAAAACGTGGAGTCAATCAAACAAAGGCATGGGACCGCGTGATGTCTTCTCACTTTACCAACCGGCAAATCAGCCGTCCACGATATACGCCGGAACTAACAATGGGCTCTATCGTTCCGATGACAGGGGCATAAATTGGACGAGATTAGAGAAACAAGTTGAAAAGCCAAAGGTCATCAGACGGACGCGCAGCACGGCGACCAGAAGAACGGTAGCTCAGCATAGTAAGAAAAGGCCGGCTCCGAAACCTGAGGCAAAGCCGGAAGACAACACGCCGAAAATTGAATACGTCAATTTGAACAGTTATGTCCTGGAGATAACCCCCACTAATGATGGCAAGGATGGCTTGCTTGCTGCTACATGGGAAGGCCTTTACCGCACCTATGACACGAAACAGGGCTGGGAAAAGCTGGGCATTGCAGATTACCAGGGTCGCGTTTACACGGTTAATACAAGCGCGAGCGCGCCTGGCATGATCTTCGCCGGCACGTCGCAGGGTCTTTATATCTCAAAAGATGATGGACAGAGTTGGATACGACCAAAAGGCGGACCGCTGCAAGAAACTGTTCAATCCGTAGCAATTGATCCGAACAATACTCAGTTCTTCCTCGTCGGTACTCGCCGAACTGTTTACAGAACTACTGACGGCGGTGAAAGCTGGTCGCGTCGCGGGGGAGGATTGCCATTCGGCGACTATTCCGTAATCAGCATCAATCCGCAGAACCCAAAAGAAATTATCACCAGCACCTCAGAAGTCGGTGGCGGCATTTATCATTCGCTGGACAGTGGAATCACCTGGCATAGAATCGATGGTGGCTTGCCAAGTCAGCGGCTGTGGTCGATCTCGTTCGATCCTTTCAATCCCAATAGAGCCTATGCAGGTTCATTCAGCGGCGGCATCTACATTCTGAATCGAATCGGAGAAGTTTCCAGCAGATAGCATTTCGTAATTCAGCCCAAGGTGCGATGGCGAAGCCACCGCGCCTTGGGAACTAAGTCATACAACCGATCTCCTATCCCGAAGAAGGTTGTTACAGACGATATGATCAGAAATATCCTGACAACGTTCGTGCTGTTCTCCGCGTTACCAATCACTGCGACTTTTTCGCAACAAGCTACCCGCACGGAACGGGTTCAAATCTTTAACGTGACCGTGACAAAAAAAGGCTTCCAGCCAAAGAATCTTAAACTCAGGGCCAATGTACCAGCTCGTATAACTTTTATTCGCAACACGGATGAATCTTGCGGGACAGAGGTGATCATTCCGGAATTCTCTATTAACCGAGAACTGCCTCTCGACACTCCTGTGGTGGTGGAGTTTACCCCAGACAAGGCGGGAAAGTTTTCATTCGCCTGCGGCATGAATATGATGCGGGGTAAACTGATTGTCAGACGCTAGCTGGCTATCTCACGATTGAAGTTCATCTGCGAAGAAAGTATCATAACCACCGATGAGATTGCCGAACCCACCCAAATCCATTCCTGTTCGTCTTTTTGGACTTGTACTTTCTCTTTGGCTTGGTGGGGTTGGGTGCCTGGCGGGCTCTATAAAGATGCTGGTGGAGACCAGCGGTCCGGAGATTAATTCGGCGCAAACCAAATCTCATTCATGCTGCCATCAAAAACGTCAAAAAGCTGAGGAATCGGCTGAAGAACGAGTATCGAATTCAACGATGCCGATGAACTGTTGCCCCTTAGCTGGACAACGAGCAGTCGTTAACTGTAAGCAACAATTGCCGGACTCCACGCCCTGCGAAACTTCGCAAAAGATAGTAGATCTCGAACGAGTAACTGTCGTTAAATTGTCTCATCCACGATTTCAGGCATCGGTCCATAATCGCACAGGAACGCACCTGCGAAACTGTACTTTCCTGATTTAAGACTTCTCGCTATTGATGCATTCGAAAGCGCGCTTGCGACAGTGTCGCGGGCGGTTATTTTGTCATGTGTCCTTAGATCAGGAGGATAGTTATGAAAGCCATTTTTGTAAAAATGTTTGTATTGCTGTCGTTTATTGGTTTATCTACTGGAACTGGTTTTGGGCAGG
>DASRDY010000272.1:0-60895 GCA_035652355.1 Blastocatellia bacterium
CGATCTTGGCGCTCAGGCGTAACGGTCATTACGTCGCGTTCTCTGATTTGGTAGCGAACCGCATCGACCATTCTGGAAGCCTTGTTGCTCCCATTGCCATTTGTGGCTAAGGTGCAGCCAACGATTGAGAATGGCAGACCGACCGCGCGAGCGCGCTCTGTGTGACGTGACAATCGCTGCACAAATACATCATAAGCGACAAACTGCTCTTCTGGTTCTGGTGAAACGCTTTCGCTGATTGCGGATTCCAGACCCATCCCTGCGCCGGCGCCGACCCACTCAGAGACATTTCGGTACCGCCCGATCATCTGTCGAACGCGCAATCTCAATTCGTGTACGCTGAATGGCTTTGTGAGATAGAGATCACCGCCGGCAGATGCGCTGTGCAGTCGGTCTTCAGCTCTCAGGTGTGTTCCTGTAACAATGATAATCGGAACCTGCCATTGTGTCTTGCGAATGTGCTGACAAATATGGAAACCATCAACGACCGGCAAGTTAACATCCAGAATAATCAAATCGTATGTATTGCCTGAAGCGAGCTTCTTGAGCCCGCTGGCGCCATCGTTCACAGCCGTAACCTCACAATCCTGGCGCAAAGCGCGCGAAATCAAATTGCAGGTAGCGGGGTCGTCATCGATGACCAATACGTGAAACTTTTCAGCGTGCGCTGGTTCAGCGTTGAACGCCGTCGATGGCTGTGGCTTTAAAGGAGCCGTCTGAGCCGCTGGCGCAGATTGCTGTGCAGCAGGTTGCACGGTCGCAGGTTCAGCGGGAGGAACGAACGGCGGTGGCGCATAGGCCGTCGGAACATCGAACGAAACAGGAGGAGGCGTTTCCAACCGCTGGGTAGCCGGCATGGGTTTTAACGGAGATGTAACCTGTGCGGCCGTAATGCCGGTAGTTCCACTAACTAGAACGGGCATCTCGTGCCCGCTGCCGGCAGGATTTCCGACCTTCGCAAAACCAAGAATGCTGCTGCCTTTCTCTCCCGGTTTAGCGTTTAAGTAAAAGACATTAGAACAGAGCTCGGTCAAAGGAGCTGCTACTGCGTCATTTTCGACTTCATCAATAATTAACAACGAAGTTGTTTGAACTCTATTCAGTAACTCGACCAGTGCTTTCGCGCGAGCTGCACGCGCCGCCGGTGTTTCGGCTTCAATCAGGTAACTGGTCGGGTCGAAAACAACGCGAGCTGGTTTATGTTCTTTGATCGTCTCTTCCAGTTCTGTTGCGACCGCACTGAAATCTTCAAGGTTTCGAATATGCTCGACTATTTCGTCGCCCTGTTCGAAGATGATCAAACGATCATTGGATTCGCCGTACGCAAAATAGTCATATCCAAGCTTGGCAAATCGATCTACTACCTCCTGAGCCGACAGGCGCGTCACCATTATGACGCGTTCGTTTTTATTGAGACTCGTTATCAGGAATTGAGCGCCAAACGTCGTCTTGCCGCTGCCAGGCCGACCGACGAGAAGGTGACATCGTCCTTGCTCTAAACCACCCAATACCTTATCGATAGGCCCGATTCCGCTTATAACTCTACCTGTTGCTTGACTTGACATGTTGTCTGCGATCCCGTGATGTATATGTATTACAGCGCATCAGCTATGTGCTTAACGTCTGTAAGCTGAGCTAACCATCGACTGCCACACTCGGCCGACGGTATACGAATAGTGTCGAGTCCCGAAAGACTCACAATTATAATATGTAGAGGCGATTCCACTCAAATCATACACCGAATCACGTTCGGGTCAATAGCTTATCCTGTCTCATAAACTTATGAGACTACGCCCCTAATTGTCCTTATCGGTCTCGATTGTTTTGGTCGTTTAATGAAAAATAGCACTTTTGTTTATTTCATTACGCCGATTGTCCATACGGGGTCACACGATCTGACAAACCGATTAAGATTTTGAATTATTTGAATTTAACGGCAACTTCTGAAAAATCGTCAATAATGATTTCCGCTCCGGATTCTTCCAGCTCGGTTCTTGGCCTGAAACCATATGACACCCCACAAGTAGCGATTCCGGCCGCGCGTCCGCAATCAATGTCGGTTCTGCTGTCTCCGATCATAACCGCACGGTCCGCGGCCACTTGAAAATGATTGAGAAGATGCCAGATCGGCTCCGGCGCGGGTTTGCGGACAGGCAGACTATCGCCGCCAAGGACCACGAGGAATTGCTTTCTTATGCTCAACATTCGCAAGATTCGGTCACTGAATTCAAAAGGTTTATTGGTCAAAATGGCTTTCTTTTTTGGCTTAAGGACTTCAAGAGTTTCTGCTACATGGGGATAAAGGACCGTTGAATCGACCAGATGCTCAGCGTAATGCCTGCGGAATGTCACCATAGCACTTTCCACCTCAGGCTCGTTAAGGTCTGTTTTGCCTGAGCTGTATCGGACCGCTCGTTCAACCAGCCGCCTGACGCCTTCACCGATGAAACTGACGACGGTTTGCAAAGGAACTTCATTAAAGCCCAGATCTTTTAGCATCAAGTTTGTGGCGACGGCGATATCGTTCTTGGAATCGATCAGCGTGCCGTCCAGGTCAAATATCAATAAATCAACGTTCATAGTCATCGTGAACTATTTACCCGAAGTTGCGGATAATTGCCAAGTTTTCCGCTCAGCTGCCGCAACCTGAGCTGTGACGCCGGTTGGCCAGGCTTGGTAATTTGATTCTGTGTCACGCCAGGTGTCACAGGTTTAATCACCCGCAGAGAAAGAACTTAGCCGAAGTGTGACTGCTGTGACACCAGTTGGCCAAACTCCATTTTTGTGCCACAGACTGCCACGAAGTCGTGGAGACAATGTTGTGGGGGAAAAAGCCTTGCCTCTACAATATTTATGACATTTCACGTAAGCTATAATTAAGATTGGTTATAATTGTAGAGAGTGCAAGCCATGTATTGTGTCAGTTGTGGCAGTACCCTTCCGGCGGGAAGCCGGTTTTGCAATGTTTGTGGAACGGCACAGCCTGCAAAAGCGCCGGCCGCGGCCGCGAACCAACCTCAATCAAGAGGTGACGGTCCGATATTTGAATTGCGTCCAACTCTGCGGTTTATCATTGCCGGTTATTTTGTAGTGGCGTTGATTTCCGTCGGGTGCGCTGCCCTGGTCGGGATCCTTGACAGACCTTTCTGGATAGTGCTGATAGCTGCGGCGATTCTGCTTGCGATACCGGGATGGTACCATCTAAGACGAGAAACCGAGGTTTACCGCTTGACCGACACAATGATCGAGATTCGTCGCGGACTGTTGGGCAGAACTGTGCGCCATATTCCGCTGTCCAGCGTACAAGACGTTACGACAAGCGCCACTGTGGGCGAGCGGTTGCTGGGTATTGGATCGATAGAAATCGACAGCGCCGCAGAGGCTGGTAAGATATTGATCAGGAACGTGCCGCGGCCAGCGAAATATGCCGATGCGATTCTGGCGCAGATCAGACCCAGGAACTAATCGAATCTTGTCGGGGTCTAATTGAAAAATGTAAGTATTCGGGAATTCGATAGTGCTGCAAAAACCGATTCAATTTAGATATTTAGCGATAACCTTAATCCTGCTTTTCTTATGCTGGTCGTCGACAGCGTTTGCCCAGAATATTGTTAAGGTAACGCCAAGCAAACGAACAGCGATGGACTTTATACCGGACCAGATCGGAAGCCTGACGGCAAGTAGTCGCGCGGAAAACATCGATGCCGCAAAGCTGAATAGCCTCTTTGGATCCGACTCAGACTTAGTCCGCGAATACGGCGTCTCAACTGCGGCAACGCGAAGCTACAGATCGGGCAAGATTTCGGCTTCTGTCTCTGTTCTTCAGATGGATCAGGCGACTCACGCTTATGGACTTTACCGGGCAATGCTCAGTAATAGCCACATCACGCCGGACCGTCATCCGAGCGATGAAAGAGGAGAGATGACTGACAAAGGTTTTCTCTTCTGGCAGGGTAGATATTTCGTTTTAATTACTGATAATGCGCCGACCATCAGCGAAGAAGTCAAATCGAACAGAATGCAGATGATTGGCGATATATCTAACCACATTGGCGCGGTCCAAAGCGACGATCCTGGCATAATGCGCCATTTGCCTGAATGGAACCTGGTCAACGGTAGTGAGAAATACCTGGTCGGACCGCTGGGCGTCGGTCGCTTCACTCAGTATGGCGACGCATCGAAAATTAATTTCGAGGGCGGAACCGAAGTCGCCGTCGGCGATTACGACATCAACGGCAGCAAAGGCCAGTTAATAATCGTTGAGTTCCAGACGCCGCAGTTTGCGACTCAGGGCATGGATCGAATGCATAAATACCTTGATTCTTTGCCGCCTGATCAACGCGGCCGAATTTTCCTCAAGCGCGAAGGCAATTACGCTGTCGAGGCCATAGGATTTGGTGACAGGGCCATAGCTGAATCGCTTGTCGACAGAGTCAAATATACCTACACCGTTAAATGGATCACGAAACCGCCGACATCGCCATATGATCTGAGCAGTTATCGCCGCGACGCGTTGCGATTGATTATCGCTATCTTCGTTTTGATCGGTCTTGCTGTGCTGATTGCGGTGGGCGGTGGCGTGTTCTTTGGACGATTACTGTTCCTGAGACGTCGAGCTCAATTGAAGAATGTTTATTCCGATGCTGGCGGAATCATCCGTCTCAACCTGGATGATATGATCAATCCTGCCTTAACCGAAAACCGCAACAAACTGTTGAGCGACGGAGATTAGGTTTGTGAATTCATCTCCTTATCGTTTTTGACGCCGCTTCGGTGCTGGATTAGGAACTTGTTCAACCTGCGTGTCACCCATTATCGCTGGTGCAACCACCATAACTCCCGTGGTGGGCCGCATCTGCCAGTCTGACCGCTGTTCTCTGACCATGCTTCCCTGTAGGCTCGCTCGGGAGTTCAGGGAATAACTGTACAAACCTATGCCTGCGAAAAAGCTTAGAACGGCCGACAGAAACGCTTTAGCCGTCCGTTTGATGCGCGCTCTGATTGCTCTTAAACCAATCGGACAATTATCCGTCAGGATCGTTCCGTCTTTTCGCTGGTAGTACCTTACACAGAGGCGACCTTCGGTCTTCGCGATCAGATTCTCGGCATCTCTCTTTGACATAGCAGAGATGTTATAAACGTTCAGGCTGCATTGGCCGCAGAAACGGATTCTGTCATTGCCGATCATTCCGTCCCAATCGGCAGTGCAGGGTGCTGCGATCTTGATGTTGTTTAGTGAAGGTTTTTCTCCGAACATTGGATCCTCCTTGTATTTGCGTAGCAGCCCAGGCGATTAGTCGGTGTCCGTGCCGTCGGGGGTAACCGTTGGATAAATGCCCAGATGGCTATCAAGTTCGCGATAACCGGCAAGCACCCATCGGCTACTGCCGACGGTACGGACAGTAACCATTTTTCGTGTTAGTACTTTACCCTTACTCGATAATCGAGTTTTGTCTGCCCGTTCGCCGTAACCGGTACTTCAAACCGCGCGGAGAACGCCGAAGTCTTCGTCGCCGGTATCGTCGATTGCACCATCTCCCAATCTCCGCCAATCGGTTCATTCACCACTACTGTGATTGGTTCGTTCTTGTGATTACGAATCGTTATCTCGTACTCGTATTCATGAAGATTCGACGCAAGAACTTTGTAGTCCTTTTGAATACGTTCGGCGACAATATCAAATGCCTCGCCCAGTTTGACGCGAACTGTTTCATCCTTTGGTGTGTGATCAATGTGATCCTCACCTACGAATTGCTGTCCACCTTTTGAATCGGCTTTGTAAACGCGGATTGTGCCTTCCGGCAATGGCATTCCGAGTTTGTTTTTCTCTGAATTCTCGAAGCTTACATAGACGCCTACAGGCTGTTTCACTGGCTGACCGGGTGAGTTGTAACCCTGATAGAAATAACGTTGACCGAGCAGAGTATATTCCTTCGTGACTCCAATCCCGCTTCCGGATAACAGGCTGATCTGCTTTGTTTCGTTGTTCCTGATAGTTGTTTTGCGATCAAGAGTATACAGGTGATATTCCAGCAAACCTTCTTCCTGGAATTGCCGCGTTTCTTCTTTCATTGCACGACCTCCAGCTACGCCGGAAGGATATTGCGGTGGTTGTACCCGATTAACGGTCCCGGCAACCAATTGCAACTGAGCGTCGCGATATTCGCCTCCGCTGTTGTTATTGATCGTGACCCATCCGTTTAGATCAGCCAGCTTTTCGTCTTTATTCAGGACCACCACATAATCAGCATTCCAATTGATTCCGCCGGTCAGATATGACGCTTCAATTGTTTGCGGACCGGAAGTCTTGTTTAGCAGGTCCCATGTGAGCGTCGGATGAGCTATCAGCGTCTCGGGTAAATTCGGGAAATTGATCGACGCAATGTTCGTTGGATTGATTACGATTTGCCCTTCGATCTGCCAGACCTGTTGACCGTCGTTGTTAGCCAAAAGAGTAGCCTGTTTGGGCTCGAGCTTTTCGGTTCCGTTTTCCAAACGCTTCAATACCAGCGTCACCGTTTTCCCGACATACTTATCCAAAAGTTTCTGTGGATTCAGCAGGTCATATTCGTAGTTCTGTTCCAGCACGGAGAGGTTTCCGGGGTTGGTCAGTGATTCGATGTGAACGGTAGCAGGATTTATCTGCGCTGCCACATCCATAAACCTGACCCGGAAATCTCCGGTAGGGAAGTTGACCTGGCGAGTATCGCGAACAAGTCCAAGATTCGAGTTGTAAATGGTTATCGCGATGCTGCGTTGATCGGCTATGGTGCTTTCAATGGATTGAGCTCTCTGTTGACCGAGCGCACCGGTCGGCAACAGCAATCCGAGTATTGCGATGAATGTGATGACTATTTTCATTATGTTTGATTTCATCTTATTTGCCCCTTTTAACACGCGCATATCAGACAATTCCTGGCGCATCAAATTTAAGCGCGGTGAACTTCAAAGTCTGACTGATTTATAGACGCCGGATTAGACAGGACTTGCAGGGAAAAGATCAGAAGAGTTATCGAACGCTAAGTTGTCGGAGCTATTCAGATCGACCAGCAATAATGCGGTAGACGATGAGAAGAGCCAACGATCCAAGAACTGCCAGACCGAAACTCCTGATATCGAAGCCGCGCACTCTGCCCCAATGAAATTGAGCGCCGATCAGACCTCCGACCACGGAACCGGCAATACCCAATAGGATGGTCAGAATACAACCTCCCGGATCACGTCCCGGCATCAGCATTTTTGCTACGGCGCCCGCTAATAGTCCAAAAATCACCCAGCTTAACCAATCCATAGGCTTATATCCTTTGACTTGCAATAAACAACCGCATTAGACCGAGAGATTTACCATACAGTTACTGGCTTTGTCAGCCGATATCTTAAGAAAAGGAGTTTGATAATGGACCCAAAGCTGAGATCGAACCCCCCTTCAGTCCCAGCCGAGGAGAAGATAGGCAATACTACTCAATCGCTGTACTTGCCAGTGAGGGTGCTCTTCGAGGATGAGACCGGGGAAGTTCTTCAGGAAATAGCCAGAACGACGTACGTTTCTGCTAACAAAGTTATTGTTCCTTTGCGCCGACGACTGCAAGAAGGAATGGTCGTGCGCGCGGCGGTACCGTTGCCGCCAAGCTGGCGCAAACACAGTTTTACCGACGCCGTGTATATCACTCCCGCCGAGGTGACGATTGTCCAACCAGAGGGCGAACTGTTTTTAACCAACTTGAATTTCCTTTCTGATAAAGAAGCTGCCCGACGCCGCAAAGAATACGAAATGAAAAAAGCGGCAGCCGCGCTGAGCGCTAAACCGACAAAGAAAAACCGTCGCGGCGATTCAAGGTTGGAGATACCGCTGGAACTCAGCCTGGCTTTGCTGGACGATTTCGGAAACGTGATCAAGAGCGAGATGACGATCACTGAGAACATAAGCAAAGGCGGGGCGCGACTAATGACATCGCTTGAAGTGAACTGCGGCGATATTGTTCACGTTAAAGCCATCCGCGAAACATTCGAAACAAGAGCGGTAGTTAAGAACTCTTATGTGAACGCAGATCATATCCGTCGGATAAACATCCAGTTCATGGATGCGGAATGGAAGATCTAGCGTCGAAGGCACGTAGTCAACGTTTTGAAGTTTGAACATTTGAATCGCCGAAGTCACAGCATCAAATAACTACTGAGACGCCGCAGGGTCTTTGCCGCGTTAGCGGCTAAAGTCATTGCATCGCTACGCGACGCCTCACTGTTGAACATTTCGACCTGTCCGCGGCCGCAGGTGTTCAATCGGCGTTTGCTCAATTCACCAATTTTTTATTAACTTTCAGTGTCCCGGCGCCTGCATGCGCGTGGCAAATATTCGTTGGGCAGTTTTTCTAACTACATCGGGAACGTTTTTGTTTTGTGATAACGCCTTGGCATCTTTTGTCTGGAGACGAGGCAGAAAACCAAGAGTTATCGATATCGGTGTTCGCGGATTGCGAACCAGATTGTGAATTATCGGATAGGACTTACACCAGTTTCGATTACCCGCTATGTTACGCAATACCTGCTCGTGGGCATTCTTCATGAATGCAATCATTTCGACTTCGCCGTCCGTGATTCGAGGATTCTTCAACACTGCGAGACAGACCGAACGATTTGAATCGCGAGCGAGAATACATCGGGATTCCCGGTCGCCGCGCAATGCCATCTTTACACGCTCTCGCGGATTCATCAGCATTATGCGCTGGACAAGAGATATGCGTTCCGGAGCGAAATTTTCGCCATCGGCGACAGCGTCGTCAAAGATGCGATGAGATTCGGCGACGAAATCCAGAATAGCGTCTTCCGCGACGACACCGAATTCCTGTTCGAAATCTTTAACGATGTAGTCATCGATTTCGAGGTTTACGATTTCGTCCAGGGGAATATCAGTCCTGGCGGCGTTGGCGCGGGCCGCTTCGGATTTTTGTTGCTGGGCCTCTAATTCGGCCTCTACCAGTTTAGCGCCGTATTCCTTCTGGAAAAATTCGTGCTGAACCTGCCTGGCGAGTCGCTCTGCCTCCGCTGTTCGTGCTGGATTTGCAAGGATCGCCTCGATGATCTTTGGCGCGCGTATTAACCGCTGCTGGTTGATCGTGATCGCTTCCAGCAAAGCACCGTCCGTCAGTTTCGAAGCGAGATCTCCAATCGCCTCGTCGGGAGTCGACCTGTTTGTGATGACAGCTTCCCATAGCGATTGATCAGAGTTTCGCCACGTTGCAAGGTAACCGAGTATTTCCGGAGCCGTTTCCAGTGACGTAGCCAGCGGCAGCATCTGTTCCGGTTTATAGCCACCCAGAGTTTCTTCCGCCGTTTTCGCAACGCTGGCGTCCGGGTCTCGTCGCAGTGCTATTAAAGCATCCAGGGTCTCTTCGGTTGTTAGCGGCAACAAGCCCTTGGCTGCGGCAAGCCTTGCTCCCAGCGGCGCGGAATAAGTCTTAATAGCGGCAACGACGGGGTTTACGGTTGTACTCATTGCTTTGCTGATGCACCAATTTCAATTCTGATATCTATTCTATTAATCGGTGGGTCTCGATTGCTGCTTTAACAATACCGAATTGCCGGCAAATTACGGTACTAAAACTATTGAGCGTTATTTCGGCCGCCGATAAATAAATCGAAACTCTGAAGAAAGCATTGGTGTGCAATGACCTTTTCGCCCAGCGGTTAGCGGGGGCGATCAGTGCGAGACGGCTGTTCGAAATTAGAAACTGAGCATCAGACGAGAGACGACCCAGACGTCATGAGCGAATTCAGGCAGCAGACAGAACTCGAGATCGGGAATCTTCCGGTGCCCGGTTCGCCGGAGTTTGAGCAGGCAAACAACACTTTTGCTGTCAGGCGGTTTTCTCATTTCTCCGAGCTTCAATCTGTCGCTACAGAATGGGACGAACTGGTCGCGAAGAGTGAGACAAACACCGTCCATCAACTCTTTGCCTGGAACGAAACCTGGTGGCGACACCTGTCGGACGGGAAAGATCTTTTCGTGTTTTCCGCGAGGGTGGGCAATCGGCTGGTCGGTATCGCTCCGCTGATGCGATCCGTTCAGCGCAAGCACGGCCGAAGATGCAGGGTGGTTGAGTTCATCGGTTCGGGAAACGTCAATTATCTGGACTTCATAGCCGGTCGGAATAAAAAGCAGATATTAGAAGCTCTGCTTGACGCGTTGATGAAGTGTCGAGGTGAATGGGACATGCTGAACCTTCTGCATATTCCTGAAAGCTCAACGACGGCGGCGATAATTCAGGAATACTTTCAGCTTAAGGGTCTGACGACCTGGATTGTTCCTTTCGGCGGGTGTCCGGCCTACATTTGCTCAGGCGACAAACAAGCCGATCTAAAAATTACCAAGAAGAAGACCGAGCAGCGTTATTACAACTATTATCGCAAGAGCGGCGATTTCCAGTTCAAAATCTGTGGTTCAATGGACGAAGTGGATGCTTACCTGCCGGCAATGTTTGAACAGCACATCGCCAGATTTGCGACCGCTCCGCGACCTAGCAAGTATTCAGATCGCGCTCAGCGAGAGTTCGTTCGGTCAGTGACACAGCGTTTATTAGCGGATGAAATACCCGTGTTTTCCGTTGCGCTTTTCAATGGTCGGCCAATTGCGGCGCAATACGGGTTTTACTATGCCGGCAAATTTACCGGTTATTTGTTGACGCACGACGCTGAAGAAGCAAAAAATTCACCAGGCAAGTTGGTGGTCAAATTAATAATGGCGGAAATGATCGAGCGCGGGATAACCGAGTTCGATTTCGGCCGCGGTGCAGGCGAGTACAAGATGCGTTTTGCCAACGCTGTCCGCGAAAATAAAGCCGTTATGGCCTATAATGATAAAACGCTCAGCCTGTTCGCCACGATCTCGCATACATCAGATAAAATTACGCGGAAGGCCAAAGATTTCGTCAAATCCAATGTCGTGACTCGAGTTTCGCTGGAGCAATATTCAGCAGTGAAGCTGTTGCTGCGCAGCCTGACTAATACGAGGACGAGCGCTGATCTGAAAAGTCGTCCAAATGTCGAGTCCGCCGCAACGGACTGATTCAGGCCATCAACGCTTATTCCCACAATCGTCGCAGAAACTTTACCCCGCTTTTATTCTTGGAAGAGTTGAGTTATAAGAGTTAGTCATGGGGACGCGCAAGTCAGGCATTCAGTCGTAAGAAATGCCATACGACACGGAGGACTGCGTCGGTGGATAAGGTCATAAAAACGGCCACTGATGGGAAATTACTGGCCAGAGACGGCAAAGAGTTGCGCCAAGGAATATGGGAATCGGTTGTCTACCTGGGCACTGATGGTTTTGTTTATTACATCGAAGCCGCCACCAAGCGCGACGATGTCAATTGTAAAGTAGTACGCAAGAACGCAATCGGCGAGTATTTAAGGTGGGTGGACGATATTCATGGCGGAAGTTCGGGATTGCTTCCGTCACAGGATAAAAAGATTCACCTTGACGCAGCGTGGACGCTGCGCGAAATCATATAAATCGATTTAGAATCGTTGGCGGATTCCAAGGAGAAAAACAGATGTCGAATACTGATATTGATTCAGTTCTGAGAGAACACCGCCTATTCGATCCACCGAAGGAATTTGCCGCAAAGGCTCACGTAAAGAGTTTTGAAGATTACGAAGCTCTGTACAAACGATCGGTGGAAACTCCGGAAGAGTTCTGGGCAGAAATAGCAAAAGAGCTGACGTGGTTCAAGCCGTGGGACAAGATCCTGGAATGGAACCCCCCGTTTGCGAAATGGTTTGTAGGCGGTCAAATAAATATTTCGTACAACTGTCTTGATCGTCATCTTTCCACGTGGCGCAGGAACAAAGCCGCGATGATCTGGGAAGGCGAGCCCGGCGAGACGCGAACCTTGACATATCAGCAGATGCATCACGAGGTGTGCAAATTCGCCAATGTCCTGAAACACCTGGGCGTGCAAAAAGGCGATCGTGTAGCCATATATATGGGCATGGTGCCAGAGCTGCCAATGGCGATGCTGGCGTGCGCGCGTATAGGCGCGACGCACAGCGTTGTGTTTGGCGGTTTTTCGGCGGAGTCGCTGCGGGATCGAATAAACGATGCTCAATGCAAAGCTGTAATCACGATGGACGGTTCTTACCGCCGTGGCAGCGAGATAAAATTAAAGGCCGCAGTCGATAAAGCCGTAGCGGAGTCTCCCAGCATTACCCATGTGGTAGTAGTCAAACGCACGGGCAGCGAAGTTCATATGGAACCCGGCCGCGATCATTGGCTTCACGAGTTGATGAAGATCGTGGACGACAATTGTGAAGCTGAGCCTCTTGATTCAGAACATCCGCTCTTCATCCTCTATACCAGCGGCACGACCGGAAAGCCAAAGGGGGTGGTTCACACCACAGGCGGCTACCTGACACAGGTTTATCTGTCTACAAAATTGATCTTTGATCTGAAAGATGGCGACACATATTGGTGCACGGCCGATATCGGATGGGTTACTGGGCATAGCTATATAGCCTACGGACCGCTGGCAAACGGAGCTACAACTGTTATGTATGAAGGCGCTCCAAATTGGCCGCAACCGGACAGGTTCTGGGAAATCATCGATAAATATCAAGTCAATATTCTGTATACCGCGCCCACTGCAATCAGGGCCTTTATAAAGTGGGGTGAAGAGTGGCCGCTGAAACATAAGCTTGACTCATTGCGATTGCTGGGCACTGTGGGCGAGCCGATAAATCCCGAAGCGTGGATGTGGTACAACAGGATCATCGGCAAAGGTCGTTGTCCGATAGTCGATACCTGGTGGCAGACCGAAAACGGGTCGATATTGATTACTCCGCTGCCTGGAGCGACGCCTACAAAACCCGGCAGCGCCACTCGACCGTTTTTCGGAATTGTCCCAGACGTCGTCACAAAGGATGGCGAGTCGGTGCCGCCTGGCAAAGGTGGCTATCTGGTAATAAAGAAACCCTGGCCGTCGATGCTGCGAACCATCTACGGTGATGACGAAAGATACGTAAAGCAATATTGGTCAGAGATCAAATTGCCGGATGTCGAGGGCGGCTGGTGTTATTTTGCGGGCGATGGGGCGCGCAAAGATGAAGACGGTTATTTCTGGATAATGGGCCGGGTCGACGACGTAATTAACGTCGCTGGTCACAGACTGGGAACCATGGAAGTTGAGAGCGCTTTGGTCTCGCATCCGAAAGTTGCCGAAGCAGCAGTGGTCGGTCGACCGGACGATCTTAAGGGAACCGCGATTGCCGCGTTTGTGACATTAGAGCAAGGGCAGGAACCGACCGACACCTTGAAAGAAGAATTAAGACAGCATGTCGCCGCGGAAATTGGCGCACTGGCTAAACCTGATGACATCCGGTTTACAGAGGTTCTTCCGAAGACACGAAGCGGAAAGATTATGCGGCGTCTGCTGCGCGATATTGCATCCGGCAGTCAAACTGTAGGTGATGTGACTACTCTCGAGGACTTTTCGGTCCTGGAAAAACTGCGCGAATCTGAAGAATGAAAAATGGTGGATGGTAAGTGGCCGGTGTTTGTGGAAAAACGTTCTCCACCGACTACTGACCACCGGCCTCTGAGTCCCTGGTTTGTATGATCTACGACGTTATTGTGGTGGGAGCAGGGGCGGCCGGAGGAGCGGCCGCCATTGAACTTTCGCGCTCCGGTCTTAAAGTTCTAATCCTCGAACGCTATCGGTTTCCGCGATACAAACCGTGCGCGGGCGGCATAACGCGCAAAAGCTGGAACATCCTGAATCTGGATATTTCCGAACTGGTTAGATTTCACGCCAGAGAGATTTCGCTCAGTTACAAAATTTCAAACGAACGAACTGCTACAGCTAATGAAGTATTCACATTTATGGTTGTTCGCACAGAGCTGGACGCGCTGGTGGTGCGAGAGGCTATCCGTTGCGGTGCTGACTTCAGAGACGGTGTTTCCGCCAGCGACATAAAAATCGATGACGATTCCGGTGTTAAAACCGTCAGTCTAAAAGCCGGACGCGAGTGGCTGAGAGCCAAATATGTGGTTGCCGCCGACGGTGCCAGTGGCGCAATCAATTCTAAGTTAAAGATTCATAAACGTTCAAAGAGCGCCTTTGCAATCGAAGCAAATATTGACGCCGAACCATCTCGATTCCTGTCTGAATCAAAAATGACTTTTGATTTCGGGAGCGTCGAAAACGGCTACGGATGGGTATTTCCAAAAGGAGATCATCTATGCGTCGGCCTCTATACTTTGAATGGGAAGATTTCCAACGGCAGGGAAGCCCTTATTCAATACATCAAAGACAAAAACATCCCGATTACCGCCGAGATTGAAATTAAAGGGCACATGATCCCGCTGGACGGTGAAACATACGTGCAGCCGGATTTTCCTGTGTTACTGGCAGGAGATGCCGCCGGATTTGCCGATGCGCTGACCGGGGAAGGAATTTATTACGCGATCCTCAGCGGGCAATTGGCCGCCGAAACCATCATTGAACATCTCACTGGATCAACAACAGGCGTTACCGAGTACAACAAAAAGCTGTCCGAAAAACTGATACCGGAGCTTTCGCTTTCGTCAAAACTTGCAAAAATGTTTTATCGAACGTTACCGTTTAGCTTTCACTTATTGAAGCGCCGTCCCGTCTCCGCGGTATTTCTTGAGGCATCGATTGATGGCGCTTCCTATGCCGACACGATTATGCACGCTCCAACTTATCTTCTTCGGGCAATGCAATGAGATAAGCAGTTACGCTTTGAATCTCAATAGAGCGCCGATTCCACCGACATTCCAAAGCTGTTCATTCCCTTCGACAAGCACGATGTTCGCATCCAGTCCTCTGGCCTTTGCAAGTATCTGCTCTCTCAGGTTGGTATCGATAGTATCGTCTGAATTGCAATAGGTACACTTCGCCGGACGCTGTCCGCCTTCGATGACTCTGCAGGATTGGCATTCCCAGCCAAGTTCAGGAAGCTCGTAGTCGGAACATATCACCAGTTGATCAACTTTGCCGGTGTTAAGCGCCGCAACGGTCTCTTTTATTCCGACAACGCCAAGACCCTGAGAACGAAATTCATCGATCAATCTTTGAGCTGTTTCGTTTGATTCTTCATCGTGCTTGTTGCGGAATGACTCCAGGGTTTTCTCAAGGATCTCGTTTTCCGATGACCTTATATCCAAAGATACGACATCGACAACCATTTCGGCCAGATGTTTTGGCAATTGTTCTTTTATCTGCGGAATTACGACTTCGTCGCCAGCCAGTATTATGTGCTTGATGCCGTCGGCGCTGACCATTTTTTCCAGAGCTTCAACAGACTCTTTGATGTGCTGCATTCGAAAGTTATCGACATGCCGTTGGAACCGCATCTGCGACCAGCCGCCTTTTTTGTGGCGCTTCATCTTGTCGCTTTCAACCTCGTCTTCCTTTTCAACCCCGCCGACACCAACGGTGAAAAGTCGAGCAGTATTCGTGTTCCCGAGCAGCACAGCATACGACGAGAACGAGTCATCCAGCCTGATCAACGGATATATATGTGGGACGGAATCTGTGACAAACTGATTCTCTTCGATTGGCGCCTCTAATTGCAGGGGCAGAAAGAAATCGTTCTCAGCGGAGCACGCGAATATAATTATGCTATTCGATGAAGGATCGACTTCAGTTTGTAAATACGCTTGAATCTTTTCTATGTCTTTTTCAAGGCTCTCGTATTCCGGGGTGTGAGGTGTAAACGTTTCAAGCAGCTCTTTAGACCGTTTTCGTACGAACGGCTCCCATTGATCTTTGCCGTGCTGATCCGATTGCGCGTTTAAATAAACACTGACAAAAGGCATCGGTGTCGATGGCAAAGAAGCTAGTTGGTCAATAGCAGCTTTTAGCTCACCGGTGGTTGTTGTCTTCAAGGAATCTGTCGGCATAGCAACTCCTCTTGCAGAAAGTGTTACAGAGCCGAATGTGCAAGTGTGGTGCCATCCTGTCAGTACCGGGGGTAATCATGGGATATACATATTTGTAACCACCAGTTTTGGAGCCAAAGGAACTCAATCCAGCGGCTACCGCCGCCGGTGCTGACATTTAGCGGCTATGAGAGTGCTGACAGAGGCATTTGGTCTTCAATGGGTAAATTCAAAAACCTTGCATCGTGTCCTGGGATTATTTCACCGGCAAAGGTAGATACCCAATCTCGATTGGATTCGAACAGATCTCGTTGTTGAGGTGGAAACGTCAGGACCTTGCTTTCATCTCCTCCGCGAACGATCAATGCGTCACCGGCAATCAATACCTGATGATCCGTTCCATCTATCACAAACGATACATGATCGGGTACGTGTCCGGGAGTCGGAACCGCCGTTATACCTTCCGGTAATTTTGAAGTTTCCAGCCAGTCGTAACGATCGACCGCTCCGATATTTTCAGTTTTCCAGAGCGTGCGCTCCATCTTGATGAACTTGGTCGCAATTTTAGGCGTGAAGTCTATGGAATGAATATCCGGATAAAATTCCATTATTTCATCCAGATTATGTTCGTTCATTGTGTCGAGTCGATCCTGGAGCGCCAGCGTCCATTCGAAATTTCGTCGCGACGTAATGATACGGGCATTATGAAACACGCAATTGTTGTTGGAGTGGTCCACGTGCATGTGCGTATTCAGAACAAGGCTGACATCTCCGGCGTCCAGACCATTTTGCTTTAGAGCATTGAGTAGCGAATTCCGCTGGTTCGCCATCCCCGTATCGATGACGATTGCTTGCGAAGAATGCGTTACCAGAATCGAGCTGGCGCCGAGCAGATGACCCTCCATCAATGTAATGACATTCCATTCCATCGATCAGTTCCTTTTGAGAGAGTTTTCAGGGGAAAGTCTTATCGACTAAAAAGTAACTGCTCTCGCTGGTCGACAAGCCTCAACAGTTTCCTGCCCGTTCGCAGACTGCCAACTCGGGAGTAAGAAAAGGCGAGGTCGTACAGGCCCATAATTTTGTTTTTCCAGAAGTCGGGGAAATCCTTCTGCAGACGTTGTTCTATCGTTTTTTCGATTGTTTGTCTATCAACCGAGCTGTCTGTCGTTTCAATCCTGAATTCGACTACATCTTTAATTCCGGGTCGTACAATGGCAACCTGCCAGTCATCTCCAATTCCATCGATGTCACGCAACAATTGCTCAAAAATCCAGGGGCTTATGTTGCCCATCCCGCATACTATCATTTCGTCGGCTCGACACCGAACTTTGGCAAGCATTCTTGACGGTAATCCGCACGGGCAGCGCTCTTCGATGATCCTGGTAACATCGTTTGCGTGGTAGCGAACCAGCGGCATGACTTTTCGAGACAGAGTCGTGTACGCAAGTTTGCCATAGCCATCTTCGTCGGGATCAGCAATCTCATAGAAGAAGTTGAGCTCGTTTAAATGATAGCCGCGTTTTTCCGGGCATTCGAGTCCGAGCGCGCCGAACGCTTCGGTCTGTCCATAGTTGAGATAGACATTGCTTTGCCAGACTTGCTCAATGTACTCGCGGGTTTGTTCGGTCATGTTCTCGCCTCCGGCGAGGAAGAATTTAACCGGCCAAATACCTTCGCGTTCGGCTATTTCTGATAAGCGCATCAGCCATGACGGCTCGCCGACAATCACGTTGAAATTGTAGCTGCGCGATCGTTCGTAGAATTCCATCGGATCGATTTTGCCAGCTTCCACGTGAAAGCATCCGATTACATTTGTCGCCGCACGAATTGTTGGACCGGAAACCCAGAACGAATAATCAAACGCGCTGACCAGTCGATCATCAGGTCTTAACCCCAGATTCCACATTCCGACGGCGGCGAATCTGCCGACGATGTCCATCTCTTCGTTCGAAAAGTAGATTCGCTTTGGAATGGCAGATGTCGTTCCAGTTGTTTCGAATGCGATTTGTGGTTTAGCGCAGAGAAAGTCTTCGGACGGGCGCTGTCTTACCTCTTCTGCATAAGTAAAGAAGCTGCCCATCTGACTTGGATGAGTTATTCGATTGACGTTGATGCCCAGTTCAGCGAAGCGCTCGCGATAGAATTTCGAGCGGGCGTTGACGTACTTCAACTGATGTCGAAACCCTATGTGCTGAAGTTGGTCCATCAACGCTTGCGGAATATACGGAGCTATCGCCGCCGTTCTGCGCGGTGAATAACCAACCAAGACTTTTTCGAACCACTGTGCTATTGGGTGAATCATCTTGTCACATTGTAGGGGCAGGGCTCGTCCCTGCCCGGATTGCCGCAGGCAATCAAACGATCATTAACAAACATTTCATCGTGCTTCGCACGATCCGGGCAGGGACGAGCCCTGCCCCTACATTGTTGCTAGGCGCAGCGCCTGATCAATTGATCCAGCAGACTTACAGCCAGATCAATATCTTCGTTCGTGATATCGAACGCCGGGGCTATCGTGAACACGTTCTTGTAATAACCGCCAATGTCCAGTACCAGACCCATCTTGCCTCGAGAAGTGTCCAGATCGCCCTTCATGCCTTCGGCGAAGATCTTGTCGGCCAGATCACGATTCGGAGCGAAACCGTCAGAGCAAATCTCGACACGCAAGGCCAGTCCCATTCCGCTGACGTCGCCGATGATCTGCGGGTGACGCTTCTGAAGTTCTTTCAGGGCAGCCAGGAAATATGCGCCGCGCTCGTTCACCTTTCTTTCGAAATCCTCTTCCTCGACCATCTTCATCAATTCAAGGCCGACTGCAGTACCAAGTGTATTTGATGAAAACGTCGAATGAGTCGATCCCGGCGGGAACAGCTCGGGTGCGATCAAATCTTCGCGAGCCCAAACTCCTGATAGAGGATTCAAGCCATTAGTCAGGGCCTTGCCGAACACGATTGCATCTGGTTTGATCCCGAAATTCTCTATCGCCCAGAATTTTCCTGCGCGATAGAAACCCATCTGGATTTCATCATCGATCAGCAGGATATTGCGCTCGTCCAGAATTTTCTTGAGCATCGGGAAATATTCAGGCGGAGGAATAACGTATCCGCCCGTTCCCTGAATTGCTTCAACATAGAAAGCGGCGAATTCGCATTCTTTCGCGCGAGCATCCCACATTGTGTAGTACTCTGTCTCAAACAGTTTCTCGAACTGCTTCACACAGTACATTTCGCAATCCGGATAAGTCTTTTCATATGGACAGCGGAAACAATAGGGATACGGCACAAAATGCGCGCGATCCGAAAAATGACCGTAACGACGGCGATAGCGATAACTGGATGTGATCGCCGAAGCTCCCAGCGTTCGACCGTGATACCCGCCCATAAATGCGAAAACCAGGTTTTTGTGCTTGTTATTGCGAACCAGCTTTAATGAATCTTCGATTGCCTGAGCGCCGCCGACATTGAAATGAACGCGACCTTTTATTCCGAATTTCTCTTCGTTTGCCTGAGAAATTCGTGCTGCTAATTCGACTTTTTCAGGGTGCAAATACTGACATGCAAGTTGAGGCAGCTTGTCGATCTGCGCCTTTAATGCGTCGTTTAGCCGTTTGTTGGCATATCCGAAACTGGCCGCCGAGTACCACATTTGAAGGTCGAGATAAGGTGTTCCCTTATTATCGTAAAGATACCAGCCTTCACAGGTCTCAAAGAATTTTGGTGGTTCCAGGTAATGAACAGTGTCGCCGTGCGAACTGTATTTACTGTCTAACTGAATCAGTTCTTCTTCGCTATGGGCCTCGGTCGCCCGCTTAAATTCAATTGCCATTTATTTCTCCAATAATAAGTACAATAAAGGGACTGATCGTCCTCTAGGCCGTGACCGCGCTTAACGCGCCGGCCCATTCGGGAGATTCGCGCTCGCGCATCCAGGTGAGAATCTCTCCCATATCTTCATAAGCGAAGCACGGAATACTTTCAGTCCTGCAATGAGCCAGCAATTTTTTCTTCGCAAAAACCACGTCAGCCGCGGCGGCAGCGAAACGATCGGAAAGACCGTCGCCGACAAAGATCGTCGATTGGTTTTCGGGATTAAGATTCTTCATTACAGTCGGTTTACAGGTCGCGCAACCATGCGCGCAGCCTGTTTCATAGAAAGGGAAGGAGGTAACAATCCGACCGTTTTTAAATTCAAGATGGCTGGCGGAGATTGTCATTTTTGACAGTGCGCGTTTCAATCCTAATGAACGCCTGCCCAGGATTCGTTTGATGAAATAATCAAAACCATCACTTATTATGTGCGCCTCTATATTATTCGAATCGCAAAAATCCAGCAGAGCAGGGAAATGCTCGTCGACGTCCAGGCTATCCAGCAATTCGTTCAGCTCCGCCTCGCTGGCGTTAACCAGCGCCAGTTGTCTGCTCATGCATTCGCGCGATCCGATGCGGCCTGCAACCCATTCTTCTTCAATTTCCTGCCACGGAGGCATGGCGAATGCTTCGAGCACCGCATCAGTCGTGTCGCGCTTTGTTATTGTTCCATCAAAATCAAAAAGAATTATTGACATTAGTCCCCTCGAACATCGTTACTTCGGCGGAGCGAATGCTTGCGCCGCCATTCCTACGCGATCAATATCAGATTTGTCGGACCTCAGCGACATCACCGGTGATTCAAGCAACTGGAACAGCCTGTCCACTATTTGGGCGGTGGCCTGTGGTTTTGCCAGCATATATGCGTGCGCCTTCATATTCTGCAGCAGAATCTTGTCCTCAAGCGCTCGCTCCACCATCCCTGCGACTTCTTCATAACCCCGCGCGGAAAGACCGGCGCCGTTGTTTACAAGGTACTCGCAGTGTTTAACCTCTGCTCCTGGCAATGGATCAAACGCAATGATCGGAATACCAGCCACCAGCGCCTCTGTTATTGTCATTCCCCCTGGTTTCGTAACCAGCAAGTCGGCAATACGCAATAGATCATGCACGCGGTTGCACCAACCCAGGACCGTGAGCTTACAGCGACTGCTGCTCTTCAGCTCGTCCAATCGCCGCTTCATCTTGGAATCCATGCCCGTGATCGCGACCAGCTGGGCATCGCCATCCCAATTCAGAAGCTCCTCGACCGCTTTATCCATTCTGGTAAAGCCCATTCCGCCGGTCATCAGGACAACGATAGGTTTGTCGTCTCGCAGTCCAAAATCGCGGATTATCTGCTCGCGCTCGACGAGAGTAGCAGGATTAACGAATTGCTCATCGACCGGAATGCCGCACACGTCAATTCGATCTGCGGTGGCTCCCCATCCAACCAATTGCATGCTCACCTCGGGCAGCGAGACCGAAAACCAATCAACCTCAGGACAAGCCCAGATTGGCTCGCCTTCGTAATCGGTTACGATTCCCGCCAGTCGCATTTCCGGCCGCTTGCGCTTCACCATTCTTCCGATCTCGCAAGCGCCGACTTCGGTCGCAACGATCAGATCGGGTTTGAACTTGTCAATTGCCCGAAAGACGCGCGAACAACCGAGTCGAAAGGCCCACTCAGGAGCAGTGTTCTTATGCGCTTTCCGAACCCTGTTCTCAAAGAACTTATCCCACAGCGATGGCGCGTATTTCAGCATAGCGTAATACGGCCAGACATAGAGAGCGCGGAATATCGGCCAACTTTTCGGTATGACATCGATATATTCAAGTTCCAGATTGATGTTCTGCGGAACAGCTTTTTTCAATCTGTTGATGATCGCTTCGCTCGCTCTGACATGTCCCGAACCGAATGAGAGAGTTAGTACGAGAACTTTGTAATTTTTCATCTAAACACCATTGTCCGACCTGCCCAGTGTGTCGGGGGAAATGCTCAGAATAATCAATCCTCTCTCCATCGAGTCATTTTCAGGCTCACCAGGAGAGAAATAGTGGCCATAGCACCTAAAACTAATAGATCAATACCGACGTTGCTGTTACCTGTAAGCAGTTTGCGCAATCCGTCAGCCATGAATGTCGGCGGCAAAATGTAAACCGCGTGGCTGATCCCCGGCGGTAACTGGCTTATGTTGTAGTAAACAGGACTGAAGAAGACCAGTCCCGCTCCCAGCCCGTCCGTAATCAACGTCCCCTGCGGCATGCTCGTCGCAAAACGGGAGATGATTATCGATATCGCGGTGTGCGCAAGCATTCCCAATGCGAGCAATGGCAACATTAATAAGCTTAGGTGAATCGGGAGCCCGATAACTTTTCCCACGATAAGTAATCCGATAATCCCGAGCGTTGCCTGCATGCTGGCAAAACAGACGATTCCCATAATGTAAGAAATAGGTCTGATCGGCGTCGTCACGAACAGTTTTATGCGTCCTCTGAACCGATCCTCCAGCAGGTGATAACCGACCCACATAATGGAAACCATCGTTGTCGAAAAAACCATCGAGCCTGCCAGCAATTGAACTTTGTTCAAATGGTTGTCGCCGGCAATCACGCTCAGAAACAAGTACATTCCCGCCGGAAACAAAAACGATGTCAGCAAAAACGGACCCGATTCACCACGAAGTTTCGTAAGGTAAATCCGGAAAACAACAGCAATGTCTTTCAGCGTATTCATCGTTATTTAGACTACCAGTCGTTCGCCAGTGAGCTCGAAATAAACATCCTCCAGCGAAACCCTTGCGATGCTGTATTCGGCCAGCCCTTCGCGTTCTATGATTGCCTTGAGCTCGGCGAAGCTCGATCCGTAAACGATCACAGGTTGACCAACACCGTCGATGTTGAACGAATCGTGATAGCTGAGCTTGTAGCTCTGCTTTATGCTTCCGTACAGTTCCTGAAGTTTTCCCGCAAGCACTATCTTGCCGCCTTGCATTATGGCGATTCGCTCCGACAGCCGCTCGGCCTCTTCCATGTAATGAGTCGTTAAGATAACGGTTTGGCCGGCAGCGACGTACGCCGAAATCTGATGCCAAACTTCACGACGTGACGCAGGATCAAGTCCGGTCGTCGGCTCATCCAACACGAGAATCTTCGGTTCGGCTACCATCGCGATTCCGATCATCACTCTTCGCTTAAGACCGCCGGAGAGGAAGCCGACCTGTTTATTTGCGTACTGAGTCATGCTCAGTTCTTCAATCATCTGGTCGGCGCGAGCTCGGACGCGTTTGCGGTCGAGACCTTTCAACCGGCCAAAGAACTCAAGATGCTCTCTAACCGTGACACTTTGAAACAACTCGCATTCCTGCGGAGTGACACCCATCAACTGCTTTACTTCCTGCGGGTGCCGAATTACGTCTTTATCAAACAGTATGATAGAACCACTGGTCGGGCGTAACTCGGTCGTGATCTGGCGCAGGAAAGTTGTTTTGCCAGCACCGTTGTGCCCGAGAATCGAAATTAACTCACCCTCATAAACATCAAGCGAGATATGATCGTTTGCTAGGGTGCGATCTTTATATTGTTTGACGAGATCGCGAACTGACAATACGACCTTCTGCGTCGCGCGCACGGGCGCTGTCATCTGTTCAGGCTTAACGACCGTACTCATAGAGCGAACATCTCCGAAATCGTCACGAAACGGAATCCCCGTTTCTGGAGAGAATCAATGATTCTCGGTAGAGCCTTAACCGTATGACTTCGGTCGACGCCAAACTCACGCCCATCGCCATCGTGAAACAAAAGGACATCGCCATTTCCAGTAATTGGTAAAACCCGGTCTACAATCTGCTGCGCCGGCTGACTGGTCCAATCGAATGCCGGCAGTGACCACTGAACCAGCGGCAGGTTCCGCTCCTTTGCAACCGAGAACAAAGTCGGATTCCTGCTGCCGTAAGGAGGCCGCAACAATGCCGGCTTTGATCCGGTTATCTGCGCAATCGTATCTGAGCCCTGATCGATCTCCGTCTCGATTGTCGAACGTACGCGCCAGGCCAGGCTCTTGTGTCCGAACGTGTGATTGCCCACTTCGTGACCACCATCGATGATCGCCCTGACCAGAGCAGGGCAGCGCAACACGTGGCGACCAACCAGAAAGAACGTGGCCGGCACTCCGCATTTGCTCAGCACATCCAGAATGTGGCCCGTATCCGGATCATTTGGGCCGTCGTCGAAAGTCAACGCAACCTGTTTTAAATCTTTTGAGCCTCGCACCAGCGTCGAGCCGAATATTTGCGACTCCGGATTAAAAGCGGCTCGGTTCAGCAAACTGCCGAGGCCATAACTGATCGCCGCTCCACTGATCACCAATTCCATTAACATTTGACCGTTGTAACTCTCAATAGAACTTCGCTATCGCCACTGCAGAAAATCCAGTACGCCACCGAACATCGTTTTCGGATTGTTAAGGTAGGCGCTGACTTCATAGGGACAGCCGATCTTGCATCCCTTGCAGAAGTCCCACATTTTCTTTTCCTGGCGGATGATCTGCTGCACCGGTTCGGATTCGTAGATCTCCTTCAAAGGCATGTCCGGATCGCCCTTATGCAGCGTGACAAACGCACAAGGAAAGTGGACTGAGCCATCCGGCTTCATATTTATCAGGTGCGAAGCCGACCTGCAGGGAAAGTCTTCGGTAAAGCCGTCCTGTTGAAAGAATTCATAATAATGAGTGTAGAACCTGACCGATTTATGTTTCGTGCGCAGCTCTTTCAAATAATCGGTAATCATTCCGATTTCATTCTTCTGGACTTCGGGATAATCGGGCGCGAGTCCATATCGCATAACCGTGTGAACAGCCTCGGTATGCAGCAGAAAATCGTTGTCGTCGCAATATTTCGCGAGAATCGGCAAATCGTGAAGATTATCCACATCGACGGCCGCATTGATCTGAATAACTTTCGGCGGGGTGGTCTTTTTCAGATACTCGAGGCCTTCAAGAATGTGATTGAGACTGTCGATTCCCCGACGTTTATCGAACTTCTCTCTATCCAGCGTGTCAATCGAAACTTCCAATTGATCCAGGTATTGAAGCTGTGGAGCGAACTTCTTCAATGCCAGGCCGTTGGTCGGCATACTCGTGAACAATCCCTTTTTGGAAGCGTATTCGATGTAATCTCCGGTGTGCTGATTCATCAAAGGCTCGCCGCCGGAAAAGCTGAGAACGAAGATGCCGAGCTCAACTGCCTCATCGATCCTTCGGAAGATCTTTTCCGGTTTTGCGATTGGCTCGTTGCGATCATCACTCCAGACTGAGCAGTAAACACACTTCATGTTGCAGTGAAGCGTGGTTTCAAACATCATCATAAAAGGTCGGTTGAAACCGTGTCGTAATTGCTTCAAGCCGTTTTTTACCAGCAGACTTTTTTTCATATTTTATTTCGTTTCAGCTGTTAGAAGCTCCGGATAAAAGGCTCGCAGCCTGCGCTCCGATTGCTCTCTGAATTCCTTTGGTGCAACGTCCGAGGGGACGATTGCCAATAGGAAGATGCTTTCTGCGACCACGTTTGAATTCACTTTTGCCACTGCGTTAACTCGGCATCCTTCGTCGCGAATATCTTCCAAAATCACCTCGATGATTATTTGATCACCGGGTCGTGGGGCTTCAATGCATTTGAAGCTGTTAACCTTTGCCAGCATCGCCTGACCTGCATTGTCCAGGCTGTACATCAACAAAATCCCGGCCGCCTGCGCTATCGATTCCAGCAGCATCGAAGGCGCCATAAACGGCTGTCCAGGCTGATATTCAGTTGTCAAATCGTCGCTGAGCGTAACGTTTTTTACGGCGACCGCACGCCGCCCGCGCTCGAATTCCAGGAAACGATCAACCATGCAATAGCGCATAATCGGTGGTTAGAACTCCGGCCGCGCTACGACAAGCGACACGTTCTGGCCGCCAAAGCCAAATGAATTAGATATGGCTGCTCTTATTCTTCGTTCCCGCGCTTCATTGGGAACATAATCCAGATCGCAATTAGGATCGGGATTGCAATAATTGATTGTGGGCGGAATCACATCGCTTTGTAATGCCAGCGTTGTGGCGATCAATTCGGCCGCGCCGGCCGCCGCGATTAAATGACCAGTCATCGACTTGGTGGAGCTGATATTCAGTCTATACGCGTAATCACCGAAGGCCGCTTTTATGGCCATTGTTTCGTTCTTGTCGTTTTCGACGGTCGATGTGCCGTGCGCGTTGATATAGTTGATCGATTCCGGCGCTACTCGCGCTTCATCAAGAGCGGCTGTGATGGCTCGTATAGCTCCGCGCGCCTCCGGATGCATGTCAGTAACCCGATAAGCATCGTTGGATTGACCGTAGCCAATTATCTCTGCGTAAATTCGCGCCTTTCGCCTGATCGCGTGCGACAGTTCTTCTGCAACGATTATTCCTGCGCCTTCGCCAAGCACAAATCCATCGCGTTTAGCGTCGAACGGCCTGCAGGCAGTTGAAGGATCCTGATTGTTCTGCGAAAGCGCCGACAATTGCGAGAAGCCGATCAAATCCAGCGGCCCGGTCATCGCGTGAGCGCCGCCGGTAATCATCACGTCGGCGTCGCCGCGTTGAATTACGCGATAGGCTTCGCCTATCGCCTGACTGCTGGCCGCGCACGCGGTCAAACAGTTGGAAACCGGTCCCATCGCTCCGTAGCGCATCGCAATGAAGGCCGCGGGCATGTTGCTCTCTTTCAGGAAAGCAGCGGCCCCGTCATAGATGTCCAGCGTGTTAAGTACAAACTTTGGCAAATCGACTGTCGGATCGCCGTTGCCGCTACGGCAAGCCATATCGGCGAATTCATCCAGATTGGCTGTGCCCTCGCCGGCGCCCAGATAAACACCGGTGTCGATCCAGTGATCGCCCTTCAACGCCAGACCTGAGTTTTCAATGGCCATCTCGGCCGCGGCCATCGTGTATTGAATGCGTCGGTCAAGCTGGCTTGTCTCTGCATTAGTTTCGCTATAGTCGCCGAGGTTAAAATTCTTAACTTCAGCGGCAATCTTTGTTGCAAATGAAGACACGTCATAACGGGAGATCGTGCTGATTCCACATGTCCCGTTGACCAGGCCTTCCCAATACTTGTCGACCCCAATACCGATCGGAGTGACCGCGCCTAATCCTGTAATAACAACCCTTCGTTTCATATTTTAATTTGGTTCGCACGAAGAAAGCCATCACTCGTGCAAATCCTCCTATGGGGAGATCACCTCAAATGGCAAGTGTATGGGAGAATCACACCCGCGCTTCCATACCTCTAAACAACAAACTCGCGCTGTGACCGCCAAAACCGAAATTGTTCGACAGCGCAACGTTCACCGGCATCTGACGAGCAGTTTTCGGAACGTAGTCCAGATCACATTCGGCAGCCGGCCTGTCCAGATTAACCGTAGGCGGTACAACAGATTCATTTATAGCCTTAACACAAACAACTGCTTCGATGGCCCCGCAGGCCGCGTGGGTATGACCGATCATTGATCGGACTGCGCTCATCGGTACCTTCTTCGCTCGTTCGCCGAAGACCGCTTTGACGGCTCGCGTTTCGGCAATATCGAAATCCGGTATTGATGCGCCGTTCGGGCTTATGTAGTCGATGTCGTCAACATTCAACTCAGCGTCTTTCATTGCACGTTTCATCGAAAGCTGCATCCCGCGGCCTTCGGGATGTTGACGAATGAAATCGTAAGCGTCAGTTGAAAGACCGATGCCGACGAGCTCAGCGTATACTTTCGCCCCGCGTGCTTTGGCGTGATCCAACTCTTCTAAAACCAGAACCGCTGCGCCTTCGCCGCAGACAAAACCGTTTGCTTCAGAATCAAACGGGCGACTGGCTGTAGAGGGGTCGCGATCATCGGTGGTCATAATGCCCAGCTTGCGGTATTTGACCATGCTCAAAATGTCGATTCGAGCATCTGAGGCGCCTGCAAGCATTACCTGTGCCTGACCGCGCTCGATTATCCGGGCCGCTTCGCCGATTGCCTGCGCGCCCGATGTGCAGGTAGTCGTGATTATGTTTGAAGGACCTTGAGCCCCGTACAAGATGGCTATGTGCGAACTGACCAGATTCGGAATGTGACGCAACAGCCAGAGAGGGAAAAGGTTAGACGAACCTGCTTCGCCGAATCGGGACATATCGAACTCGCCGTTTTCATCTCGAGATGCTCGCACGGCTTTTCCCAGCTCAGCAATATCGGCGTTGAGCATTCCTGTTCCCAGCAGCACGCCCATACGCGTGCGATCGACTGATTCCAGAACTCCGGAATCGGCAACACTCATCTGAGCAGCCGCAAGGGCTAGTTGAATATTGCGGCCCATCATCTTCAGAGCTTTTCGTTTTTCAACGTACTGCTCGGGTTTGAAATCTTTGACTTCGGCCGCATAGCCGGGCTTGAAGTTCTCGGCAGGAAATGCGGTGATCGGTCCGACTCCGGAACGTCCTTCCAGCATCCCCTGCCAGGTTTTTTCCAGATCATTTCCCAGCGGTGTGATTGCGCCTAATCCTGTTACAACAACTCTTCGTTTCATATTTGGTGATTCAATTTCAAAGATTAAATTTGTCGTCCCCCAAGCCTACGTTTATTTTTATGTCTTTATAGAGATGCCGTTCGAACAGTTCATCCTTGTCGTTGTAATGTTCATGCTTAACAAGGAAATTCGTTTCGGTGTCGATCCAGAGAATTGTCTTTTTAGCGAAAAAAACACCCGGCGCGGCCTTGGACAATACTTCGATCTTGTGGGCGTTCCGGCCGTCGACTGATTCCGTTCCCAAATCATTTACAGCCATTGGACCTTTGGCAATTTCGTTTAAAACCCGCCTGAGGATTCTGCCGATACCCAATTCCGTTATGGGGTGCATTGAATCGCTGCCCGGACCATGCCCCCTGGAACCATTTGGATCGATATTCAAAACCGGCAGGTACGGTATCTTGACCCGCAATTTATTGTTATTGAAACCTTCGCGATATACCACAGTCTGATCGACCTTACCCTTGTCGTTTAACCATTCCATGCGAACATCGAAAGGCTTGCGAAAATAGAGTCGAATCGTCTGAGGTTCCATATTGCCGATCGCTTTTTCCTGCTTTATGTACAAACAGGTGTAATCCTTAATACCATCGAAACTCGCAAGCGCCTTTTCTATATATGCAACCGGCGGCTCGTATGAAAAACCTGCGGCCGGCCATATCGAAATCATCGCAACAACTGCAAAGAGAATCCTGAACCCGAACTTAATCGCCATTTAGTTTCCCGTATGTTCGTTCCCGAGCGCGATTGCAGAGGCCACCACCAATTCATCCGTTAACGAGATACTAACCATAATTCTGGTAATGAACTGTTTGGCTGCCAGCGGCTCGACTGCCGCGCTCAGCTTTACATTGAACGTTTTGCTGCCATCCCACAGGATCTCGATGTCGCGCCACGGAACATCACTGTGCCATCCTGTGCCGAGCGCTTTCATGACGGCCTCTTTGCCCGCAAAACAGGCAGCGAAACCGGCAGAGCGCTTTTTCTGGCGCTCGCTGAAATCTATCTCGGCGGGGGAAAAGATATCATGCAACCGACCGGCATGCGCGTTTATCAACTGCTCTATCCGAGCAATGCGTTCAATGTCGATTCCTGTTGAAACTATCATACACGTCCATTACTCAGGCAAACTGACTCCCTGAACCCGGGGAGTTGATTACGCCCGTTAAGCAAGCAAAGAGTACCCACCGTCGACGACGATGGTTTGACCGCATATCCACCGAGCACCCGGTGAACACAGGAACGCGACTACCGTGGCGATATCTTCAGGTTTACCGATGCGCCCCATCGGCGTTCGGTTGGCAGTCACGTCCAGTAATTGTTCATAATTGGGAAAATATTTAAGCGAATCGGTATCGACGACGCCGCCTGAAACGGCATTAACTGTGATACCACGCGGTGCGAGCTCAACGGCCAGGTATCTGGTCAACGTCTCTATCGCGGCCTTCGCAACACCGACGGCCGCATATCCCGGGATGAAGCGCTGCGATCCCAGGCTGGTCAGGGCTACAATGCTGCCGCCACTTTCGGGCATCAACTTGGCGGCACGTTGTGCTCCGATCAGCAGCGCGCGCGAGTTAATATCAAGCGTCCGCTGCCACGATTTAGCGCTGAGCTCGAGAGTATTCTTCAGAGCGCCAGCAGCGGCATTGCTGATGAAGATATCCAGCTTTCCGAACTTTTCAGCGACGAAATCGAACATCTTATTCAGATACTCCAAATCGCCTACGTCGCCGCGAAATGTTACGCCGTCCGCTCCGTATTCCTTAAGTTTGTCGATTACGTATTCAGCCGCTTCGCGATCGTTGTAATAGTTGATTACAAAACGCCGAACACCCGACTGAGCCAGCGCAAATGCTGTTGCACGGCCAATTCCGCGCGAACCGCCAGTAATCAGCGCCACCTTATTGGCGTCGTTTTGGGGAGCTTGATTCATTCGCCTACGCGCTCTCCGCAGCGCCGACTGTCTGATTTAGTTTGCTCTCGACATAGTCCACGATCATGCCCACCGTCAGCATTTCGTTCGTGAATTTAGTGACAGGAGTGTCGATGGTCAGACCTGCCAATGGAGTGAAAGAAAACTTCTCGCGCAATTTCGCAACTCCGGCCTCGGTGATTTTGCCCTGGTTTACATTTGCCGGATCGCGCAGGATTTCCTGTGGGAAAAGTTCGCCGCGCTGAATCTCGATATGAAAAGCGTTCTCCAGGCGGAAAACTATATCGAGGAAATCGATCGACTCAGCTTCCAGGTCTCCGATCAATGACACATCGGGAGCGATTGCATCGGGGCTGACGCCTAGCGCTTCCACTAAACAACTCTTTACTGTGGCAAAGACTTCATCGCGGTTTGGCATTGTAACTATCTTCCTTATGATGGATTATTTTTTCTTCAAATCTTTATCTGCTTAACAGTTCCTGAAAGTTGTTCCGGCACTGATCGCGGTAAAAGACCACGTCGTGCTCATTCCTGGCTGGCTGTTCAACCAGAGAAAAAATTCCCTGAGCGGTAGATTGCCCATTAACTTCTGCCCGTCCTTTGACTCTGAAATTTTGCGAATCAGAATTGAGCATCTCGACTTTCACTTTCAGCACGTCACCCGGTCTTGCGCTTTTGGGTAATTTATAATTTGACAACTCAGCCAGGCGAAAACTGACAACATTGAAGTCATTTCTTGCCCGCGCCAGCCACGTAGCGGCGCTAATCATCGATTCCAGCATCACCAGGCCTGGAACAATCGGCATACCTTCAAAATGATCGCGAAAGAAATCCTCGTTTTCGCTGATCTTCCATTCACTGCAAAGAGCAGCACCCTCGCAACTCGTAATTCGGGTTATGAAACGGGACAATTATCCTGTGACTCCAATGAGGGTTGGATAGTGACGTCCTGGACTTAACGGTTAATCGTTGGCAATTGCGGTGCCTCAACTACCGGTTGACGGAAATAATTGGACTTTTCTGCTAAGTATCAGAATTGCCAATGATTTATGCAATTTGACCAAGCTCCCGACCAGCCGATCAATCTGATTGGAAAGTCAGAACTGTGGCTTTTTTTCTCGTCGCCGTGGCTTTATGTCAGTTTGTAAAGGGTCGAAGTCGTCGAAACCGTCATCGATTTCTGGAAAATAAAAGATGATCAAGCGACAATCGGTCATCATCTCTCGGCAAGACCAGAATGAACAACAACAGCGCCAGTCGCGGTATCACGTGGGTATGAAACTCGTAAAGAGGCTCTTTCAATAAATGGCCAAAAGTCACAATCGCAAGAACGAACCCCAGGGCGAGCAACGCTTCTCGCGTTCTCAGACCAATTATAACCAGCGCCCCGGCTATTAATTCGATGAACGGAATAACAACGCCCACAGCCCACAAAGACCACACCGGAAGAAATGTATCAGAGAAAGGCAGGAAATATTTTCGTGCATGATTTAACGGACCGAGTGTAAATACCTTCCAGACACCTGCCATAAAAAAGATGAGCCCAAGAACAAGGCGAGCAAAAAGGAGTGCCCAACTGCGGTCCCAGGTTTTGTCAAAGAGATTACGAAGCGTCATTGTTAATCTTCTGTTAATCCACGGCGCCAGATTTCCGAATATCTTCCAGAGTCACTCGGTTGGCGTAACGAACCCCTAGCCAGCCGTCGGGCATCGGAACAATGTCTGCGTGCTGAGGCTCGGTCGGTAAATATTGACGCGGGAAATAGACGTCTCCGGCGTTCTCGACAGCCAACATCGCGTGATATTCCTGAACATGAATGTTGTTCCAGTTGGACAGATCATCAATGGCGATCATTTGGATCATAATTTCGCCCAGATTATTCACGAAGACTATTTGAAGTTTGCAAAGCGCGCAGGTTATCTCTTCGGCTCGCAATGGCATTCGGCACCTGGGGCAGCGATGACGTCCCAGGAATCGCAGCCGGTCGGTAATTTCCTCTGTCATCAATTCCTCTAATG
The DNA here is from genome assembly GCA_035652355.1 of Blastocatellia bacterium. Lineage (GTDB taxonomy): Bacteria > Acidobacteriota > Blastocatellia > DASRDY01 > DASRDY01 > DASRDY01. The sequence goes on from DASRDY010000272.1 coordinate 32,277, forward strand.
GGTTTTATAGTTCTATACCGAAACGTTCCGCCATACGATATAACGTTTTGCGATTAATCCCAAGAATATCGGCGGCCTGCGTTCGATTGCTGGCCGTAACTTTCAAAACGTGAAGCAGATAACGGCGTTCCAGTTCGTCAAACGTGGGCAACCCGTCGAACAGCGACTCGATCTTGTCTTCCGTATCTTGGGCCGGAGCGTCTGACGAAACATTGATTGCCAGGTCACGCGCCCCGATCATTCCCGTTCTGCTAAGAGCAACAGCCCGCTCGATCGTATTCTCAAGCTCTCTGATATTCCCAGGCCAGTCGTAAGACTTAAGCTTCGTCATTACATCGGCCGAAATTGTGCATTGCTGGCCGGCGCGCGTGTACTTGCGAAGGAAATGCGCGACCAGCAGCGGTATGTCGTCGCGGCGCTCGCGCAATGGCGGCAATTTGATGTTGATGACATTAAGTCTGTAAAGGAGGTCTTCGCGAAACTGACTCTGCGCAACCATCTCTTTTAAATCGCGATTCGATGCAGATATGATTCGGACGTCGACCCGCACAGGGGATGACGTTCCGACTCGAGTAACCTCTTGCTCCTGCAGTACACGCAGCAGTTTTACCTGAAGGGAGGGACTCATCTCCGAAACTTCATCTAGAAAGACGGTGCCGCCGGTGGCATTTTCGAAAATGCCTTTTTTGGTGGCAATCGCACCAGTGAATGATCCGCGTTCGTGACCGAATAACTCGCTATCTAGCAGGGTTTCAGCCAATGCCCCGCAGTTAATCGCAATGAAGGGTTTGTCAGAGCGCGAGCTGTTGAGGTGAATCGCTCTGGCCACCAATTCTTTTCCCGTTCCCGACTCGCCGGAAATCAAAACGGCGGTGCGAGTATCGGCCACATGCGCGATCAGCTTGTAGACCTCCAGCATCGCAGGATTGCGACCTATTATGCTGCGTTGCTCTAGCGAGTCCGGCGGCTCTTCCTGCAAGTCGTTATGAGCCTCGTCATGAGGTTGCTGCTGGAGCGCTCGTCTAACGGCAAGAGTAACGGCATCCAGATCGAATGGTTTGCTTATGTAATCAAAGGCTCCTTGCCTGACGGCTTCAATAGCAGTCTCCAGCGAACCAAAGGCCGTCATTAAAATTACCTTTGTGTTTTCGTTTTGCTGCTTGATGGCTTTCAAAACGTCCAGACCGTCTATCTTGGTCTGCATACGAATGTCGCTCAGGACGATATCGAATCGCTGCGATTCGGTAAGTGAGATAGCTTCCGGTCCGCTACGCGCTGTTGTTGGCGAATACCCTTCCTGCTGGAACACTTCGCTTAGAAGATCGCAGGTAACGGGGTCGTCATCGACTATTAAGATTTCGACAGACTGATTGCTCATTTAATTACTAACTACTCCGGAAACCAGCTTCTCTTCTCTTGACTCTGCCTGATATGCCGGTAGCTGAATGATAAATACGGCGCCATTTGACGGCTCGCTGCGAGCTATAATGCGGCCATCGTGCTCTTCGACAGTTTCCCTGCAAATCGCAAGTCCCAGTCCAACTCCTTCGCCAATTCGTTTTGTCGTAAACATTGGCTCGAATATTCGATCGATGTCTTCGGAGTCGATGCCACAACCGGTATCGCGGATTTCAATGACTACCTGAGAGCTGTTTTCGTCCTGGATTTCAGTAAAGCTGTGGATCATCAACCGGCCGCCGTGAGGCATGGCGTCAATACTGTTATTTATCAAATTAAGGAGGACTTGTCTTAACCGATCGGCATCTCCAAATACCTGAGGCAGTTTTTCCCCTAAATCTGTTTTAACTATAATCCCGCGAGCGTTGAGCACCGGTTCAGTCAGCGCCAGCGTTTCCAGAACCAGTTCATTCACTTCGACTGGACGCATGCTCATTCGTGCTTGTCTTGTTGCCATCAATAGGTTCTTGACTGTCGCAGTTATTTGATCGATTTGTGAAGCAATAATCTTTAATCGGCGCAATGTCTTTTCATCGCGTGCGTGAGTTTTCGAGATCAATTGCACGTGACCTGATATTGCGTTCAGCGGCGTACCGATCTCGTGTGCAAGACTCGCGGCCATCTGACCCGCAAGCGCCTGACGCTCACTGGTGGCAAGCGTGCGTTGAGTCTCGAACAGAAGTTGATTTACATGGCGCAGTTCGCGATTCTTCTCTGCCAACTCGGTTGTGGCTTGAAGCACCTTTTGTGAGAGAACTTCGTTGAAATCTTTAATCTGGTGAAGGAGCGCCTGATTTTCATCGTTAGCATAGCGGATCTTCGTCAGCATTCGATTGAAATTGCTCGCCAATGTCCCAATTTCATCTTCGCTAAACACATTGGCTTGAACAGCCAGATTGCCGGTTTCCGCCTGCGCCATGGCGCCGATCAGTTCGTGCATTGGTCGTCGAAAGAACCACCAGAACAGGACACTTAATATGACCAGCAACGCCGCAATAGTTGCAAAAATAAGCAGGACGGTTTTTAGCTGCAGGTCGCTTAAATATTGGTATTCAAGGTCACGAATGCCCATCAGGTTAACGCACCCCAGAACCTGATCACCGTTTCTGATCTGGGCGCTGAAAACCCACGACTGCGGTCCATTTGGAGGATTATGCTCAAGCGTATAGACGTCTTTGGTATCTGGATTAACTATGTAAAATTCAGAGTATCCAGCGGGCACCTTGTCTGGAGTAAGCTCGTCAACTTCTGGCAAAAGCTTCCCATCTGTTGAAGTCGACGCAACCAGTTTGCTTTCTGGTCCATTATGCACAAACACGTCGATCTGAGTGACGCTTTTGCCAAGGGGATAATCCTTTACCGAACGCAGTTCCTGAGCCAGTTCCGCGGGATGTTCGAGGTAATTGCCGTCACGAATGCGTCGCGCCAGCGATTGCGTCAGAGCTATATACCGATCATAACGATTTTCGTCCGCAAGCTGGTACGCCCAATAGCTATCTATCAGACTGACTGATATAAGGACAACCGCAGCCGCTGCCAACGTTATCAGAATAATTTTCGTTTGGAGATTGAATCGTTTTGCCACGTTTATTCGCGCTCGAAATCAAAGTTTAGCAGGATTCGCCCGTATTGTGCCACTATCGCTTGCTTGTATTTCACGTGCTTGTCGAATCTGCGGCGAAATGGTCATATAATGTCAGACCAGATTCCGAACGCAAACAATAGGTCAGCTAATGAACTCTATCAGGATAATGATTGTGGCAGTGCTGTTGGCAATGTCTTTGGGATTGGCAACCGCTTCGTCTACTGGCAATTCGATAAGAGAGTATCGAGTGGCGCACGAGCATCAGATCTTCAACGAGTTTGTTGATCTGCTGGCGATTCCCAATGTCGCATCGGATCGCGCGAACATTCGGAGAAATGCCGCCAGGATAATGGAGATGATGGAGCAACGTGGGCTCAAGCCTCAGTTATTGGAGCTAGGCGACCCGGCAGTTCCACCAGCGGTCTACGGCGAATTTAAGTCTCCCGGCGCGACTCACACTTTGGTTTTCTATGCCCATTATGACGGACAACCGGTCGATCCGTCGCAATGGACTGCTTCGCCTCCGTGGCAGCCAACTGTGCGTTCGGCGGCAGTCGAGTCCGGAGGCACTGTATTGCCGTTGCCAAAGAACGACGAAAAAATAAATCCCGAATGGCGAATCTACGCCCGTTCGGCGTCTGATGACAAGCTGGGTGTTATGGCGATTCTCGCCGCGTTCCAGGCGTTGAAAGTAACTCAAAAGGCGCCCACTTATAACATAAAGTTTTACTTTGAAGGTGAAGAAGAGGCCGGCTCGCCGCACCTTGGGGAGCTCGTCAGCAAGTATAAAGATTTGCTGGCGGCCGACGCATGGATAATGTGCGATGGTCCGGTTCATCAGACGGGTCGGAAACAGGTTGTTTTTGGCGCGCGCGGCGTGACCGGTGTCGACATTACTGTTTATGGAGGAAAGCGACCGCTTCACAGCGGACATTACGGTAACTGGGCGCCAAATCCGGCGATGATGCTGGCGAGGCTGCTGGCGTCAATGAAAGACGACAATGGCCGCGTAACGATTCAGGGATTTTATGACGATGTAGAGCCGCTGGGCGCTGCGGAGCGTAAAGCGCTTTCTGAAATTCCTGACGTCGACAACGACCTCAAAACGCAATTTGGGTTTTCTCACCCGGAAGGCGCAGGCAAGAGCCTAAGCGAATTAATTAATCAGCCATCGTTAAATATCGACGGATTTCGCAGCGCCGATGTCGGGTTGCTTGCCAGAAACGTAATACCTACTACGGCCACAGCAACGATCGATATGCGTTTAGTGAAAGGCAACGACGCGCATCGACAGGTTACGAGGCTCATCGAGCATATACGAAAACAAGGTTACTATGTTGTCGATCACGAGCCCACCGACGCCGAGCGGCGAGATCATCCGCTGATTGCCAACGTTAAAGATCGCGGTGGGTACAACGCAGAGCGTACTTCGATGGATTTGCCGATTTCTAAAAACGTTATTAATGCGGTGCAAAGCGTCTCTGATCAGCCTATCGTCAAGCTGCCTACACTGGGTGGAAGTTTGCCGCTATACATACTGAAACAACAATTGGGAGCGACGACGATTACGATACCGCTGGCAAATTTCGACAACAATCAGCACGCGGAAAACGAAAACGTCAGGATACAAAATCTGTGGGATGGCATAGAGATCATGGCGGCGATAATGACCATGAATCAATAAAGGTGAAGCGATGAACGAGAATTTAAAATTCGATCTCTGCTGTGCGGCCCGAACTCTCTATCGACAAGGAATGAGCGCGGGTATCGCCGGACACATCAGCATAAAGGTTAGCCCAGATACGATGATTGTAAATCGTTTTGGTCCTTCATTCGGCACCGTAACGCCCAGCGATATCCTCACCGTCGATTTCAATGGGAAGATTCTGGAAGGCACTGGGTGGGTCAACGACACAATTCGCCTTCACGGCGTCGTTCACCGTTTGAATCCTAATCACGCTGCTGTGATGCACACGCATCCACCTACAGTAGTCACATGGAGTACCCTGCAAAAACCGCTTGAGATTTACGATCAGGAGAGCTGCATTCTGGCGGATCTGGTGGGTGTGGTCCAAGAAGAATACGATGGCCTCGCTTCAACCGAAGATCGCGTTCGCCCTGTGGCCGAAGAATTACGAACTCATCCTGCCGTAATTTTGCCAAACCACGGGGCGATTACAGCCGGCCCGAATGTCCAGATGGCGCTTTTCTTTATGATTACGCTTGAGTATATGGCTCAGCGAAATATGTCGGTGGCTGCTGCTGCGCGAAATACCGGAATCACGCCGCGTCCCATCGCTATCGATGCGGCAAGACGTGCTCGGGATGAGATCATGAAAATGCCAGCACTCGAACCGCTGTGGCGTGATTTGCTTGCGCGTTTGAAGAAAACCGATCCGGAATTGTTTGGACAACAGGAACAGAGTGTGGGCGCGTAAGAAACCAATCGTTAGGTTTCGTTCAGAATGCGCGCTATGTCTCTTGATGTATGTAGCACCCTTACGATTTCTACGGGCTCTACGTCCGGCCGATAGATGATCATGTAGTGGCCCCTAACGATCCAAAATGCTAGGGACTCATCTTTGGAGAGGTCAGGTCTCTTACTCCCCATACGCGGCATTGCAACCAGTTTGTACATAGCGTCATATATCTCGTTCACCAGAAGTCTGGCGTGCTCCATTGAGTTTTGGGCTATGTAGTCGCCAATTTCGATTAAGTCTGCCGCGGCAGGGTCTGATATCTGGGGTTCTTTGTTGGGCATCAGCTATTTAACAAGTTCTTTGTCGTGGAGATTGTGCCGTTCCTGGATCCGCGCAAGTATCATGTCTCGGGTTTGTTCATTTAAGGGCAAGCTTCTACCTTCATCCAGCGCCTTCACCCCTTCGGTTATTTTTTTACGAAGCTCTTCCAGGTGAATCTCTCTCAATATCGCTTGATCTTTGAGCAACAGTAAAGCGTCGTGGATGACTTCGCTTTTGCTATTGTATCTTCCGCTCTCCACCTGTTCGTGGACAAACGTTTCTAATTCTGAAGTGAGATATATATCCATAGATGCCTTCAACAATAGTGATCTATCAGCTCAAATAATAACGCACCCTCAACCATTGTTAAAGTGACAACTATTGGTGGGAATTCACTCCGCAGCATCGAGCCGTGATTGGATCCAATCCCTGATGAACGCCATCTCATCAAAATCTATGGAATGGCCGACGGGAAACTCACGATAGGCGACCTTGTAACCTAATTCGACCAGCTCGCGATTTACCAGGCGGCCCGCTTCGACCGGGACAACATCATCGGATGTTCCGTGTGCGACAAGGATCTGACGTTTTGGGTCACGGACCGCTTCCTGAATGATCACATCTGGTTCAGGCAAATATCCGCTTAAGGCGATTAAACCTGCGAGGCGCTCCGGATACCGCAATCCAACTTCTAGCGTCATCACTGCCCCCTGAGAAAAACCCGACAAGAACGTGCGATCCAACGGAACTTGGAATTTTTCTCTGACTTCGTTGAGCAGCGTCGTCAATTGCTGGCGGCTTTCGCGCAGAGTTTGCGGTTGATCCGAGCCAAGCTCGTACCACGCGTGACCTAGTCCCCACGCGCCGAGCTGCATGCACAACGGGCCATTCGGGAAAATCCCAACAACGCTGTTGGGGAATATTTCCGGCAGAATCGGAATAAGATCTTCGGCTGAGGCTCCGCGGCCGTGGATCGCAATAATCAGAGGCCGGTCGAGACTGGCTTCGCCGCTTTCAACAATCAGAGTATCCAAACCGCCCAAGGTGCAATGAATCGGTTGCATTCAATTTTCCCGTTTGTGGTCTTGCGCTAGGTTGTCAGCATAATGTTATCCCGATATGGGGGCAAGCCAGAGTCATTGATTAATCGAGTATGATTCATATATTGGTTCAATCAAAGACATTATTTTACAAATGTGAGCCTGCTGGAGGACGAGTTGCCTTTTATTGAATTGAAACACTCACCGTTAGCTGGTGATATCTCCCCGGTGCGAATTCATTATCGTGAATACGACGACGGTTTCCCCTTGATATTTTTGCATGGTGGATGGGGCTACAAGATTTATCCGTTTGATCGTCAGATTGCAGCTCTCGAGAAAAATTTCAGGATCGTTATCCCGGACAGATCGGGATACGGGCGTTCGACAAGGTTGGAGCAGTTTCCTTTCGCTCTTCATGCCGCTGGCGCTGACGAGGCGATTGCTTTTATGGATCAGCTTAATATTACAAAGGCCATTTTCTGGGGCCACAGTGACGGCGCGGTCATCGCAGCAAACGTCGCAATTAAACACCCTGAGCGCGCCACCGCAATAATCATGGAAGCTACGCATTACGACCGCCGCAAGCCTCATTCTCGCGCTTTCTTCACCAGCATGGTTGTTAATCCCGAAGAATTCGGTGAGCGCGTGACCTCCATCATAAAAGAAGATCATGGCGAGGATTACTGGCGTCAGGTCCTGGGAATGGAAGGCCGGGTCTGGCTGGAAATTCTCGATACCGCCGACCGACCTGAATTCGACATGTATGGCGGCAAATTAGGTGAACTCTCCGTGCCGACACTTTTTATCCATGGCGAAGAAGATCCAAGAACTGAACCTGGCGAACTCGACGCTATTCGCAAACTGGTTCCAGCAGCAAGAATGCATATCGTTAAGGGGGGAAAACACAGTCCCCACAGCGAACGTTTGGCATCGGACGAATCAACGAGAGTTGCGAAAGAATTTCTCGCTGAAAACGCTTTGCTCGTTTAAACCATCTTCCTGTAAACTGTCGCGCTGTTGAAAGGGGATGAATGAGTCAACAACCTATTCTTGTTGAAGTCACGCGCGGACCAATCACCGAATCTATTCATCGCGGCTGCATAGCAGTAGTCGAGCCAGACGGCAACGTCATAGCCCGGGTTGGCGATACATCTTTCGTTACATACATGCGGTCGACTGCAAAGCCGATTCAGATGCTCCCGCTGATAATCAACGGTGGAGCGGATCGCTTTGGATTTACAGAAGCGGAACTGGCGGTGATGGCAGCGTCCCATAGCGGCGAGCCGATTCACACCGAGCAAGTGGCTTCGGTTCTTAACCGGATTGGTTTGGATAAATCGTATCTTCACTGCGGCGTGCACGTCCCTTTTGACAAAACAGTTCAAGCGGAGTTAGCTGGACGCACTCCGGATGTTCTGCAGAATAATTGCTCGGGTAAGCATTCAGGGATGCTGGCTCAATGCATGGCGGGCGGATTTGATCCTGTAAATTATGAATCACCTGATCATCCGATTCAGCGTCAGATCAAAAACACATTGGCGACTCTAGCCGGTATACACGAAAATGAGATCAAGATTGGTATTGATGGATGCAGTGCACCTGTTTTTGGCATGCCAGTCGTAGCAATGGCTCGGGCGTACGCGCGCCTCGTTAATCCAGCCGGTCTTGATTCCACACTCTCGGCTGCTTGCAAACGAGTCGTGACAGCTATGCTCGATCATCCTGAATTAATCGCTGGAACTAACAATCGCGTCGATACCGATATCATGAAGATTGGTGATCACACGGTCATTGCAAAAGTCGGCGCCGAAGGCGTTTACACAATGGGAGTTTTGCCATCAGAGAAATATCCCAATGGTCTTGGGATTGCCATCAAGATAGAAGACGGCAATGACCGCGCAACTGCGCCATCGGCGATTGAAACGCTGGATCAACTCGGCCTGTTGAATGAATCGCAAAGGGGGCGCTTGTCATCCTGGCGTCCTAAGGAGATTAAGAACCACCGGGGAATTGTGATCGGTGAGCTGAAACCGGCATTTCGCCTCAATTTGCCCACTTAATCATTCAATCATTTGAATGATGTCTGATTAACCGTCTTGTTCAATGTTCGGCGTGTTATACTGAGGAAAATCGAAGTTGGAAGAGGCCATTGGCTACTGACATTTCTCTAGCTAAGGTTGTCCCCCTACAAGGGGCCAGTCCGCCACAAATAAGCAATTTTGCGCTGGCGCTGGTCTCGGCTGTCTTGCTGATTCTCTCGTTCCCCGGATTCGAATTTAATCTGCTGGCGTGGGTGGCGCTTGCGCCATTGATGCTGGCGCTGACGCGCGAACCATCTTTCTGGCGAGCCTTTCTGCTGGGTGAAATAACTGGCTCAGTCTTTCTTTATGGCACGTGCCATTTTCTCGCATTTTCAATTATTAATTACGGTGGGCTCAACCCTGTCCTGGCCTATTTGATAGTCGCTCTGCCGTGTCTGGCGGCCGGATTGTTTTTCGGACTCTCTGCGGCAATCACTGCGCGCTGTTTCAGTCGATTCGGATTGTGGGCAGTATTTCTTGTGCCTTTTTTTTGGATTGCGCTGGAGTACGGACGACAGTTTCTTCGGTTAGGATGGGACGGGATTGGATATTCTCAGGCTTTTCATCCCGACTTGATTCAGCTGGCCCGATTCGGTGGAGTTCACGCGGTTGGATTCATAATCGTTCTGGTCAGTTCCGGACTTGTTTTTGTTTCGCTCACCGATAATCGATGGGCTGCTACTATCGTTGCGGTGCTGGTATTTCTAATACTGGTTGGAAACTATGATTACGGCAGGCGAATGACGCAACAACCTGCGGGCAACAGCGGAAAATATCGTGTCGTTGCGATCCAGCCAAACGTGCCAATGGATGGCGATTGGGATGAAGCGTTTATCCGCCGGATTCTTGATGAACATATTTCGCTCTCGGAAAAAGCAATCGCAGAATTCGGTCCTTCTGGGCCGGACGATAAACCAATCGTAGTAATCTGGCCGGAATCGCCGATGAATCTTCGTTACGAAGCCGACGTAAACGAACACCAGACTGTCATTGACTTCATCAGACGCAACCATATTTATCTTATCTGGAATACCATCACACAGCCCGATCCGAAACACGACTACAACAGCGTCCTGGTCATGGCGCCGGATGGTGAAAAAGCGTCACAATATGATAAGATTTACCTTCTGCCGTTTGGCGAATTTGTTCCGGCGCGGAACTGGATACCGCTGATCGGGCGAATCCCAATGCTGGCAGGCGATTTTACGGCAGGCAGCGATTACAAAGTAGGGACGGTCGACAACGCCAAAATAGGCGCATCAATCTGCTTCGAAGCCACTTTCCCGCAAGTAGCCCGCATGATGACGCTCAGCGGCGCTACGACACTGGTGAATATCTCGGATGATGGATGGTTCGGTCCGACCTCGGCGGCTCGGCAGCATCTGGCGCACGCGATTTTACGTTCGGTCGAGAACAATCGCGAGATGTTACGCGTAACCAATTCAGGGATTACGACTCGAATACGACCTGATGGAAGTATCCAGGATTCGTCGGAGCTGTTCGAAGTCACCAGCAGAAAATGGCGAGTGGATCTTGATGCTAACAGACCGATGACGGTTTACACTAGATATGGCGACCTGCTCGCTATAACTTGCGTTGTTGTGACTGTGGCTGCCTTTGTGGGATCGTTTTTTATAAAAACTCCACAGGAAAAGTGGGAGAAGAAAATCGGTGCGGCAAATTCTTTGGATGATTAATCGCGCCGCACAGGGATTAGACAGGAATTTGATATGCCAGAGAGCAAACTGGAATTAGACGAATTAAGTGAAAAGTATGAATCTTTGCGACCGCGCGTTGCTGAGTTGAGGAGGTTTCTTTGACGTCGATACCAAACGCGCAGAGCTCGACAAAGTTGAACAACTGATCGTAGCGCCGGATTTCTGGAACAACCAGGAACAGGCGCAAAGGGTGATGCGTCGCCGCAGCCAGCTGGAATCCGCGATCAACAAGGCCAGTCACCTACAATCCTCGCTCGATGATATCGGAGTAATGCTGGAGTTCGCTCACGAAGACGAATCGATGGCGGGCGAATTGCGCTCCACTATTTCGCGACTCGAAAGGGAAGTGGACGAGAGCGAAACCACAATGCTGTTGCCGGGCGAGCGCGACAGCCACAACGCAATCGTTCAGATTACGCCCGGAGCAGGTGGAACTGATGCTCAGGATTGGGCGCAGATGCTGCTGCGAATGTACCTGCGCTGGTGCGAGCGGCACGGCTTCAAAACAGAAGTCCTGGAAGTCCAGGACGGACCTGAAGCCGGCATTAAATCAGCAACTTTCAGAGTTGAAGGCGAGTACGCCTACGGACTTTTGAGCGCGGAATCAGGCGTACATCGTCTGGTGCGAATATCGCCTTTCAATTCGGGTGCTAGCCGCGAAACCAGCTTTGCCTCTGTATTTGTTATTCCTGAAATTGACGAAGATATAACCGTCGAGATCAACGACAAGGATCTTCGTGTCGATACGTTCAGGTCGACCGGCGCTGGTGGTCAGCACATCAATACGACTGACAGCGCGGTACGAATCACTCACCTGCCGACGGGAATTGTTGTGACCTGTCAAAACCAGCGATCACAGCATCAGAATCGCGAAGTCGCGTTTCAGGTTTTGCGCTCTCGTTTATACGAATACGAATTGAACAAGCGAAAAGCCGATCAGGAAAAACTGGAATCGACGAAGATGGACATTTCGTTCGGATCGCAGATTCGAAATTATGTAATGCATCCTTATCGATTGGTGAAAGACACACGTACAAAGCACGAGACGGGCGACATCGACTCAGTTCTGGATGGCGAAATCGACGAATTTATCAAAGACTATCTTGTCTGGCGACGTGATAACCAACCGACAACGGAAAGTCTAAATTAAACCGAGGCGGACGACAGAGACAGATGGCAAGCAGCGAACAATCATCGACCCTGCTAAATGAAGTAATCAGGATTGTGCTGGTTGTTACCGGTGGTTTGTTACTGCTGAGCCTGTTGGGTTATCACTCGACTGACCCGTCATTTAATGTTTCCACCTCTGGCGAACAACATAACTGGATTGGAATTATAGGAGCAAATATTGCTTCCTTGTTATTTCAGTTCTTTGGGCTGGCTTCGTTTCTGCTGCCGTTTATTATTGGTCTGGGTGGCTGGTGGATTCTTAAGTCACACGGCCTGCGGATCCCGGTTTTGAAAGCTATAGGCTTTCTGGTTTTAATAGCCTCAATCACAGCGCTTTCGTCAGAGCTAATTTCCGGCACAAACCTGGACTACCTGCAGAATGTTCATGATCACAGTGCCGGGGGACTGCTCGGGCTCTATCTTTTTCATTTTGTCCGAAGTGGACTGCACACTACCGGCGCGTTGATCGTTTGGGGAACTCTCTTTGTTGTCTCTCTGATGGGAGTCCTGGAGCTGTCGATAGAAGAGAGCGTTCGTCGCTTGCGCGGCGAAGAAGGCTGGTTCGGTTGGCTACACGAGTTGAGAGCACGTCGAGCCGAGAAAGCCGAAAAACAGGTCGTTGCAAAGCCTGCCGTAACCGCTCCAACACAGCCGAAAGCAGGCGCGGTTCAACAGTCTGCAGGGAAAGCCGCACCGGCAGCCTTAAGCGACGAGACACTAAACGAATTGAACATCACCGTATCGGATGATGCAAAACCACCGGTCATCATCAAGACCGCTAATACGCCGCCTGGATCGATGGACAACGGAGCAACGCCCGCAGCGTCGAAACCTGTGGAGACTGCTTCCCAAGCTGCCACCAGGTCGGCAACTCCGAAGCAGGTTGATACTAATGCGCCGACAGCTGAAGTAAAGGTCCCAGAACCTGAGCCCAAACGACCGAAGATAGACATAAAACCGCCAACAAAAGATATTCCCGCAGTCGGTGGTGAGAAAAAGGCTGCGACTGCCCAGGCCACACAGACACAAAAACGCGAAGTGGCAGCTACGGTTCAGAAGAACAGTACTACTGACTCTCTGATTCAACGCAAGCCGCCTGATAAGGTAATGGAGGTTGACGATTTCGAACCGCTGGACGATTCGGTCGCCAAGGCTTCGGCCAAGCCTGAGAAGAAACGCTGGCGGTCTTCGGTCAAATATGAGGTGCCGCCGCCGGATATGCTGAACGAACCTGAGGCGGTCGAGGAAGCAGGCGAGCGCGAACTGCTGGAATTGGCTCATCAACTCGAAGCCAAGTCGGCAGAATTCTCCGTCATTGGTCACGTTGAACATATTCGCCCGGGACCGGTTGTCACGACATTCGAGTTCAAACCGGATCCAGGCGTCAAATATTCTCGAATAACGGGCCTTGTCGATGATCTCTGTCTTGCAATGCGGGCGGAATCAATTCGAATAGATCGGATTCCAGGCAAATCCACAGTAGGCATCGAAGTTCCCAACGCGGAACGAGCCACCATTTATCTGCGCGACGTTATCGAATCAAAGGCGTTTCAGAATTCCAAATCGAAACTGACGCTCGCTCTGGGCAAAACCATCGGCGGCGAAATCTATATCGCTGATCTGACGAAGATGCCGCATTTGCTGATTGCGGGTGCTACTGGCGCTGGCAAGAGCGTGGGATTGAATTCGATTGTGATGTCGATTCTGTTTAAGGCGACTCCCGACGAAGTCAAATTCATAATGGTTGACCCGAAACGGCTCGAACTTGGCTTATACGAGGGCATTCCGCATCTGTTGACGCCGATTGTGACCGATCCAAAACGAGCGTCGAATGCGCTGCGATGGGCAGTCAACGAGATGGAAAACCGCTACAAAGTGCTGGCGGGTTTTGGAGTCCGCAATATCGACCAATACAACCGGGAAGTTGGTCTGGCGGCCAGCAAAAGCTCGTCATCAAATGACGGCGAACAACCGACCTTGCTGCCGTATATAGTTGTTGTGATCGACGAGCTCGCCGATTTGATGATGGTTGCGTCAAATGATGTTGAGGCATCGATAACAAGACTGGCTCAGATGGCGCGCGCGGTCGGAATACATCTCGTGCTAGCCACACAGAGGCCGTCGGTCGATGTCATCACAGGTTTGATCAAAGCGAATTTCCCGTCCCGCATTGCATTCCGTGTTTCGTCTAAAGTTGACTCGCGAACGATTATCGATTCAAACGGCGCAGAGCAGTTGCTGGGCCAAGGCGATATGTTGTTCCTGCCCCCGGGGTCGTCACGACTGGTCCGAGTCCACGGCTCTTTTGTCGATGAAAAAGAGATCAACAAAGTCATCGAACAAATTAAGAAGCAAGCCGAGCCAGTCTACGACCAAACTATTACGTTATCTGAGAAAGAGATGGAATCGGCCGAAGGCGGAAGCGGCGAACGCGACGAATATTATATCGAGGCATTACGGATTGTTGTCCAAATGGGCAGAGCTTCAACTTCCGTTTTACAGCGGCGACTTCACATCGGCTACGGGCGCGCTGCGGCAATTCTGGACTGTATGGAAGCCGAAGGATTGATCGGCCCCAGCGAAGGGAGCAAGCCCCGCGAAGTCCGTCCTGTAGCCAAAGAGTGGCTGGAACGAGCTGAACAAATCTCGCCTGGAGACCTGTAGAAACTTGCTTGGAATGCCTACATTATTTTCTGCAAATGTAATAAAATTAATACACTTGCGACGGCTTGTTAGCCTTGCAATAATTCACACTATCCACAGTTTGATCCGTCACGAGCGCCGGCCGAGAGGCTTCCCTATGAAGCGCGGCATAACGTCTTGGAAATCAAGTATTTACAGCTTGTCGAAAGTTTGTGCAATCTGCTAAAAGTTGTTGATTTAACAGCGATTTCCGGGTTTTAGTATCGGGTTTTCCACAGGCTTTTCCACAGACCGTGTGGAAAACAGTTATACGGATGATACAAATCGTTGATTTGCCTGTTTTGCTGGCTCAGCCCGCGTTTCGGAGGCGAAAATTAACAATCTCTTCTACCAGTTTTGCGCTGTTTTGTTCGGCGGGTTCGATTACGACGTGAAGACCAAAGCGATTTGCTTGTTCACTCGTCGTTGGACCAATACATGCGATGTGTGCATTATCCAGAACTTCGTTAAAACTTTCCCCGAGCATTGCTGCCAGATTCTTAACTGAAGAGGGGCTTGAGAATACGACCAGATCGACTCCGTTTCCGAACCTTTTTGTGATCTCGTTCTTGTCAAAGGCAGGTAGTACTGTTCTATATGCTTCAACAACATCGACCAGGGCACCGAGTTGCCGTAAGCCATCCGGTAATTCTTCGCGGCCTTCTTGAGCGCGTGGAAAGAGGAACCGCATCTTCGATAGACGATCATCGCCGATCGTTTCCTTAAGCGCTTCAAACAGCCCTTCGCCGCGATTCTCCGTTGGAGTCAGGTCGACATTAATGCCGATGGCATTCAGCCGGCCGGCCGTTATTTTACCGACGGCACAGACTTTCAATCTCGGCGGCAAAGTAGCGTTTAACTCACGCAATCGTCGAAAAAAGAAGTCGACTCCATTAGTGCTGGTGAAAATCAGCCAGTCGTATGATGATATTTTTTGAATGGCCGCGTCAATCTCTGCCCAAGTTGCTGGAGGACAGATTTCGATTGTGGGAATATTGATTACCGTCGCACCAAGGTTTGAGAGTTGCTCGGTAATGGTGCCGGACTGTTCTTGAGCGCGTGTAACTACAATTCGCCAACCATTGAGCGGTGAATCTGACATTTTTTTGTGGCGCATTCGTCCCGATTGCGCCGGTCATTGGTATTCGAGTGCGTATCAGAGTAGGCGCAATCGGGACGAATGCGCCACATTAATCAATTTATGGCTTCGTCCCTGACAGCTTGGCCTGCCGAGTAGACTTCTTCAAGAATCTTGTTAGCACCGGATTTGAGCAGATTGTCGGCGATGCTCTTGCCCAGGTCTTCTGCCTTCGAGGCTTCGCCCGAGATCTCTTTTTTCACGACCTGTGTACCGTCAAGACTGGCCACCAGCGCTCGAATCGATAGAGCGTCTCCATCGGATATCGCGTTTGCGGCAATCGGCACCTGGCAACCGCCGCCCAAAGCGCGCAACAACGCACGCTCAGCAATCGTCTCGTAACGCGTCGGCAAATGGTTTAGAAACTGAGTGTGGGAATTAATACGCTCGTCGTCAATTCTGGTCTCGATGCCAAGCGCTCCCTGACCGATTGCTGGCAACATCTCGTCCAACGCAAGCAACGCCGAAATACGCTCAGCAAACCCCAGCCGCTTCAGCCCCGCGGCGGCAAGGATTATCGCGTCGTACTGTCCTTCCTGCAATTTCTTTAATCTGGTGTCGACGTTGCCGCGCAAATCGAGCAATCGCAAATCCGGTCGGAGCGAGCGAAGTTGTGCCTGTCTTCGCAACGAGCTTGTTCCAACTGCCGCGCCTTGCGGCAATTCCTTTATTGAACTCTCGCCATTCCTGGTTAGAAGGGCGTCGCGCACATCTTCACGTTTAGTTATCGCTGATATGTGGAGTCCCTCTGGCAGCTCGGTCGGCAAATCCTTCAGACTGTGAACCGCCAGATCGATTTCGCCGGCCGTCATCGCCTCTTCAATTTCTTTGGTGAAAACGCCGCGGCCGCCCAGTTTCGACAAACTCACGTCAAGAATCTTATCGCCGGTGGTTTTAATTATTTTAATCTCGACGCTTGTCTCGGGGTACTGCTTTATTAACTGATCTCGCACCCAGTTTGATTGCCATAGAGCCAGTTTGCTCCCTCGGGAACCTATGATCAGCGTATTTGAACGCGATGACATCAAACCTCCTCACGTTGTTGTCTGGTGTGCCCGCGGCTGTAAGCGTTTTGGCAAAGCTCGATTACTTTGTCGTCACCGCCAGACTCTGCTGCCTGTCTCAGCTGCATTATCAGTGGATGGGACAGTTTATTCGTTAACGAATTCATCATTGCCTTGATAGCTTCTTCCTGTTCCGTGCTCAGATTACCAAGGCGTTTGCGGTTGCGTTCGAATTCAGCATTCGCAACTTCGCTCATTTGTTGCTTCAGCGAGGCGATGGCAGGTCCCAACTCCATAGACCGCATAGCGCTCAGGAATTGATCAACTTCCCGCTGAATCAGAGTTTCGGCCTCAATGGCTTCCTGCTGGCGCTCGCGAATGTTTGCTTCGACGGCAGCTTCCAGATCGTCAATATCGAACGAGAAGACGCTATCCAGCTTGCTGACATCAGGATCGATATTCCGCGGTACGGCGATGTCTATAAGGAACAGCGGACGATGGCGCCTCGCATCTATGGTTTTCGCTACCCCCGCGGCGGTCAGCACATAATCCGGAGCGCCCGTCGAGACAATAGCAATATCAGCTTCGACCAAATATTCGTATAAATTCTCGAATGGGACGGCCGTTCCTCCCAGTTCCGATGCGAGCTTTTTAGCCCGATCATTGGTCCTATTCGCAACCAGAATCCGACCGGCGCCGTTGTTCTTCAAATGGCGCATCGCCAATTCTGCCATCTCTCCCGCGCCCAACAACATAACAGTTTTGCCGTCCAGATCGTCGAAAACCTTCTTCGCCAACTCTACCGCGACATAGCTGATTGAAACCGCATTCGAGGCAATCGCAGTCTCAGTCCTCACCCGTTTGGCAACTGAAAACGCGTGCTGCATCAGCTTCATCAGAGAGCGTCCGACCGTGCCGGTTTCGACCGCCTTGGCGTACGCGTTCTTAACCTGACCAAGAATCTGCGGCTCTCCCATTACCATTGAATCCAGGCTTGCCGCCACCCTGAACACGTGCTTAATCGCATGTTCGTTAGCGTGGTGATAGAGATACTGGTCCATGCTTGATCTTGGCAGGTCGTGGTATTTGTACAAAAATTCGCGTGTGCGTTCCAGCCCCGCCTGAGTGTCTCCGTTCGCCGAGATGATCATTTCGACGCGATTACAGGTTGAAACGATCAGGGCTTCATGGACGACTTCCTGGTCGACAAGGGTATTCAGCGCCGCGGACAACAACTCTTCCTTGAACGCGAGCCGCTCGCGAATCTCAACCGGCGCTGTCTTATGGCTCAAGCCGACGACAAGAATACTCATGTTGACCAATTAATCCTGGCTGCCTAGCCGAATACGTGGTATCCGGGAAGGAACCGCAATCCAATGAGACTGAACAGAATCAAACCGAAACCAATAATCGCGATTACAGCCGCTTTGTGGCCGCGCCATCCTGCTGTAAGCCGATAATGCATCAGCGTCAAATACAGCAACCAGGTTACGACCGCGATTATTTCTTTCGGGTCATTGTGCCATAATTTGCCGTCGCGCTCGCCGTTCATATAAACACCGAACGCCAGCGCAAATGTCAGCAACACAAATCCAATTGAAAGCGACCTGTAGCTGATGTCATCGCAGGTAGTCAGCGACGGCAGTCGGAAAAAGAATGTGCCAAACCGTTTCACTTTTAATTCGCGCTCTTGCACCAGGTACATCACGCCGGAGGCAAAAGTGACGAAAAACGCTGCATAAGAGAACATGATCAGCAGAATGTGGAATATGAACAGCGGGGAGTCGGCGAAACCCCGAAGCATATTGGCCTGCGGCGAAAGCGGGCGATCTGTCGGCAGAACAGTCGCTGCCAAAGTAAAACCGAATATCAATGGCAGAATGAACGCGGTCAGTGCCTGAGTTTTGTATCTGGAATATGTGATCAGGTAATATAGAACCAATGCCCAGCCCAGCAGGGAAAATGCCTCCTGCGCGTGACCGGTAATCGGAACACCGTGCACCTGAACGGCTCGCCAGATCAAAGCCGCGGTATGGACCACAAATCCGGCTCCGGTCGATACCAACGCCTGAGTCGCCAGATCCTTTCGCTTTGTGCGCCAGGTCCGGATGACGTTGAATAGACCGAAACTATAGAATATCAGCGATATCAGTAATAAGAGTGACATGGTCAACCGCGATCCATTTTATCCGTTCCTCAATTGCCAAAGCAAGATTAGCTCAAAAATGAGCGCGAAACTGTGACCTGCATCACACAAGCGCTACGATAGCTGATATGGGATAGGATTGGTCACTGCCAAGACCCTGTAAAACGAAATTAAGAAAAGTAATGGACGCGGATCGAGCGGTTTTCACAGATTATGTCTTCGTAACTCCGCCTGATCCAAGTCATCCGCGTTCAATTCCCTCTTCCAAAATAAATATTGGGAGCGATTATTTTGCCGATATTGCTCCTGAGGAATAGTTGCCCCCGACACCTGTGCCGCATCTGGTTCCGCATAAACTGGCAGTACATGGTTGTTTGTTACAACTGTGACATTGAGGACTCGGATGCAACGGGAAAGGCGACAATAACGATAAAGAACGGCGGCTCTGATCAGCAATGGTTAGTCAGAAAGAAGAAAACATTTTCATCCTCATCGCGTGTAAGAATCCAATAGTAGTTGAAGCATCGCTGGATTTTGACGACTCGATAATTGTCCATTACGCTGTTTCGCAACACGACCTGCTGTCGAGGATAAACGCCGGAACACCTTATAGAATGGTTCTGGCCTCGCAGCAATGTTCCGACTGGCTGTCTGACGAGGTTTATCAGAGTCTCTCGTTTGCACTGCCGATGTGTGATCTAGTCGTTGTAAGCGAAAAGTCGATCCAAAGCCTGATCAGTAAGATGGTCGATCCTGAAGGACTTTTGCGGGAAAACAAAGCTCTTAAGACAGAATTGCAGGATCACAAACTGGCATTGCAGATTGCGCAGCAACGAATTGACGAAATTAACGCGTTGCTCGAGGCAAACGGTCTTCAGACGATGGTTCAGATAGTCCTTTCCAGAATTCGTCACGAGATCAATAATCCTTTGACTGGCGTAGTCGGTCAGGCTCAACTGCTGTTACGAAGGCCCGAAAGTTTGTCGGAAGAGACGCTTCGCAGAATAGAGACGATTGAAACGCTCGCCTTGCGGATCAGCGAGGTGTTCAGGAACGCCGAAGAGAGATTTATCGCGCCGCCTGAGACCGGGCAGGAATCACTTCCGATGCATCAGTAATAGATCATTCACTGCCCCTGCGTGGCTTGAATGCCTTGGGGCCCCACACAAACTTGCCCTGCGTGTTAATATAGCCTTGCTTCTCGTGGCCCCACGAGCCGGAATCAACGGCAGCCAAACCGCCGATAAACGTATGCAGTTCTCTACAAGTAACTCTGATGACAATATTGCCGGTTTTGTCGATGTATCCGCAGGGTTCGTCAGGGGTTGAGTTATCGCCGTTTTCGGGGTGAAACATTTCATCTAAATAAACTGCAGCAAGGCCTTCTGAAAAGGAATGTGCTAAATCCAGAATCGAGGATGCCGTAGAAATACTTTGGCTCAATGACCATCTTGCCTTCTTTGTTTATATATCCCAGTTTCTCTCCGTCAGTCGAAACCGCGGCGTATCCTTCAGAAAATGGTTCGGCTCTTTCAAATTGCGGCGGTATGACGAAGTTCCCCGCGCTGTTTACGTAACCCCACTTTTCATCTCTTTTTGCCGGAAATAAGCCATCCGAAAAATCCATAACCGTATCCGGACTGAAAAAACGCCGCCAGCTTCTGAAATCCTTTGGGTCGTCTGTAGTTTTCCCGGATCTATCAATGAAAACATATCGCGTCGGGGAGAAACCAATCCCAACACTGGCAATTCCTTTGTAAAAAGGTTCAGCGTTCACAAAATCCCGAGTTATTACCCATTTGCCAGCACGGTCAATATATCCCCAAATCAAAAACTCTTTTGAAACTGCCGCCAGTCCTTCTGAGAAGTCGGTACATTCGCCTAGATCGGGCTTGATAACGAACTGCCCTTGTTCATTGATAAAGCCGGTTCTGTTCTCAATTCGAATAGGACTCGTCTTACCGTCCTTGGTTATTGAAGCCGACTCATCAACATATCCCGGCTTCTTGTCATCGCTTTCCACACAGGCCAATCCCTCCGAAAATTCATGAGCGAACCTGAATCTTGGTTTGATAACCTCATTGCCGTTTATATCGATGTATCCCCATTTGCCATTCTTTTGAATTGGGCGAAGTCTCGGTCGTAGAGGAAGTACCTTGCCAGGAATTTGACTGACAGCGGACAAACTTCACAAACTCATGAGTGAGACTATGATGATCGCAGTGCGCATGCTTTAAGAACGGCAATGATCACCAAAAACAACAATAAATCTTCACGGACAAATCGTGACCTTGTGTTTCAGATCTTTTCTTGCTTATGTTAGCCTGAATTCTGTGATTTGGTTTGAACATACAATTACTTCCGCAGAGCACCGAAAGCCCATTCGAAAGATACTCTCTTTTCATCTTCCGGAAATCTCTCAGATTCGCCTTCGGCGGCTTATAGCTGACAGCCAAGTTGCAGTAAACGGGAATCCAATTCGCTCGACCTATCGAGGTATTGTCGGAGACTCAGTTTCACTTTCCGTGTTGGAAGAGGTTATCACCGCGTTTCTGCCAGAGCCGTTGCCACTGACGATTGTTTTCGAAGACGCCGAACTACTCGTCGTTGACAAACCAGCCGGAATGCTGGTTCATCCCAGCAATTCACAAAAATCCGGCACGTTGCTCAACGCCGTCTGTCATCACCTGAAAGAGACCGGTCAATCCGGTATTCGCCCCGGGCTTATTCATCGTCTGGACAGGCAAACATCCGGTCTTATTGTTCTTGCGAAAAACGAAAGGTCGCATCGCGTCCTAGCAAAACATTTCACGAATCATTTGGTCGAGAAAACTTACCTGGGCATTGTCATCGGTCGAGTTCCCGAAGAAACCGGTATTATTGATGCTCCAATCGGCTCGAACAAAGAGACTTTTCCGCATTGGCAGATAATGGAGAGCGGGCGCCCATCGCGGACTCAGTATAGAGTGTTAAGTCGTTACCACAGCACAAAATCCGACTTGAGGTTCAGTCTGCTCGAATTAACCCCGGAAACTGGTCGCACGAATCAGTTAAGGATTCACTTGGCGTCGATCGGCTTTCCGCTCGTAAACGACTATGTATATGGAAAAGAAGAAAATGAAGCGGTTTTTGGTTCGTTAAGTGAGATCTCGACTAACAGCCGTCATTTTCTTCACGCCGCAGGAATAAAATTCCGCCATCCAGTATCTGGCGATTGGGTTGCTCTGGAATCACCTATGCCGTCTGATATGAATGAATTTATCGAATCAGTGACTCTGGAGGAGGGATAAATGAATAAGCCATCTAAATCCGGTCAAAAGAATAATCCTGGCAAATCGCCCGCGCCTAAGTTCGACAAAATCAAACCGCAGGTGAAGCAACCGAACCGACCGCGGAGGTCAGTTTCGAGTGGGAAGCATTAAAAGCGGCTGATTCCGCCGTTTGCGGAATCGCTTTGGCTAAACCTTTATGAAGATCTTCTTCCGGTACAGCAACCAAGTCAAAAAGAGCAAGACCAAATCAAAGAGTATTGCGTAGCTCAGCGAGGCATTTATAGGCGATTCCCATCGCAGAAATAGTCTTTCGTAGATGTAGTTCTGCAGGTTACCGGGTCGACCATCAATTCTCGGTATGTGCCAAAGCCAGATCAGCTTTGGCAAAATCCCCGACAAGACAAATGCGACAATCGCATTCATTCCAAACACCAGAAATGGCACTGACCACTTCCGGTAGTTTTTTATCTCGATTACCCAATAACAGAGCGCCAGGAAACAGAGCGCCATTCCGGCCGTGAATACAACGTACGAACTCGTCCACAATGCCTTGTTAATAGGAAAGAATCGTCCCCAGATCAAGCCGACGATAATTCCTATCGCGCCGGCCAATATCATAGTCTTAACTTTGCCAGTCTGGTCTTTGTTTGATGTTCGCAGCCAGTTTCCGGTCAGAACCCCTATCAACGCGGTAGCAATTGCCGGCAACGTGCTGAGAATGCCTTCGGGATCAAAAACTTTTGACTGTTTCCACATATGGGTCGGCGTCAATATCACGCGATCGATATAGGCGCCAAGATTTCCCTCTTTGCCTAGATTGCCCGCGCCAAATCCCGGGACGGGAATCAGCATCATCATCCCCCAGTAACCCAGCAGCAACACGACTGTGATTGCAATTTGCGTCTTTGGTTTTGTGTTCAACGCTATGATTGAAGCAAAGAAATAACAGATCGCGATTCTTTGCAAAACGCCAGGTATTCTCAGTTGAGATATATGAAAGTAGGGAAATGCAGCCATCAGAAGTCCGATGCCAAAGATGATGACAGTTCGCTTCAGGATTTTAAACATCAGCTCGCGACGGTTTCCACCCTGTTCCATCTTCTTTGCGAACGCGAGGCTTATCGAAACGCCGACGATGAACAAGAAGAACGGAAAAATGAGATCGGTCGGAGTCCAGCCATTCCATTCTGCGTGGTCCAGCGGAGTATAGACGGCTGACGAGCCCGGATTATTCACCAGTATCATCGCTGCCACCGTTATGCCGCGGAAAACATCCAGGGACACAAGCCGTTTAGCGGCCGGCAAACTGGCTTGCTCTTTTTTGACAGGTTCTTCGACAATCGACGCTGGTTTGACCGCCCGCATACCCGTTTCTTTTCCTCTACTATTTCGGGAAGTGCCTGTAAAAATTGATTTAGTTTTGCTCGATTTTCTAGCAGAGAGTAACACATAACTGTGGGAAACCGTTATACCCGCTCTGCCTTGCGCTTTTCCTGGTTGATTTCCCGGGGTTGGTGGAAACAAATTGTTTGCGCTGAGCGGTCCAATCGGTATAATAAATTTCGGCTTATCAATTTGAGCTGTCTAATGAGGGCAAATACAAGCAGATTACAAAACTCAACGTCTAACATTTTCTCACCACTCGGTCCACAACCGAATAATTTTCAAGAAGGAATGCCAGCACGTAAGCACGCGAACCGTGGACCAGCAAAAAGACTGTTGAAAACCGACCGTGGCTCAGCAAATTCCCGTTAGAAGGCTCGCGGATTCTATAGCCAGATTCGGCTCTAAAAATTTGACGACATTGAGATCCAAATAAGATCGCTCTTATTTCTTGTCTCTGTTTAACAAAAGGAGAAGAGTTGTGAACAAGCACAATCTTGGTTTGAGGCTAATGATGTCTTTGGCGTTTATCGTAGGTTTCTCGGTAATCTGTAGCGCGCAGGCAACCAGAACCTGGGTTTCAGGCACCGGTGACGATGCGAATCCCTGCAGCCGAACGGCGCCTTGCAAAACGTTCCAGGGCGCCATTTCGAAAACGGCAACAGGCGGCGAGATTGACGTAATTGACCCCGGTGGATTCGGCGCCGTCACTATTACAAAATCGATTTCGATTGAGGCAGATCCCTTTATGGGCGGCGTGCTGACCAGCGGAACAAACGGTATTGTTGTCAATGCTCCAGCCGGGAGTTCCGTCACGCTTCGCGGACTTACATTTGAAGGGTTCGGGAACGGGCTTGATGGAATCCTGTTTAACGGCGGCGGTGAATTGCACGTGGAACACTGCTACATCAATGCTTATGGCTCTAACGGTATAGAGTTTACACCGAGCGCGGCCGGACAAAGCCAACTCTTTGTCAAGGATACAGTCATTCGCAATGTCACAGCAACGATTGGCTCCAATCCCGTTGGTGGGATTTATGTTCATCCTCAAACAGGGGCGACGGCGATAGCCTCCATTGACAATTGTCGTATAGAGAAGAACATGATCGGTTTGAGAGTGACGGATAACGCAGCGGCGACGATTTATCGCAGCATAATATCCGCCAATAATAAGGGAATTGCCGCCAATTCAACATCAGCATCCGCCACAATTCATGTTGAAGCTTGCATCGTCGCCTTTAATACCGGTACAGGGATCCAATCGACCGGGCCGAGTGCAACGGTGACAATCTCCAATAATGTTGTGACAGCCAACAAAGCCGGTTTGGTAAGCGGCGGAGCTGGCAATGGAACGATAGTCTCTTACGGCCAGAATAAGATTTACGGCAATACTTCCACGGATGGAGCACCAACATCCGTGGTGTCGCCCGTGTAATCAAGAACGAACGCTCTGACCCCCATTGACGGAACGTCAATCAAAAGTTCCCAGAAGGCGGCGAAGTTAACCTGCGTAGCCGCCTTCACGTTACCTGCGCCGCGTTTCCTGTCA
Organism: Blastocatellia bacterium; assembly: GCA_035652355.1. Taxonomy (GTDB): domain Bacteria; phylum Acidobacteriota; class Blastocatellia; order DASRDY01; family DASRDY01; genus DASRDY01. Next base: position 57,244 of record DASRDY010000272.1, read on the forward strand.
GATTTCCTTGATGTACTATACCAACAGAGTTATCTGGCATGGATGATTGTTCACCAAAAGGTCCTCTTCCTACATGGTCGCTGCCATTCCTTGCAAAATTCTTTCGTTCTTCGCTTCCTTTTCACGATCTCGAAAAGATAATCTCCGGGATAGCTGATCCGCCTATCGAATGGCTAATGACTGATGCTGGCACCAAATCGCGGCGGAGACGCAAAGCTACAAGAAATATTGATGTGCGAAAACGCGGCGATGTGTGTCGGCGTTGCGGAGAGAAAAACCGCATCGAAATTCATCATGTAGTTCCGCTTTACATCAGCGAAGAACGAGGTCCCTGGCGTGAGGTCGAACGCGAAACAGTAGATCTTTGCGTCGCGTGTCACAATCTTTTTGAAGAAGCCATCGAACGAGTAATGCCGGTGACTACGTTATGCCACAAATGGGCGGCTCATCAGTTTATCCTGCATCCAGAATGGCCTGCTCTTGGAGACCGTGGCCAGATTGAAAGCAGGGTTGTTCGATGGGCGCTGTCGCACGTCGCTCGTGAGCCGGAACTGGCAAAGGTTTATGAACTTGCGATAGAGTTATTCCTTAAGCTGGAATTGCCGGTAACTGATCGAAGGGTTCTCTCCTGGCAATTGCGGCGGCGACTGAAAGACAGCTGTCAGCGCTGTGGGGCCGAAACAGGCCTTCTGCAGATTATTTCGCTCCCGTTTACCTATGTTGCGGAGGCTATCCAGCTTGGATTTGATCCGCTCGATCCAGCGGTAGGTGCGACGCTGTGTCACCCTTGCGCGCGGGCGTACGTTCATAAGGCAACAAAGCTTGGCTCTCCCGAAACAGATCTGGCTGAAGCGATTGCGTTGCGAACCAATCTTCTACACGAGTGGATCAATCACAAAGAGTGAGATTACGGCATTGCCTGAAGCAAAGTTCGCTCGCCGTCAAAAAACTTGACTCTTATTTTAGTCGGCGCCGCTACTTCGGTTATGGTGCCGCGCCCGTGTTTCGGATGATCGATGAGCTCGCCGACTGCGTATTTCTCACTGCGGTCGTAATTCCGAACTACGCGGGATGCTGCCGGCACAGCGGCAGTTCTGGCTGACGATGCGCGACGTGTCTTTGTCGCTGCGGCAGCGGCGGGCGCGCGATACCGATGATAACTATTACAGTGTTCACAGGTGACGCGGTTTACAGTTCCGTCTGGATCTATAGCGGCGATTGTGTGTGACCGTTCTACTTTGCACGATCCGCACCAGGCGTCGATTTGCGAACCAACACTGAGTTTACGTTTGAGCATATTTCTAAAATATCACGTGGTCTATCAGGCTGACAATTACATACACCGGGAGGCCATTTAGAGAGAGGTTTAATTACAGATTAACGACAATAAGCTTTCCGCCAAACTTGATTAATCGGACTGATCATTCCCATTGTGCCCATTGCGTTCGCGGGCTTTGCGACCGAGCGCTCCACTCGGGTGCCATAACGCGTATTGCTCGTGCGTTAGTCCTTTCCGAGTCTGAAGGGAGACCGACAGTGCGCTGATCACCAAAGTCTGTCCAATGAAGCTTGCCCGCGGCGCCATATCAAGAGGATCGCACTCGCTTTTAACTCCCGCAAACAAGAAAAGATCGGACAACCTGGCTAGAGGTGAACCGGAATCGCCGGTTACCGCGATTATTCGAGCGCCCAGCTTCTTTACAATCTTTACCGCGTCCAACAGCTCTGACGTTTGTCCGCTATTGGAAATAGCGATAACAACATCACCTGGGCGAACTTGTCCCGCCGAACCGTGACGGCATTCTGTTGCGTGAAGAAAGTAAGTCGACGTTCCCGTGCTGGATAATAGCGAGGCAGCATATCTCGCCGCGTGCTCGGGTTTACCGACGCCGGTCACGTGAACTCGGCAGTTGTTGCGCTCGACTTCCATTATCAACTCAGCGGCTTCTTCGATAGCATTCACTTCAGCTTGATCTGTCAGATCAGCAATTTCTTCCATAATTGCATCAAGAAACTGCCGCACAGCTTTGTAACTGCTTTCCTGTTGAACCAGTTTTGCCTGGGCATTCCGAACGGTTGTCACTCTTTTGCCTCGTTCAATAGCTGAGTTCATAATATTCCGATAACGCCACAGAGCAGGACAATGCCAGAGCACCTGAACGAACGGTACCTAATCGTTTGCCAGCTCTATCTCCAATATGACTGGAGCGGACCTCTTTTGGCCGGGTAATTGTACTAGGTAACGCGAATGTAACGCAACCTTGGCGTTGATGGCGAAGACTAATTGCACCTGAATTATCTTGCAAATGCGCCTGAACTCTTGCTATTTCAATATTTACAACAAACATAATCAGAAGAGGATTACCCGCCATGAATCGTTATTTTGGATTCATTCCACCGCCAGAACAGATGCCCGACAACTGCGAGAATGACGACCCAGATAACCTGAATCGCCAGAACTTTTAAGGCGTCGTGCCCAACCGCTTTGCCAAGGTACAGAATTAATGGTGTGTAGGTGATCTGTTTAAATGGCAGAAAGTCAAAAACCCGCTGAAACGAGTTTGGGAAAAATGACAACGGAATCAACAGACCGGATAATAACTCAATAACAATGTGTTTTGCGCGGATCAAACCAAGAATAGATTTCAACCGGATCGCAAACAGTCCAATGATGAAATTGATCAATGCAAAAACAAGGAACGAGAAAACAAGGCTCAGCAAAAACAACAGGCATTGAACAACGCCCGCCGGCGGGCTCACCGGAAACACCAGCAGAATCACCAGCGCTGTTGGAGCAGTAAACATAACCAGCCTGAACACAGACTCTCCGGCCGCCTGCGAGATATACATCATCTGCAGGTTAACAGGTCTGATCAGGTCTGAAGCCAATCTCCCCTCAGTGACCTGCGCCGCCAGATCTCGATCGATATTGTTGAAATAAAAGCTCCGGGCAATCCATCCGACCGAAACATATGTGATCATTTGGGTCAGATCGAATCCCTGGATTGAGGTGTTACTGGTGTAGATTGCTTTCCAGATAAAGTAATAGACAGTGACGTTTACAAAATAGGTGACGATTCCCGTGTAATATCTGAGCCGATACGCCAGAATTTTCAGGAAGGCGATTCGCCCGAATTCGATATAGATGGATAGTCGCGAAGGAGCGTTCGGAATAGATATTCGATCAGCAGCAACAGCCATAACTTAATTAACCGCGCCCGGATGATTACAAAAGGTTCATCATATATTTCCGGTCGATCTTGTCAAACAGGTCAACGGGCAAAACTCGCGGATTCGTGGTAAAGCCCGCTTGTAAACTAAGCAGTAAGAGCGTGACGTCAGTTGGCCAAATTCGCATTTTTAACTTCAGTGTCACACCGGCTGTCACGGTGTTACTGTAAGAAAACAAAGAGGTTGTTTCTCCTGTGACATGTGTGACAGCAGATGGCCGAATTCGACTTTGCGCCGGAAAATGCTCAAACGGTAGTGCGGACATTCGATCGGAACATGGAGCAAAAAGACTTGAAGTCCGTATCTTAACCGATGTGCGTGCCAAGAAGATGTCCCGCTGACAGTTGAAAGTTAAATAGGTGGCGGTTCACCTGGCCGATTTTGTAAGATCGGCAAAATCCTAATTTCAGTGAAAGGAAGA
>DASRDY010000273.1:0-5977 GCA_035652355.1 Blastocatellia bacterium
GGTCGGAAGCAACGTTAAGGTCAAAGCCGGCAGCGGCTATTACTGGCAGGATGAAACGAACAATGTCGGCGCAAGCTATTGGCTCGAAGACGTTGACATCAACGGCACCAGCAGCTGGCACGGACCGTTCGGCATCAGCAGTTCTCCTTCCAGCAGCATCGGAAGAGGCCGTCGAACCAAATCTGTTCTGCTAAACAACCTGAACGTCGGCAGAGCAGGAACGGCACAATCTGGCGCGGTTGTATCCGACCCGTCGATTCTTCGACGCGAATATCCGGCCGACTTTGCCGTCGATCAAGAAACGACAACGCAAACTTCAGTGGTGACTAAAGGTCGCACTCCGACGAAACCTGCGCCGATTTCTGCAACTCAGCAAAAACAATGGTTGATTGCATCGCAGCCTGCGGTCAAGATCGCCATCAATCAATCAGGCTGGTATCACCTGAATATGACCGACCTGATGACTGCCGGTCTCAATCCCGGAGCCAATCCACAGACACTGCAGATGTTTGTTGGCGGTAAAGAAGTCCCGATCAAAATTAATCTCTCGAATCCGGCAATGCTTTCGGCTGGAGATTCGATCGAGTTCTATGGCTCGGCTCTCAATACCCCGACAACGAATACTCAGGTTTATTGGCTGGTGTCGGGCTCACAGATGGGCAAACGCATCGGTGTGGAGCAATCTCCCGCGACCACTAATGCTAATAACCAGAACTCGTTCCCGTACACGGTTGAGATGAAAGAACGCTCGATCTATTTCTCAAGCCTGCTCAACGGCGATGCAGAGAACTGGTTCGGCAAGGTGATCAATGGCTCGCCTGCGTCAGAGGTCGTGACTATTCACGACAGGGATGTGACTTCAAACGGTCAGGCTCAGCTCGAGGTAGGTCTGCAAGGCGTAACCACCGGCGAACATCAGGTAATGGTGATGATGAACGGTCAACCGCTCAACACGATCACTTTCACCGGACAAACGCACCAGGTGTCGAAGATTTCAATACCGGAATCCTCGCTCGAAGAGGGCGACAACAATATAACGTTCACCGCGCAGAACAGCTCCGACGTTTCGCTGTTCGACTACGTCCGGGTTACATACGCTCACACCTATTCTGCCGTGAACAACAACCTGTTCACCTCGGTGCCGGCAATGCAGCCCGTGATTATCGGTGGCTTCACCTCGAACCAGATCATGGCTTTCGACATAGCTAATCCGAATCAACCGGTTGAAATCGCAGGGACAATTTCCGGCGACAACAATAGCTATTCAATCGGATTGGGACCATCCAGCAAGCGCGACTTCCTCGTCTTGACTCCGGATCAGATGCTGCAGCCAATCTCTATTACGGCCAATCAGCCATCATCCCTCAACCGGGAAACCACGGGCGCGAACTTTGTGGTTATTACTTACAAAGATTTCGCTCAGAGTATTCAGCCGTTTGTTGCCTTGAAACAGAGTCAGGGCTTCAAAGTAGCTGTCGTGGATGTTGAGAACATCTACGACGAGTTCAGCTATGGCGTTCACACACCACAGGCGCTGAAGGATTTCCTGAACTGGACTTATCTGCATTGGCCAACGCAGCCGCAGTATGTGCTGCTGGCGGGTAGTGCCTCGCTGGATCCAAAGAACTACACGGGTATTGGTTTCCAGGATTTCGTTCCCACAAAGCTGATCGACACGGCCAGTATGGAGACCGCATCTGACGATTATCTGGTCGATTTCAACAATGATGGTCAACCACAGATGTCGATTGGCAGATTGCCTGTGCGAACGTCGGATGAGATGGCGACAGTTGTCAACAAGATCATCACATTCGAACAATCAGGCGCGGCGCAATCGGTGGTGCTGGTTTCTGATCTGAACGATGGAGTGGACTTCAGCTCATCTAACAATCAGATCAAGTCGGCGGTTCCCGCTGGGTTCAATACCATCAACATTGTCAGGGGACAGACAAACACGGATGCCAAGACGGAATTGATGGATCAATTATCGCAGGGAGGCAAGATCGTCAATTACTCAGGGCACGGTTCTGTGACATTGTGGAGAGGCAACCTGCTGACCAACGCTGATGTGCAGACGCTGGCAGGCAAAAAGGCATCTCCACTGGTTGTGACGATGACTTGTCTGAATGCGTATTTCCAGGATCCGCACGCAGCCAGCCTCGGCGAATCTTTAATAAAAGTAAACCAGGGCGGAGCGGTGTCGGTGTGGGGTTCATCGGCAATGACCAATGACGGAGTGCAGACGATTATGGATCGCGAGCTATTCCGGCAGATATTCAGTAATTCGAATATCACGCTCGGTCAGGCGATTCGCGAAGCGAAGAAGGTCACGACCGATAATGACATTCGTCGAACGTGGATACTGTTTGGTGATCCAACAATGACGATCAAAACGCAGAAGTAGCGAACCTTCCAGATTCGCTATCAATTTGCGGGCATTTGACAGGTAGCGCGACAAGTTGGTTGCGCTACTCGTGTTATTGCCTTACCAATCTAACCTGATGGCTCTTAACGCTTGCGATAATTTCAGGTGAGTTTGGATCGTGCATGCTTCGATCTATTTCGCGACCGAATTGTTCGCGGTAGTGCTTTGCCATCTGCTCGAAATGTTTATCGATATCATCCGGATCTATGACTGGACCGAAGATGGCTTCATTTTCTCCAACCAGCTCCAGCGCCATAATGCCCGGACCATTCGGATTTGGCTTGAACAACATGGAAGAGCCTTGAATTCTGGGGAAATTAATAGAGGCCTCCATTGCGCGTTTGTTGTCGATGTCGCCAGGAGCAGCGGCCCTGAAGGTACCAACGATTTGCTCATTTTCTTTCTTTACATCAATCGTGATCAAAGACATTCCGTTTTCCGGCGCGCCTTTCCAGGTTCCAATGAAAGAATCGATTGTGGGGGTATTCATAGCACTCTCCTTAAACGCTGATTATAGACCAACTCAAGATCGTTGGCCGGAACTTTGTTCTGTTTAGCACCGTTCTTTTACTTGAGACTTGTATTACAATTGCTCTTAAGGGGGGACTGGAAGGGCGGCTTCGAATGTTTTGTCCTAAATGCAGCTTAGAACAGAAATCAGAGACCACGCGGTTTTGCACTCGCTGTGGTTTTCAACTGAGCGCGGTTAAGGAACTGTTGGCGACAGATGGCAAACCGGCACAAACCGCAGTTGCGCAACCTGACAATTTCGGTTTCCGCCGTCGCAGATCTTCACGTGGACGAGCTATCAATCTGGTTATGCTGGTAGCCATTATTGCAGTCGCCACTAACATTCACAATCAGGCGAATCCCGCTGCGAGCGGCGTGGCAATCGCGATTCTGATGGCCGTACTTGTGACCAGAGTTATCAAAGGTATGAAATCCAGCACTCCGCCTTCAAACAACAGATCGCAACTGGCCTCGGATGCTCGAGCTATGGAGTTAAACCAGGCTCAGCCTATGTCTGTTCCATTAAAGTCTGACCGGCCGGTCGACACCAGAGAGATGATGCCCGTTCCCAGTGTTACCGAAAGAACAACCAAAGTATTGCGCGACCCTAATTCGTGAATCGCGCGAACGTTTCCTTACCTGTCTCATTTACCCCCTTTTGATTGACTTTGAAATGGAAACAATTTAGCTTTCGACCGTCGTCATTTTCTCACCGCGGAGAATCTTCCATGGTCCAGAGAGCTTTAACTGTACTTATAGCCTTATGTTTGTTTGCTCAAGGTTCATTCGCTATCGGGCAAAGCAAGGAATGGATCAAGTATTCATCGCCTGAAGGCAGGTTTACCGTTTTGTTTCCGTCACAACCAACTGAAAATAAGGCTGACGTTGATACTGTTGCCGGCAAAATCGCGATGCATTCATTCCTGGCGACATCCGAAAACAATATATTCTTACTAATATACGCTGACTTTCCCGAATATACAGATTTCTCAGATCCCGAACACATTTTAGACGCCGGTCGTGACGGCGGATTACGGAACGCCCACGCGGAGTTAATAAGTGAGAAAAGAGTAACGATGAAGGGTTATCCTGGCCGCGAAGTCATCGCGAAAACGGTTAGGGCGGATCTAACGATCAATATGACATTACACTTTTATCTGGTGAAGAAACGTGTTTATCAAGTCATAACAGGTAAGTTTAAGGAATCGACCGAAGGTGACTCGAAAGCCGAAGCAACAAAGTTCTTTGACTCGTTCGACTTTACAGAGCCTGAGTCGAAAAACGAGGCAGCGCCCAGTGCTCCGCGAAGCGGGGAATGGGTCAAGTTTGCCTCATCGGCTGGAAGATTCAACTCTCTGTTTCCTTTGCAACCGACAGAACGTTCATCGGACATTGATACTGTAAGGGGCAAAGTTTCACTCCACTCCATTACCAGCGAAAGGCAGGATGCAGCATTTTTGGTAGCGTATGCCGACTATCCTTTCGAAGCGAAAGACGCGGAGATCGACGGTGTTCTTGATGGTGTCCGTAATGTTCTCATCAAGAACCGGAGACTCGTCAGCGAAAAGAACATCACAATGAAAGGATATCCAGGGATTGAATTCAAGGCCAAAGCTGGCTCACCGACGGGAGCTGGGATGATTGGTCGAATTTATCTGGTTAAGAAGCGTCTTTATCAGGTTTTGATTCAATACGCAGATACTCAGAGATCCGCCGAATTCGATAAGGATGTGACGAAATTTCTCGACTCATTTGATTTCAACGAGCCGGAACCGGTCAAAGCTCTGGCAACTAATCGTGTACCTAACTGGAAATCTGAGCGGTTTTCAATGCGTTAGGAACATTCAACCAATAGCATCGCCACAAGGAGTGTTAAGGAGTTTTCTGCATTAATGATTTAGCAAAAGCATCAGCTTCTTCTTTAGTGTCGAACAGATATAAACCCAGATCGTCGAACCTGGCCGCAGAACCGTTTTGTGGAACGTTCTTTCTTTCCGCCTGATTCAGAAAAAATCGAAGCCCGTCTGTTTTTTCCGGTACGCGATGTACGCCCCAGGCGTATACCCATTGATCCTTTTCTTTTGGTCTGCCAAGCGTTGTTGGATCATTTATATAGTCGATCGCGCGCCAGTCAGCGGTCATTCCTTGGAGGAGGTACGCATAAAGATATGGCAGGCCCGTTATTGCTCCGTCGGGATTTATTCTCTCACTTGAGACACGTCCGATGATCAGAACGTATTTGCCGACGGCGCCTGGCAGCTCTACATCTTGCGAGAAAAATCCTTTGTTGCGGATCACAAACCGAGGATTGCCATCTATTTCTTCAATAGCGGCATCGCCAGGGGGCATGGCCGAACGGCGTCCAATACTGGCTGCCCTGACCTGCTGACGGATTCTTGAGCAAGTTCTGCTTTTCTGGCGTACTTGTTTGAGGAGCCGGTTGTGAAAGGACGGCCAGTGTCTGGCTCGCTAGGCTGGCCAAGCCGAGGATAGAGCAAAGGAATATTACGAGCGTGAAAGCTTTACTTCGCATAGGAAAGCTCCTTCTGCATTATGGCAGACCTTCACTAGATATTACTTGGATGACTTCAGTAATTACAAGCACTCTCGTCGGTTGCGCCGAGAATCGGCGCTTTTGGAGTGCGGCGAGCTCTCGCCGCTTTGGTAGCCGTCGATAACGCGTGTCCGTTGATTCAGCGTGGGTGTTGATAAACGACTACCAAAGCGCCGACAGGTGGTATTGTTGGCGAACTGGTTGAGTCCAGAATTCGCGGCTTTGCCGCCCTGCTATGCGGAAAGCCTTGCCTTTCCGAAGCTGGTCCCCCTCTTTTTTTCAGGCTATGCCTGATGCTGCGAGGCACAGCCTCGCTGGGGAAAAGGGGCATAGATGCGCCGGAAAACCAGAGAAGCTGTGAAAAATCGGAAGAAAGTTGTCACCACGACATAAGTCCACATGTACTTAGCTAATGAGCGAAGAAAGTTAAGGTGAAGACTTATGAATGATACCTTCAGAGGAGCGGACAAAATCAGGGTCAAGAAAGT
>DASRDY010000274.1:0-3028 GCA_035652355.1 Blastocatellia bacterium
CTTCTGGGCCGCCGATGCCGGGAAAGAAATACTTGTTGCCGCCTGAAAACCCAACGACTTCGTGCGGAAAAGTCGGACCGCAGACGATCAGGCAGTCGTAATCCAACACTATTTTGTTTATGCGAACGTTCACGGACTGGCGCATCAATCCGCCTGTCAGTTCTTCGACTTCATCTGTTGCGATCTGGCCAAGAGTTACAAAAGTTTCAGGCAAGTCCCACCGATGATTGAGAATTCTTACATTCGAGTATCGGGTCGAACGTTGTGATGTCGTAATTCCGACTAGCCGATTTATTTCCGCCTCAGTCATTATGCGATGAGTACCGAGGGCTATCAGATAATCAAGACTGGCGGCGTCTTTACCCAGATGCTCGAAGAAGAGGCGGAACATCATTGGTATCGGCGCAGTGCGAGTACCGTCGGGAATGATGATCAGAATCCGTTTACCTGACAATCCCGCGTCAGCGATTGCTGCAGCCATCAGCTCACGGACATCGTCTTCCGTTAGCGATCCCGTTTCTGAGCCTTTACCAATCACCATAGGTCACTAATGCCTCACGCCCGGACGAGGAGCCCAGAAATCGACATCAGCATTCACCCATTCCGGTAACGGGTAACTTGTTGCGGGTCTGATTGCATACAGGTATGAGTCAGAGCTGGAAATTGAATTGGCGGCCAATTCCCGGACCCTGGCGAGCCCGGAATCCCCCAGTGCGTCATCGTATTTGTGATTTTGCGCAGGTGCAGCATCTTTTATATTCACCAGATCATGCAGCGGAGTGAATATCAGATAAGTGCCATTGGACGTGCCTGACAGGACCTGATAGACAGTGTGTGTTGTTGTATCGCCGGCCTTTTTATGAGCTGAGCGGAGTGTCTTTTGCAGCTCTTCATACTCTTGCAGGTGGCCGGGAATCACCGGGTCGATGACAATAGAAAAATAATGAGCCTTTGCAATATCAATCTCAGGACCGCGACTGAGGTCCTGCCGATACTGCGCCAGCAAGGTATCGCCGCCGGAAATCAGATCCCCCTTGTCTCGCAAAATTCGCGAAAGCTCGGTTGCCAGCGCTGTTCTCAGGGAATAGTCTTCTCTCAGAGTATCGATCTCTTCGAACGACTGATACCAAATCAGAAACCAGGTTTGTGCATCTCCGGTTACAGAACTGATCGTTAGATACGGCACCGGCGAACTGTTCCTCACTGCTGCCTGCGCCGTCTGCACATTGAATGTTTCGTATTCGTGCTCGTGCCCGCTGCGTACAAAATCCCTGCGTATCTGCAAAATCTTTAGAGATTGTTGACCTGACTGTTCCTGTGGAAGTGCTGACGCCACCGAGATCAAAAAACAAGTTATGACCAATAAAGCTATTTTCATTGTCTGTTCGCCGCGAAGTAATTTTGTTCGGTTTGACTCTGGTTCAGCCGCTCTATTTCGCGGCTCATCTGTCCAGTCAACATCAAAGCCGCCATTTTGTAATCAGCCGCCAGCGAGTAGAAAGGGTGCCCGAATGTTGCGGGTCGGTTGTGCTCGATGAAAAAGTGGGAATACCAGGCCAATGCGTACGCTACAAACGGGACCGAGAGCAAGTACCACCAATATCCTGTCGTTACGGCAAAAGCGATAATGATCCAGCTTGATAAGGTTGCGATCAAGTGGATTATCCGAGTCATCGACCGACTATGCGCAGCAACGTAATACGGCCAGAACTCTCTGAAGTTTGTGATGGAGTTTGTTTCTGCCATAACGATCTTTGAAGCTTAATGGCGTAAGTCAGCGACCAATGTTTTGCCAGGCTGCTTCCAGCAGCCTTTCCCGAAGGTTACTAGACCGGCTGTTTACAACCGGGTAATAGCGACTGATCTTCTTCATAGGGCGCGTTAGCGTCCTTCTCAGTCTCCTTTAGCAATCAACTATGGCTAAAGCCTACAATGGGAAGCACGCTGAAGCGGGCTAACTGAGGAACTCGCTGCATCACCCGCTCCTAAAAGGAGCGGTCTAGTAACCCTTCGGGAAAGCCTCGTGAACGAGGCTCAAAAAAGCCCGTCGTAAACCTATTACCGATTAATCGCTGGGTCATTTGCTTGATGCCATCGCCCTCTCAGCCGAGATCTACTGAACGTTTTCTACCGCAGGCATGTTTTCACCAAACGGCCATTCTCTGAGACGTGCAGATCGCCACAGAAAGATTACCACACCTACTAATAATACAATGATAGCAGAGATGATTGATGCAAGAGATTTTGGTCGCTCGATCAGAACATACAGGAACCCGGCCAAAGCGAGAATCGCAGGCGCAGGATAAAGCCACATCCGAAATGGTCGTTCGCGGTTTGGCTCTCGTACTCTCAGAACAATTACGCCAACAATTTGCGCCATAAACTGGATCAATAGCCTGAGAACAACAAGAGCTGTAACCAGATCGGCTAGCGTGAACAGACAAAAGAACGCGGTCACCGCGCCCATCGCCAGCAAAGATACCGTCGGAAATCGATGAACCGGATGAACTCTGGCAAACGCCTTGAAGTAACGGCCATCAACAGCCGCCGCATAGGGGATTCTGGAATACCCAAGCAACAATGAAAATACAGAAGCGAATGCGACCCATATCATTAATATCGTTGCTATCGATGCCGCAGTGCCGCCGTACAACTGCTGCATGAAGGTCGAGATTATATATTTGTTGGCGTCAGGTTTTGCGGGAGTAATGAAATCTCGCCAAGGGATTACACCCAGGACTCCGATGTTCATAACAATGTAAAGGACGGCGACAAACGCGATGGAGATGAGAACAGCGCGCGGTATTGTGCGGCCAGGATCTTTCATCTCGCCGCCGATAAAGCAAACGTTGTAATAGCCCCAATAATCGTAAACCGCCACCAGCATCGCAGCGCCCAATCCGGTAAAGAATCCGCTGTTGAGCGTGAATGCGTTTGGCGGAAAATCGAATGCTTTTGCCGGATCGAAATGCGTAGCTCCAGCATAAATAACCCAGATGATCGCCAGGAATACACCAGCCCAGAGAAA
>DASRDY010000275.1:0-20064 GCA_035652355.1 Blastocatellia bacterium
CTGGCAACTGTTTGTGGATCGGGTATTCTCCCGATCCTGGCAAGGATTGTGGAATGCGATTAGGCTGAAACTGTTGTGGCACAATTTGCGTCACGTAAACATCATTTCCGCCTAATCAACTCAAGACTGGGGTTAAGTTAAATTCATGGAAAACAGATTTATTTTAGCGTTAGTGCTTTCGGCTTTGATCCTGATCGTTTATTCGTATTTCTTTGCGCCGAAACCAGTTGTTCCGGACCAGAATCAGCAAGCACAACAAACGCAACAAACACCCCAGCAGCAGCCAAATCAGCCAAATCAAACGTCCCCAGCGAATGCGGCCGTCACAACTCCATTGCCGCAGACAGACACGACACCGGGCAGAGATATCACCGTAAAAAACGATGTATGGACCGGCAGTTTCACGACTAAGGGTGCGTTAGTAAAAGAGTGGGTGCTGGAGAAAATGCCTAACCCGAACGATAAGGTCCTGAAAGCCGAGAATTACAGCGAGTTGAAACTTCTTAATGCTGGCGACAATCCCGTCAAATATTCATTCAAACTGGAATTTCCAGATAACCCGCAATTAACGGCGCTGATCAATTCGGCCAATTTTCAAACTGATGCGCAAAGTGACATCATCAATATAACCGACGGGCAGCATCAACTTAGTTTCACTTATCAAGACGACAGCGGCTTATTCGTTAAAAAGACCTTTACGTTCTTTCGTGATAAGTTCGATATGCGGATTGGGTTGGAAGCCCGAAACGGCAGCACCAGTTTGCCTGTGCGGTTGCAGATTGGTCCTGGTTTCGGCGATGCGACCGCGAAAGCCAAAAACAGCTATACCGGTACTCCACCGCAGGCAATGGTCGCCATCGACAACAAGATTACTCGCGAGACAGCCCCGAAAGACAAAAGCGGAATCGACAACCTGAAAGGACCCATCAATTGGGCCGCCGTCAGCGATCATTATTTCGCTTTTATGGTCGTTCCCGATACTGCGCAACCCGACGCCACATTATTAGACGGCAGCAAGACAGGTATTCTGGACAAGGATGCATTTCACCCGTTGATAGCCAGCGTCCCAATTGGCCAGTCGGCGACGGTCTATATCGGACCGAAAGAGCGGTATACGCTAACGGCTTTGAGCGAGCAGTTACACAAAGACAGGAACCTGAACGTCGATCTGGAAGACGTAATTGATTACGGAATGTTTTCAATCATCGTAAAACCGATTGTTCCGCTCATTTCGCTCTTCCTTACAAAGCTTTATGTAGTCATTCCGAATTACGGCTGGGCGATCATCGTGATGACGATTTGTATCAACCTGATCTTCTTCCCGTTGAAGTGGAAGAGCTCCATCGCGATGAAAAAGATGAAAGACCTGCAGCCGCGGAACAAAGAGATACAGGATCGGATGAAGACCTTGAAAAAGGATGATCCGCGGTATCTGGAGCTTCAAAAAGAGCAATTGTCGCTGATGAAAGAGGGCAATCCCCTGAGCGGCTGTCTGCCAATGTTGATTCAGATGCCGATTTTTTGGGCCATTTTCATCTATTTGAGCGTCTCTATATATGTACGGCAATCCCCGTGGCTGGGATGGATTCACGATTTATCCAGTCCTGACCCTTATTACATTCTGCCAATAATAATGTGTGTGAGTATGGTGGCACAATCGGCTCTGACACCAACACCGGCAAGCGATCCCCAGCAAAAGATGCAGAAGTATATGATGTCGTACGGCATGCCAATCCTGCTGACCGTGCTGTTTTTCAGGGTTGCGCCAAGCGGTCTGGTAATTTACTGGATGTTTAGTAATCTTGTCGGTGTAGGGCAACAGATGTTGATTAACAAGCTTAGCTAATATTGGGAGACGTTCATGGCAGGCGGGAAGACAGACGAGATCAAAGATTATCTTGAATCGATTTTTGACGCGGCTCATCTTGACCTGGAGGCTACCGTCGACAGTGTCGATTACGACTATCGCGTTCAACTGCAGGGACGCGATGCGGGAGCGCTGCTGGCGCGCGATGCTGAACTGATGAATGCCTTTGAATACATTGCTAATCGGGCATTCGGACGGACGCTTGACAAAGACACGCGGATAATCTTTGACTTCAACAACTATCGCGGGCAGCGCGAAGCCGAGTTGCGATTGATGGCGAAAAAAGCCGCGGAAAAAGTTAAACATTCACGGTCTCCTTTTGTGTTCGAGCCGATGGGTCCGAACGAGCGACGTGTCATCCATTTGGCCCTTGCCGAGGACAAATCGGTAAAGACCGAAAGCCTGGGCGACCGCGACGACCGCAAAGTCATCGTTCGCCCCGCTTAAAACGTGTTTGAAGAAACAATAGTCGCAATCGCCACTCCGCCGGGAAGATCAGGCATCGGAGTTATTCGGCTGAGTGGACCTCAGGCGCTCGGCATCGCCGCTCGACTTACGCGCCAGTCGGAAGATTCATTCACTCCTAACCATGCGCGACATCTTGAGTTATTTTCGGTTACCGACAAGGTTGTGGACGATGCTGTTGTTCTTTTCTTCAAAGCCCCAAAATCCTTCACCGGTGAAGACGTCGTCGAAATCAGCGCCCACGGGAATCCTCTGGTCCTCGCGGACATTATTGGAGAGACAGTCGCCGCCGGAGCAATCGGTGCGGGTCCTGGCGAATTTTCGATGCGAGCCTTCCTCAACGGCAAGATCGACCTGAGCCAGGCCGAAGCTATCGGCGATCTGATCGGCGCGCGGACCAGTTTTCAGGTAAAGCTTGCGCGGATGCAGATGCACGGAGCGCTTGCCGAACGATTAAAACCTTTGAAAGAAGAGTTGCTGAACCTGATCGTGCAACTGGAATCCGCAGTCGAATTTGTTGAAGACGATATCTCGACCGATCGCATCGACTCGATTAAACAGAGAATAGCCAAACTGGTTCATCAGTTCGACTTGTTACTCGGTTCGTTCGATTTTGGAAAAATTGTCCGTGAGGGTTTGAAGATCGGCATAGTCGGCCGCCCAAACGTCGGCAAGTCGAGCGTCTTTAACCGCCTGCTGAAAGCTGACCGCGCGATCGTCACAGACATTCCGGGAACTACCCGCGATATCTTGACAGAAGGCATCGAGATCGGCGGCATTCCTGTGACGTTTATCGACACCGCCGGAATCAGGGAATCACAAGACGTTGTTGAGTCGCTTGGTATTGAGCGCTCTCGATCGGTCATAGGAGACGCAGATCTCCTCCTGCTGATTTTAGACACTTCAGAGCCTTTAGCGCGCGAAGACATGGAGCTCATAGAATCCTGCAAAGGATTAAAGCACCTGTTGATCCTAAACAAATCCGACATTCAATCAGCTTGGGGATTGGCGGATGTGGGGATCACCAACGGCCATTCCTACACGATCTCGGCAAAGACAGGCGAAGGCATTGATGAGCTGATGCGTTCGCTTGAGAGTCGAATCAAACTGGCCTTTCACGCGGACGGAAGCGACCCCATCGTGACGAACGCTCGCCATCATGCATCGATAAGCGTTGCGAGAAACGGACTCGTCGAAGCAACCGAAGCTATGGATGCCGGCCTTTCAGAAGAAGTGGCATTGGTGGGTCTTCATCTGGCTCTTCGCAGTCTAGGCGAAATCACCGGCGAGACGATTATTGATGATATTCTCAACAAGATCTTCGGGACGTTTTGTATCGGAAAATAACAGGTTATGAATCGAACTTTGGTTTACGCGAGCTTGTTTTATTATAAGTTCCTTCGGCAGTAACGTTGAAACCGAAACCGCAAATGCCGACCTGGTTTACTTCGAGTTTGCCGCCAGTAAATTTCATCGTGATCATACATTCATCTTCAGCGCCGCGAGGTTTGAATTTAGCAGTGTCGCCATCGATGATGGCAATGCCATCTCCGTCACCCGTATTGGCTGACGGTCCTTGCGCGGTTTGATGCTTGTAAACACCAGAGAATGAGACATGTAATTCATTCTTGCCAAGAGCCCAAATCTTAAAGACATTATCGCGATATTTCCAGGTACCGTTAACTTGTGCGGCCGTTACAACTTTAGGCTTTGAGTTATCGCCTTGCGCAAGAGAATGTTGTGACGAAAGCAGAACAAAAGAGGATAGCAACGTAATGAGAGCTATTTTCTTCATAAATTCCAAGCCCAGAAATGTTAATCCTCGCTGATCAGGAACAGCAGACATGAAGATGCGGAGCGGCTATATTATAATCCATCGCGCGCGATCCGGCATTGATAATCGTCGCACGAAACAAAAGCAGAATACCTCGAGCTGCACTCGAACGTTCCCGGTTTGCTAAACTTGTAAAAGATGTCCTCACAATGGTTATCTCTCTCGCATAATCAAGAAACCGTCGATTTCCACTTGTTTGAAAATGGAAGCCTTGATAGCATGCAGACCTGCATTTTCCAAGGTGTCAGGCCTTCTGGTTAGAGTTACAGGCAAGTAAAAAGTGAGGAATCCCCATATTTGAGGTGATTCCCGAAATACGGTTTCTGACAGAGCGTGAAGATCGCCTGTCAGTCTATTGGTTCAGTATGGCATTCCACAGCACCGATCTCCTTCGGTGCTTTTGCTCTTTGTTTGTACGGCAACAGGAGTTCATCGATGAACGAAAAAGAAAAAGACAACGAGCAGCAAAACGGCGGTATCAGTCGCCGATCTTTGCTGAAAGGCATGGGTGGTGGCGTACTTGCTACTGGCATTCTGCCGCTGGTTCATGCTGAAGGATTACTGAGAGGACCGTCAGGAGCAACCGTTGACGCAAAGGTTATCAGTCCGGATGCTGCGCCAATTACTCTGACGATCAACGGGCGTGACCGACGAGTTATGGCCGAGCCGCGATCTTTGCTGGTCGATGTATTGCGCGGACCAGAGCTTGATCTTACCGGTACGAAGCTAGTCTGTGACCGCGGAGCTTGCGGCGGTTGCACAGTGCTGGTCAACGATACGCCTGTGCTTTCGTGCATGACACTGGCTCTGGATGCGCAGGGCAAAAAGATTGAAACAATCGAAGGCCTGGCCCATGGCGATCAGTTGCACCCGATTCAGGCAGAGTTTGTGCACTTTGACGCGCTGCAGTGCGGGTATTGCACTTCGGGAATGATCATGTCGTGCAAGGCGCTGCTGGATCACAACCCGAATCCTAGTCTGCACGATATTAAGCAGGCGACGTCGGGTAATCTCTGCCGCTGCGGTACATACCCGAATGTGTTTAAGGCCGTTCAGGCTGCTGCAAAGCAGACCCATCACGCGACTGCGAAAACGCAGCAGAAAGCTTAAGGAGGTGCGCTAATGGCAGACACAAAAACCGTAAAAGTCACCTTCGGAATTAAAGGCAAAGAACGAACCGACGAGATTCAGATTCCCGTCACTGATCCGCAGCCGTGGGATCTGAATACTAAGACTAAAATCGTGGGGACGAGAGTTCCACGCATTGATGGCGTCGCCAAAGTCACCGGTCGCGCTAAATACACGTATGACATGAATCTGCCGGGAATGCTTTACGGCAAGGTTCTTCGCAGCACTGTACCAGCAGGTGTCGTCAAGCGAATCGATACTTCGAAAGCGGAAGCTCTTCCTGGCGTCAAGGTGGTTCTCAAGTTCGAAGACATGCCGAACTATCCAAAGGACCAGAAGGTCATCTATGCCGGCCAGGAGATTGCCGCCGTCGCCGCTATCAATCGATACGTTGCGGAAGACGCCATCAAACTGATCGAAGTCGAATACGAGAAGATGCCCTTTGTCGTCAGCGAAGAGAGGGCGATGGATCCGAAAGCTCCTCTGGTTCACGACGCTCCCGTGCAGGAACGCAGGAGCGAGGGCGATGTTCCTCAGCGTGGCGGCAATAGCGTGCAGACAAAAGGCAACGTTGTCGGACCAAGAGTCAATAATCGAGGGGACGTTGAGAAAGGCTTTGCCGAAGCCGATGTCATCTTTGAAGGAACGTATCGAACTCAGGTGCAGACACATTCGCCGCTTGAGACTCACGGCCTGGTCTGCAAGTGGGATGCTCCAGATAAGTTGACAGCGTGGGCTTCCACTCAAGGCACTTTCAGCGTCAAGAATGAACTACAGCAATACTTCAAACTGCCGGCCAACAATGTCAGAGTCATCACTGAATATATGGGCGGCGGTTTCGGTGCGAAGTTCGGCGCTGGCGTGCACGGCATCGTTTGCGCCAAACTGGCAAAGATGTCGAATTCTCCGGTTAAGCTTATGCTCGACCGTCGCGAACAGCATTTGGCTGTGGGCAATCGTCCAAGCTCAGTACAGAAACTGAAGATTGGCGCGAAGAAGGACGGCACCCTCACCGCAATGCAACTGATTGCCTACGGCACTGGCGGCATTGCAGGTGGCGCGGGATGCGCAGGTCCGATGCAGACTATCTACAAATGCCCGAACCTTCACACCGAAGAGAGCGACGTATTCACCAATGCCGGTCCTGCGGCAGCGTTTCGCGCTCCGGGGCATCCGCAGGGATCGTTCGCGCTGGATTCGGCGCTGGACGAAGTTGCGGAAAAGCTGGGAATGGATCCGCTCGAATTCAGGCGAAAGAACATCGACAACCCTGTTCGTCTGGAAGAGTACCGAATTGGCGCTGAGCGCATCGCCTGGGAAAGACGCAATGCGAAAGCTGGTAAGGCGACAGGAGTCAAGCGTCGCGGAATCGGAATGGCCAGTTCGGTCTGGCGTAACTTTGCCGGTCCGCCATCGACGGTGATCGTCGAAGTCCACAACGACGGCAAAGTCGACGTGATGAATGGCGCGCAGGATATCGGCACCGGGATGCGCACAGTGATCGCGCAGATCGCAGCGGAAGAGCTGGGTCTTCAACTTAATGACATCAGAGTTCATTACGGCGATACGCAGTGGCCGATTGGTCCGGGCAGCGGCGGCAGTACTACGACTACCGCTCTGGGTCCGGCCGTGAGAACCGCGGCATATGCAGCGAAGTTGAAGATGTTCGATGTGGCGGCGCCGATTCTCAAGGCAAAGGCTGACGAACTCGAAGCCAGCGATGGCAAGATCTTCGTCAAGTCCGAGCCGACGCGCAGCCTCACCTGGGCTAAAGTCGCGCAGAGAATGGAAGGCGACAAGATCTCCGTCACAGGTGATCGCGCGCCGAACTATTTCGACGGCAGAGCTTTTGGCCAGGATCAAGCGAAGAAGTTCGCTAATCAAACTCAACAGCAAAACGCTGGCGCTCAATTTATCGAAGTCGAAGTCGATACCGAAACTGGTCAGGTTCACGTGCTGAAAGTCGTCGCAGTGCATGACCTCGGGCACGTGATGAACCGCCTGACGACTGAAAGCCAGATCAACGGCGGCGTTATTCAGGGGGTAGCGTACGCTCTTCTGGAAAATCGAATTCTGGACAAGAACACCGGAATAATGGTCAATCCGAATCTTGAGCAGTACAAGATTCCTGGCTCGAAGGATATGCCAGAAATCGAGGCTATCATCGTCGAGAATTCCAGCGTGACAAACAACATCAGCTCGATGGGGATCGGCGAGCCGGCAACTGTGCCGACGGCCGCAGCCATATCGAATGCGATCTACAATGCGATCGGCGTTCACATCAATGAATTGCCGATTACACCGGACAAGGTGCTGGCTGCCCTGAATCCGGAGAAGAAGGAGGCGCGATGAACCGCTTTGAATATGTAAACGTCGCATCGCTTAACGATGCTGCCGCCCTAATCGACGGCAACGCTGCCAGACTGAAAGCAGGTGGCGTCGATCTGCTGGACCAGATGAAGGGCCAGGTTATAGCGCCGGACCGCCTTGTAAATATTCTCAATGTCCCGAATGCGAATCATATAACGCTTGATCCAAAGGGGCTGCGCATTGGGCCGTTGGCGACGCTTGCCAAGGTTTCGTCGCACGCCGGGATCAAGGCGAGCTTTGCGGCTCTTGCCGATTCTGTCGGTCAGGCCGCGAATCCGCAGATTCGCAATATGGCGACAATTGCCGGCAATATTTGCCAGCGCCCGCGATGCTGGTATTTCCGCGGCGCCGATTTCCATTGTTTGCGGAAAGGTGGCGATCATTGTTTTGCTCAGGAAGGCGAGAACCGTTATCACGCTATATTCGATAATGACCGCTGCGCTATCGTGCATCCGTCATCGGCTGCAACACCGCTGATGGCTTTTCACGCCAGCGTCAAGGTTCTGGGCGGCGATAAAACTCGCGAGATCAAACTGGAAGACTTCTTCGTCCTGCCGGATAAAGACGTCCACCACGAGAATATCCTGCAGCCAAACGAAGTCATCACCGAGATCATGGTCCCGCATCCTAAACCGGGCACGCACAGCGTCTACCTCAAGCAAGCCGAAAAAGAAACTTTCGACTGGCCAATTGCAGATGTTGTGGCTGTATTAACGATGCAGGGCGGCATATGCAAAGAGGCCAGCATAGTTATGGGTGCCGCATCGCCGGTGCCGCATCGCGCGAAAGAGGCCGAAGAGATGCTGAAAGGCAAGCGCGTCACTGAAAGCCTTGCTCGCGCTGCCGCCAAGGCGAGTCTTGAGAAGGCCACTCCGCTGGCTGACAACGGCTACAAGGTGCTGATTTTCGACGCGATCATTCGCCGAGCGATCTTGCAGGCGGCAAAGACTGCATAAGGAGGCATTATGGCAAGCGAAACAATTCAAAACGAAGATATGTTACCGTGCAGTCATCTGCGGACAAAGATGTTCTATATCTCCGGTGGAAGGACACTGGAAGAGACCACAGAATCCGGTCCGACTTCTCAGTACTGGTGTTTGAAGACTATGATGGTCGTCGGCCCCGAAGGCAAACTGGCGACGCCTGAAAATTGCGTCTCGGGTTGCGGCTGCTATAACTGCTAACAAGATCCAGAAAATAACCAGAGCGGCGGATCCTCAGCGGAGGGTTGGTTTCTCTGGTTATTTTTTGCCTTCGCTATCTTTTGGTTCTCTTTTCGACTCTAGCATATAATCAGATTCCGTTTAACGTGACGCAGATGAAATCGGCCAAAAGGACAAAGATTATAGGGGCAGGGCTCGTCCCTGCCCGGATTGCTGAATGGCAATCAAATGTTCATCAACAAGCGCTTCATCGTGCTTCGCACGATCCGGGCAGGGACGAGCCCTGCCCCTACATCCCTCCCGTGAAATAGGTGATTGAGAATGGAAACGGTGATATCCGTTAAAGACCTGCGAAAGGTCTACAAACCCCAAAGCGATCGCAAGGGCAAAAAACCTGAAATAAAAGCAGTCGACGGTATTTCTTTCGAAGTCGGCCGTGGTGAGTTCTTCGGGTTGCTTGGCCCTAATGGCGCAGGCAAGACAACAACGATAGGCGTGCTGACAACCCGGGTTCGGCCAAGCGGCGGATTAGCGCTCGTCGATGGAACTGATGTCGCAAAGGATCCGGTGACCGTAAAGCGATTGATCGGCGTTGTTCCTCAAGTGAACAACCTGGATCGCAGCCTCACCGGCCGCGAGAATCTGTTGTTTCACGCAGAGTATTTCGGTATTCCAAAACATGAACGCGAGAAACGCGCTAATGACTTACTTGAACGCTTTCAACTCGCCAACCGTGCCGATGAAAAGACGATGGGCTTCTCTGGCGGTATGGCGCAACGCCTGAAGATTGCTCGCGCATTGATGCACAATCCATCGATTCTGTTTCTGGATGAACCGACAACCGGTCTCGATCCGCAATCGCGACGAGCAATGTGGGATTTGCTGACAGAGCTTCACACTCGCGGATTAACGATTTTTCTGACGACGCATTATATGGAAGAGGCTGATGAGCTATGTCAGCGCATCGCGGTCGTTGATCACGGCAAATTGCTGGCGATGGATACGCCAGTAAAACTCAAATCGAGCGTTCCTGGCGGCTATCTGGTCGAGTTGCAAACAAGCGCTCAGGATGGAGCAGCTTCGAATCTGCAGACTGCACTTAAAGCTATTCCTGGCGTTGTGGAAGTTCTCAACGTTGACGGCCGAATCAGAATGTATGCCGACAAAGCTGAAGGCATGCTGGCTCAGGCAATGAAAGTAGCAGGCGATCAGGGCGTTTCGGTCACGGATGCCCATGTTGCTGAACCAAGCTTAGAGAACTTCTTCCTGCACCTGACTGGAAGAAGCTTGAGAGAATAGAGGCAGGAGAACTATGTCAACACTTGCGGCGTTGCTGCATCGCGATCTACGCGTGGCGCAACGGGAATTGAAATTCTCAATATTGCGCGTGGCTTTGCAGCCGCTATTGTTTACGTTCATCTTTGGTTACGTGATGCCGAAGATGGGAACGATCCAAAAGGGCTACACTACGATGTTGCTGCCGGGCATTCTCGCGCTGAGCATGACATTGTCCGGTATGCAATCGGTAGCTCTTCCATTGGTAATTGATTTTGGCTGGACCAAAGAGATCGAAGACCGACTGCTCGCGCCAATCAGCATCAGTGGTGTTGCTTTTGAAAAGATTCTGATGGGAATCATTCAGGCCGTCGTTGCGGGAATTATCGTTCTGCCGCTCGCGGTATTGATAATGGGTTCAGGATTAAATCTGGACTTCTCGCATCCCTTTCTGCTGATTGTGGTCGCGATACTGGCTAGCTGGTTGTTCTCTGCGTTCGGACTGGCGCTGGGAACGGTAGTTTCTCCACAGCAGATTGGACTGGTATTCAACGTTCTGCTCGGGCCAATGATCTTCTTTGGCTGCACCTATTATCCATGGGGAAGCCTGAACGTTGTTCCGTGGTTCCAAAAATTGGTCTTAATCAATCCTCTGGTTTATGCCAGCGAAGGATTCCGCTCCACGCTGACACCGCAACTTCCGCACATGCCTTTATGGGGAATAATGGCCGGATTGGTTGGGTTTTCAATTCTGTTCACATATCAGGGTATGAAGCAGTTCGAACGGCGTGCAGTCGATTGAGACGAATACCACGGTCAGGACAAAATCAAATGAGCCGAATACCGAAAAGAATCTTTTTGCTGCTTATTGTCGTTGTTGGTTTTGCTTTTCAGACTTCAGTGCCGGTTATAAAAGAGGCGCATCATCACATGAAGTTTGAAAACAAATACGTTCGTGTCTTCGATGTTGTAGTCCCTGCGGGAGATGAAACCCTATATCACGTTCATTCGAATGATTACGTATTCGTCAGCTTGGGACCTGCAACTTTGAAGGCGCAGTTGCTTGGCCAGCCCGAGACCGATCTTATTCTAAAGGACGGCGAGGTTCGGTTTTCAAAGGCCACGATTACTCATCGCGTGATTAATCACAGCTCAACTCCATTTCACAACATAACGGTTGAGATCCTCGCTTCGCCTGGAATCAAAGAAGACAAGGATCCGATGATCAACGTGCCCGGTTACTCTGTTGTGCTTGAGAACGACCGCGTCCGCGTCGACCGATTAGTTCTCGATCCCGGTCAATCGACAGGAATGCACACTCATAATCTAATGAGTCTGGGAATTGCGTTAACCGCCTCCAAGGTAGCCTATGATTCACCCGGACAACCTCAGCAGATTGGTGAGTTTCAACCCGGAGTCTTTAACTGGCACGGAGAGAAGCGAACGCATTCGCTGACGAACATCGGCAACACGCGCTTTGAGGCAATTGAGATAGAGTGGAAATGATCTATTTAAGATCCATTATCCAGACATTTCCTGTGGTTTCTCCGTGTTCGTAGACTACCTGATTTCCCACCGGCGACCAGACAGGATAACGGACGTATTCGCTCAGCAGCTTATAATCTGTCAGCCTTTTTTTCTCTCCTGTCGAAGGCGATACCCACCAGATATTCCATAAACCATCCCGTTGGCCAGAAAATAAGATCTTGCTGCTATCGGGAGACCAGCCTCCTGACCAGCTCTGACCATGATCTGCAACCACCGTGGTCATCGTCCCGCCATCTGCATCGATTGTGGAAAGCAGTGAATCCTCTCCTCTGACGATTTCAACGACCATATGTTTTGCATCTGGTGACCAATACACCCATCCAGCACCTTCTTTATCAAAGGTAATCTGCTTTGTCTGTCCATCGACTAGAGAGCTCAGCCATACGTTAACAATGCCTTGTTTTCTGGTATGGAAGGCCACAGTTTTTCCGTCGGGAGAAAGGTCAGCGTGCACAACAAACGGTGCCTTTGGCGTGAGCAAAAGGTGGGCTTTCTCGCCATCAAGAGTAACCGAATAGAAGCTGTCCTTTCCTGATTTCTTTGAAAAGAACAGCAGCGTTTTACCATCTGGAAACCAGCTGGGATTATGATTGCTCGTGTCGGCGGTCACCTGC
This sequence comes from Blastocatellia bacterium, assembly GCA_035652355.1. GTDB lineage: Bacteria > Acidobacteriota > Blastocatellia > DASRDY01 > DASRDY01 > DASRDY01. Next base: position 12,265 of record DASRDY010000275.1, read on the forward strand.
CGGGCATTATTACCATCTGAATCGATAACCCAAATACTATCGTTATTGCCGACGCTCCACTGTTCAAATGCAATCTTCTTGCCGTCCGGTGAGAACGCAGGGAAAAAATTGCGCAACGCAGTGCCGTGGGTTAGCTGAACAGGAGACCCGGTCGCTTCAGATGTTGTTGCCGAAACGGGGACTGAAACCAGGTTGCTGAGTGTCCTGAGCACACTATACGCTACTCTTTTCCCGTCTGGCGAAATAGACAACCCGTTACTGCTACTGGTTAACCTTGTGACCAGGACAGGCTCGCCTTTGGCTTCACCGGTAACTGAATTGATCAATAATTTCCATAACCCGAACCCGCGGTCGGCGTCGCTCGCCACATAATAAATGCCTTCTTCTTTTGGCGAATATACCAGGCTGTGGATCTCCTGATGCGAAGCAAGGTGTATAGGGTTGTGTCCGTCTATTGCGATCGACCTGATATCGCTGTAAGAACAAAAGATGATCCGCTTACCGTCCGTGGACCATACTGGCGCGCCGTGTTCACCGGGCGGTTGCGCTGGATGAGTTATTTGTGTGGTTTCTCCGCTCTTCACTGCCACGGTCCATACCTCTGAAGAAGGAGACGCCGCGGGTGCAGTTTCACCAAAATCGTGAGGATCGACTGAGGCGAACGCTATCGTTGAACCATCTGGCGACCAGGATGGATGCGAACCGAAATTGACTATCTGCCTGGCTACACCGCCAAGCGCAGGCATTACCCAGATACCGTGATTCGCAGAACGGTACGCAATCTGTTTTCCATCCGGAGACCAGGCCGGCTCCAAATTTTGCGATCCGCCTGAAGTGAGCTGAATTTCGCGTCCGCCAGGAGTTAATGCTTTTATATAAATTTCGAAGTTCCCTGTTCGATCAGAACTGTAAGCGATGAAATTTCCATCCGGCGAAAACGTCGGGCCAATGTCGAGTCCAGACGAAGTCGTAATCTGGGTATTCCGGGAGATTGTCGGTGTTTCAGTCAATGCAGGTTTCTCGAAGCGATGCCATATTGCAAGTGCTCCGGCCAGAAGGAGCACGGCGGCCGGAATAATAAGCTTCAATTGAACAGAACGCTTCTTTCGTGAGGCCTCTTTCAAGAGTGCGGATGATTGCGAGTTTACGGCTGACGAACCTGAGTTCGTTACCGCCGCGGCCAAACTGTCTTCGTGTCCGGCCGCTTGGTCGGTTCTGATCGCGGGTAAATCGATAACTGAAACATCCGCGGCGAAGCGGTAACCCATGGTAGGTATTGTCTCTATGTATTTTGATCCTTTGGCATCGTCTCCGATGGCCTTGCGAAGCTGCGCGATCACGCGAGTCAACGCATTTTCCGTAACGAAGGTATCGTTCCAGATCGCATCCAGAAGTTCACTTTTTTCGACTACGCGGTCACGATTCTCAAGAAGATACAGGAGAACCTTGAGCGTCTTCGGCTCAACACGTACAACAATTCCGTTTTTCGAGAGTTTGAGAGTGCGAGGTTCAACCTGCACGTCATCAAATTGATAAATGCTCGATTTGCCTTCCATCACAGCTTAGGGGTTCTGTATAGCTAGACCAGATTACATGTCCGCAATGACTCTATTGTAAGTGAAAATGTCGTGAATTATTTTCCTTCAATCGGTTTGTTACCGGTAGCTCAAATTAATCTGACGCGCGGTCATTTCAAATCCATTATCCAAATATTTCCCGTAGTTTCGGCATATTCATAAACGATCTGATCACCCCGTGGCGACCAGTCTGGATAACGAACGTACTCCCGCAGCAGGTCATAGTTTGTCAATCGTTTCTTCTCTTTTGTTATCGGAGATACCCACCAGAGATTCCATACACCGTCGCGCTGGCCGGCAAAAGCTATCTTTTTTCCATCAGGAGACCAACCGCCCGACCAACTTTGACCGCGATCAGAAACCAGCGGCGTCAGCGGCCCACCGTCCGACGGCGTTGTGTAGAGGACAGAATCTTCTCCTCTGACTGCTTCAACGACCAGTTGATTTCCATCAGGGGACCAATATGGCCATCCAACCACTTCTTTGTCGAATGTGATCTGGGTTGTTTGACCACTGTCTAATGAACTCAACCAAACGTTGATAGCGCCCTTATCATCTCTGGATTGAAATGCCACGCGTTTTCCATCTGGCGATAAATGTTCATACACTGCAAACGGAAGCTCCAGCGTTAATAGAAGGCTTTCTTGAGCTCCCGTAAGAGAGGAAGCGAAAAAACAATCCTTGCCATTTCTTCTCGACACGAAAAAGATCTCTTCTCCGTCCGGAAACCAGTTCGGATTGTGATCACTGGCGTCTGCCGTTACCTGACGAGAGTTTGTGCCGTCGGCATCAATTACCCAAATATTGCTGTTTGAACCGACGCTCCATACTTCGAATAGTATCTTCTTCCCATCGGGCGAGAACATCGGGCTGAATTTCCGCAGGGACGTATCATGTGTCAGCAATGTCGGCGGACCGACGGCCTCACCTGTATTCGGAGAAATTGAAAGAGATGCGAGATTGCTGGTAGTCCGGACCTCGCTACAAGCTATCCGCTTTTCATCGGCGGAAATCGCCAGCCCCTTGCTTGCAGTTGTCGTCGTCGCAATTTTTTGCGGTGGCCCCAGTGCATCACCAGTGATCGGATCGAGCAAAATCTTCCATAATCCAAATCCATGATCAATGTCACTGGCTATATAGAAAACACCGTCCCCTTTCGGAGAGTATGTAAGGCTGTGAATAATTTGATGAGAAGCCAGACGTTTCGGATCATCGCCGTTCGGCTTAATCGACCAGAGCTGAGCGTACGAACAGAAAACAATATGCTTTCCATCGGGCGACCAGGACGGCGAGCCGTTCCAGTCTCTGCCAACTGCAGGATCGGTGATTCTCTTTGATTGTTGTGTTTGAAGATTGACTGTCCATATCTCCGATGATGGAGAAGCGCCTGACGCGGTTGCGCCAAGATCATGTTCATCTATGGATTGAAAGGCGATCGTTGTTCCGTCTGGCGACCAAGCCGGATGAGCGCCAAAATTGATGATCTGTTTTGCGGTTCCACCCAGAGCCGGCATTATCCAAATACCGCGGTCTTTTGAACGGTAGGCGATCTGTTTTCCATCAGGCGACCAGGCGGGCTCCATGTTCTGCTGCGCGTCTGAAGTAAGTTGGATTTCTCGACCGCCAGGTGTGAGCGGCTTAACGTAAATCTCAAAACTGCCTGTACGGTCAGAACTGTATGCGACGAAATTGCCGTCAGGAGAAAAACCTGGATAGATGTCCAGCCCGGCTGACGAGGTGATCTGCGTTGTCTTTGCAACTGCGATCTCTCTGTTCAACGCAGGTTTTCGGAAATATTCCCACATTCCGATTGTTGCCAAGATTACCACTACAGCGGCAGCAACCGCGACGAGAGTTTCAGGATTTACCGAGCGCCGAACGCGCGGGACATCAGCAGAAATATCAGAGCGATCGAGTGTGCTCGCTCTGCCGATATCGTTTCCGTTAGTTACAACACCTATCGGATTGTCGGTTATTTGGGCGGTTGACCCATTTAATTCAGTAGCGATTATGTCAGCAGAAAATCGATAACCCAGAGTTGGCACAGTCTCGATGTACTTCGAACCTTTAGCGTCATCCCCAATAGCCTTTCGAAGCTGTGCGATCACGCGAGTCAACGCATTTTCTGTAACAAAGGCGTCATTCCAGATCGCATCCAGAAGCTCTTTTTTCTCGACGACTCGATTGCGGTTTTCAAGAAGGAACAGAAGAACTTTAAACGTCTTAGGCTCAATTCGAACAACGTTTCCGTTTTTGAACAGCTTGAGGGTATGCGGTTCGACCCGCACATCATCGAATTGATAGATGAAGGGCTTGTTTTCCATCTCGCCTCAAGAGATTAACTGTTGTGCCGGGCCGTATTCTCCGCAATGATTGTATACGCCACCAAAGCGGGTTTTGGATTAATACCGCAGACGTTTTTTATTGCCAGGGCTTTGCAGAAACGGGAACTATTGGGAGTTCTTCGCCATTTCATCCATCTTTTTCCTCAAGCTCAACGGCCGCATGTCGGTCCAGACTTCCTTGATATAATCCAGGCATTCCCGTTTGGTGCCGGATTTACCGACATCGTTCCACCCCAGGGGGTTCTCTCGATCGGCAGGCCAAATCGAATATTGCTCTTCGTGATTCATGACGACTTTATAGATTGTTGTGTCTTCTTGTTCGTTCCAACCCATGATCCTTTTCTCCTTTTTGTTGCGGGCACATCTTACTATCAACGTACAACAGGCTGCCAGCCTGTTGCTGTTTCGGAAATCGCCAGATTTGTGTTTAGGTGACTTATTCAACAAGCTGGCAGCCTGTTGTACGTTCTGGGTCAATCTTTTGGCTTCACCTCTTCCGAAGATGGGTGTATTTTGTGAGCATAAATTCTATGGGTGCCCGTCTGGCGGACTAAAGTTTTTGACCGCCTTATTATGCAATAAGGGATTTAAGGATGTTAGCGAAAAGAATCATCAGTATTTCGTTGGTATCGATAATGCTCTGCTTAGTCGCAGTTTTTGCGAACCCACAGAAAACTCCCACTACTGGAATTCCGCAGAAATTCAATAAAGTCTTCGTCGGCAAGATCGGTGACAAGTATGCGATTCATATGGATCTGAATCGCTCGGATCAGAATTTTAACGGTAGTTATTATTACGACAATGTCGGCAGCGGCATCGATGTGGAAGGGACAATCGATGCACGCGGCAAATTTAAACTGACCGAGACAGATCAATCTGGCAACGAAAGCGCTAGTTTCGTCGGAACTCTTACAGTTTCAGGAACAGGAGAGCTTCAGGTTATCAAGCTCGAAGGTACCTGGCAAAGGAAAGGCGCTGCCAGCCCGCTCTCTTTCGTTGCTACCGAGTTGAAATTCGATCTGGGAATGGGCGCAAAGATAGAATCAAAAAAGATCAACCGTGAGGTTAAAAAGCCCAAATACACAATCGATATAGAGTATCCACAGGTGACAGGACTAGTCGATCCGGGACAGGACGCATTCAACAAATATGTCGATACCCTGATAAACAAAGAAATCACCGATTTTAAGAAATCAATCGATGAAACGATGGAGGTGCCGCCAGATTCGACCGGAAGCTCGCTGGACATAAACTATAGCGTCGAGTATGCCACAAACAAATTAATCTGTATCTCGATCCTGGAGGGCACTTACGAAGCCGGTGCGGCGCATCCGAACGAAGGTTACATTACGGTGAACTACGACACGGAAAAGCACAAGGACATTAAGCTTTCCACTCTCTTTAAGCCAAATACGAAATACCTGACCGCCATTTCACGGTACTGCATCACGCAGTTAAGGAAAACGCTTGGCAATGACGGTTCTGACTGGATAAACACTGGCGCGGCGCCACAGGCGGACAACTATAGAGCATGGTGCATAACCGATAGCGGACTCTTGATCCTCTTCAGTCCTTATCAAGTAGCGTCTTACGCAGAAGGCGCTCAGCAGGTGCTGGTGCCTTATAGCAAGATTGCCGATTTGATCGATCCGCTTGGTCCTGTCGGGGGACTTGTTAAATAGCCGATACTCAGCTCGATTACATCTTTTTACACGATTCCGACAAAGCTTAGCTATCGCTCTCCCGGAATCGGTATATATTATTCCACACGTCGCAATGCTGGTGTTCGCCCGGAGGCATATATGTCTTCAATCACGCTCAATATAAACAACAAGTCCTACGCTGTTGATTTGGATGCCGAAACACCGCTCCTTTGGGTTTTGCGGGACACGATTGGACTGACAGGAACAAAGTTCGGCTGCGGTGCTGGCCTGTGCGGAGCTTGTACTGTTGTCATTGACGGAACTGCTACGCGCTCGTGTCAAGCGCCGGTTTCATCGGTCGCCGGTAAACCGATCATGACGATTGAAGGACTTTCACCTGATTGGAGCCATCCGCTACAGCAAGCGTGGATTGAAGAAGACGTTCCGCAGTGCGGCTATTGTCAGTCTGGACAAATCATGTCTGCGGCTGCACTGCTGGCTAAAACTTCTAAACCGACCGACGCCGACATAGATCGAGCAATGGGCGGCAATATTTGTCGTTGTGGAACGTATCAGCGGATAAGAAGGGCTATTCACCGCGCCGCTTCACCTCCGTCCAAATCGGCCGAACTGGTTCTTATCAATCAATTCCGAGGAGGTACGAAATGAAAGAGATCGTACCTGAAAACGGAATCAGTCGTCGATCGTTCCTGAAGACGAGCTCGGTAAGCACCGCAGCGCTAATAATCGGCATCGCCTCACCGTGGGATTTAAAAGCATCTATTCAGCAAGACCGAACACCGAAAAGCGTCAACCCGTTTCCTGCTTGGATCAGGATTGAAGAAAACGGCCATGTCACGTTGATGGCCCCACGTCCTGATATGGGCGAAGGAACGCTGACCTCTCTGCCAATGATCGTCGCAGAAGAATTGGAAGTGGAGTGGTCCACCGTTACGGTTGAGCCCGCGCCCGTTAACCAGAGTGTCTATGGTAAACAGTCTCTTGGCGGCAGCGGCAGTATTACTGGTTCGTGGCAGCTTCTGCGTCAAGTCGGAGCGTCCGCGCGGGTAATGCTCATCGCAGGAGCGGCGGCGCAATGGAATGTTGATAAAGATTCGTGTTATGCGGAAAAGGCTAATGTGATTCACCGGCCGACCGGACGAAAGATCGCCTATGGAGAATTGATCAAGAAGGATCTGTCGTCGTATGTGCCTTTGCTTGCATCAGTGCCTCTAAAGAAATCCGAGGATTTCAAGATCATTGGCAAACCTACTCACAAAGTGGAACTGCCCGCGAAAGTCACCGGCAAAGCTGCCTTCGGAATTGACGTCACTGTTCCAGGGATGCTCTACGCTGTAGTGGCACGCTGCCCAGCATTCGGCGGCAAACTGGTTACGTTCGATGCGACGAAGGCAAAAGCTATCCCTGGTGTTCGCGAGGTCTTTGCCATCGATCCCGTTCCTCCACACACTGTAGGCGGGATTGCAGTCGTCGCTGACAGCACGTGGCAGGCGATCAAAGGTCGCGAAGCGCTTTCGATTGAATGGGACAGCGGTCCAAATGGTAAAGACTCCAGTGAGAGTATTCACGCTCAATTCGTATCGCTTGCGCAAAAGGAAGGAAAAGTGCTGCGCAATGATGGCAATGCTCCGTCGGTTATCGATAGTGCCGCGAAAAAGATCGAGGCAACTTACGAATTGCCGTTTCAAGCGCACGCCACGATGGAGCCGCTTAACTGCACGGCACACGTTCAACCTGACAAAGTCGAGATATGGGCAGCAACGCAAGCTCCCGATTATGGAGCAGGGCAGGTAGCCAGAATCGCGGGTGTGCCGTTCAACCCGCAGTCGATAGTGTTTCATCCGCAACTGATCGGTGGAGGTTTTGGTCGTCGCTATCAAATGGATTTTGTAATCGAGGCCACCCAAGTTTCCAAAGCGGTCGGAAAGCCGGTCAAGCTGACATGGACCCGCGAAGATGACATGCAGCATGATTTTTACCGGCCCGCTTCTTATCACCACATGTCTGCATCCATCGATGGGAGTGGAAGGGTAAACGCATGGAGACATCGCGTGCTTTCCACATCAATCCGCCAGTACTTTAATCAGTCGATTCCGACGCCTGAAGCTCAGGAAATGGATGGCGCGATAAATGTGCCTTACACAATCGACAACATTCGCGTCGAATATGCGTGCCCTCAAACAGGAGTTCCAAGGGCGTGGTGGCGATCTGTTG
>DASRDY010000276.1:0-1583 GCA_035652355.1 Blastocatellia bacterium
GAAATACTGAGAATCCGAATATCAAGCCTGCTTTTGTTTGCGATAACCCAGCGAATTCCCCGAGCAATATTCTCGTCGGTTATTTTTCCACGTGCGCTAACCTTGACCAGCACCACATTGGCATTGTGCGCGACTCCGCGATAGACGCCATCTGACAGATGTCCGTTGCCGGCGGCAACCACCGAAGTTTGCGTTCCGTGCCAGTCCCAGCTTTCAGGAGTTCGGTCAGCATCCAGCTCAGCGTCCGGGTCTGTAATATCGACGAATTCGACAATGCGATTCGCAGGGTCCGTGAGGTCGGGATGCGGATAAAACCCGGAATCCAGAAACGCTATCGTGATCCCTTTGCCCGATAAGCTATTGTCCGCATCCAGGCGTACCGGCGTGGGAATCACTGCATGATTGTTGGGTATGTGCGTATGAGAATGTTCTTGCGTATTGGGTTTTATTGATGTGGCCATTCCAATTTCCATTCATTGTTTCGCAACACTGGTCTTTTTAAGCAGAGGGTTCACTTCGTAAACGTTTTCAACAATGGCTCGCAGTATTTCGGACACACTCCACGCCTGCGCGGCGCATCCGCGCGGTTGATGAGGTGCATCTCCGTCAAAAATCTCTGAGATATGTCCGATCATTGCTTCATTAAGGTGTTCATTAAAACCTGCAAGCAGGGATTTTATTCTGGAGAGTGCCTGGTCTGATCGATCGTTAACTTTTAGATAAGCTGTTATAAAAGGACCCATTAACCAGGCCCACACAGTGCCCTGGTGGTAGACCGAATCTCTGCTGGTCATATCGCCCTCGTAGCGGGCTGCATATTTTGGATCGTTTTTGGCCAGACTTCGTAGACCTACCGGAGTCAGTAGTTCGCGTTCGACTACTTCGGTCACGCGTTTGGCTCGCTCGTGTGAGAGCATGCTGTGAAACAAGCTCACTGCGAGAATTTGATTTGGGCGGATAGAACCGTCGTTCTCCGGTCCATTAACAGCATCGTATAGACAACCTGCGGCCTCGTTCCAGAACAGATTGTTGAAGCTGTTCGAAGCTTTGGTTGCAATATCTTCATATTGTTTGGCCCTATCAATTTCGCCGAACCTATTTGCCAGATCGCGCATCGCGCAGAGTGCGTTGTACCACAGCGCCTGGATTTCAACTGCCTTGCCGTATCTTGGCGTTACTACCCAATCACCGATTCTTGCATCCATCCAGGTAAGCTGAACTCCAGGAGCGCCGGAATTGAGTAGACCATCTTCATCTACTTTTATTCCGTAACGCGTCCCGTTCACGTGCCAATCAATTATCTCTTTCAGGACCGCGTAGAGATGTTCTTTAACAAAGAGCGCGTCTTTTGTGTAATGAAGCAGTGACCTGATGGCCTCAAAAAACCAAAGAGTGGCATCAACAGTATTGTATTCCGGATCTTCACCTTCGTCCGGGAATCTATTGGGCAGCATCCCCTGACTTACTGATTTCGCGAATGCCAGCAAAATACTTTTGGCTATTTCAAATCGTCCAGTGACCAGGGTTAACCCAGGCAGGGCTATCATCGTGTCTCTTCCCCAGTCGCTGAACCAGTGATAACC
>DASRDY010000277.1:0-1216 GCA_035652355.1 Blastocatellia bacterium
TAAGAGACGCGCTGGGTTTCCACAGTCAGAGTCTCGGAGATTTGGCGAAGTCGTTCCGCAAACCGCAGCCGAACCCAAATCAACCAGACGCGATGACATACGAAGTGAACAAGCCATGACACACAGTCTCTCTGTTTCTGTCTCGCGGCTGTTTTTGTGATCGGGGAGAAGTGGAAGGTCAATGAGCACTGATCTTATCAAACAGACATGGAATGCATGTTTCTCACAAGTAAGTTTTGCATAATTCGCATAAAGATTGGCGATTGTTTCAGTGACAACTCTGAAGTCCGAAAACGATAGTCCATTTCGCGATAAGCATTTGCAAGGCTGAACACGGTGACGGTAATTGTTCCACTAGGCGGATTTCTGGGCGCGGGGAAAACGAACCTCATTTTAGCCGCCGCTCAGGTACTCAATCAGACTGGCCTGAAGGCGGCAGCGATTCTGAACGATCACGGTGCGGAGCTGGTGGATACGCGCTGGGTGCAATCGGAAGGCGTACCGGCCGATCAGGTCAGCGGCGGATGTTTTTGTTGTTTGTTCTCTGACCTGATGGATGCAGCAGAACGCCTGCGCGACAAATCTCCCGATGTGATTTTTGCCGAGGCCGTTGGGAGTTGCACTGATATTTCAGCGACGACTCTACAGCCACTGAAGCTTTATCATGCGAATAAGTTTCGTGTGGCGCCGTATACGGTTCTTGTCGATCCGGCGCGGGCGCAGGATCTGGCACAGAAGGAAGCCGATCCAAATTTCTTATTCCTGTTTAACAAGCAATTGGAAGAAGCGGACCTGGTGTGTTTCACGAAATCGGATCTGTATTCGGATTTTCCGAAAATTGCCGTCGACGACGTTCGTTATTTAAGCTCACGAACACATAGTGGCGTGCAGGCGTGGCTCAACGAGGTTTTAGGAGATACGCTCTCTGTTGGATCCAAGATTCTCGACGTCGATTATGAGCACTACGCTCGCGCGGAAGCGGGTTTGGCTTGGTTGAATTGCAGCGCATCATTGTTTTTGGAAACGGCGCTATCGCCGTCGTTGGTTTTGGGTCCGCTGCTCGATTCGTTCGAACAATCACTAACTCAACAAGGTTTTCGCATCGCGCATTTGAAGATCGCCGATAGCGCGTCGACGGGGTTTCTTAAAGCGTCCATCACCGCAAACGGGCAAGAACCTTCGGTATTTGGTCAACTCGATGCCTCTCCCGCTGATG
>DASRDY010000278.1:0-7226 GCA_035652355.1 Blastocatellia bacterium
CAACAACTCTTATTTTGGCTTCAATACCGGGGCGACCAACACCAGCGGAAACAACAACTCTATCTTTGGCACCAGTGCGGGAAATGCAAACACGTCCAGTGATAATTCTTTCTTTGGATTTCAGTCTGGTAACAAGAACACGTTCGGAACAAATAACGCGTTTTTTGGATCGCAAGCAGGCTCAAACAATACCCAGGGCAGCTCTAACGCGTTCTTTGGCTTCAGTGCGGGAATCTCGAACACAACGGCCAGCAACAATGCCTTCTTTGGTAATTTGGCCGGACAAAAGAACACGACGGGCGTCAACAATACTTTTATTGGCAATGGTGCGGGATTGAACAGCACTACGACCAGCGGCAACACCTTTGTAGGCGCCGCCGCGGGAAACGGAAACAACGGATCAAACAATACATTCATTGGTATCAATTCCGGTCTCGCAAATGTCGGCAGCAACAACAATACGTTCATAGGTGCTAATGTCGCTGATAGCAATTTGACCGGCAGCGGTAATACCTATATTGGCAGCGGCAGTGATGGCGCGATTCTGGTCACAAATTCAACCGCGATTGGACAGAACGCCTTTGCCGGACAGAGTAATTCCGTGATTATCGGCAGTATCAATGGCGTTAATGGCGCAACTGCTGATACACAGGTTGGAATTGGAATAACTCAACCTTCAGCAAAACTGCACGTCAAAGACAATGCTCAAACGAACGTTAACCTGATAGTTGAAAATGCGGCCGCTGCGGGCGCAGGCATTCAACTCAGCAGCACTCAGAGTGGCGGAGCTACCTGGCAAATCTTTTCGGACAAAGGGAACAACTCCTGCTGCACATTACATTTTGTAAAACAACCCGGCGGGGAAGTTCTTGCAATTAACGCCACTCCTGCCAGCAACGGCAATGGATTTGTCAACGTAAACGGAGATTTCAGCGCATCGGGAACGATATCGGTAGGCCTTTTATCCAGCAACGGCAACACGAGCCTCTGTAAAAACGCCGCTGGTTTCCTTGCGACCTGTTCCTCCAGTCTGCGTTACAAGAAGGACCTGCAGCCGTACACTCCCGGATTGTCGTTAATCAATCGGCTCAACCCGATTATCTTCCGGTGGAAATCAGATAACAGTATCGACCTGGGTTTCGGTGCGGAAGACGTAGCAAAGGTTGAACCTCTCCTGGTAACGCATAACGCCCAGGGTCAAGTGGAAGGCGTGAAGTACGACCGCATCACGGCCGCTCTTGTGAATGCTGTGAAAGAACAGCAGACACAGATCACGGAAAAACAGACAGAGATAACGCAATTGAAGGATCAGGTTCAGCGCCAGCAACAGCAACTCGATTCGCTGAAGAAACTCGTCTGCGCCGAGCATCCAGGCGCCGACATCTGCAAACAAAATTAGAAAGGAGCTAAGTGGAGATCGAGTCATGGAGAAGGTTAGACCGGGAATCTATTTTTTAACAACGGCAATTCTGATTTTGTTTGTGATTACAGTTGCGCACGCCCAGACGACGGCATTCACATATCAGGGACAGTTGAGCAATAACGGAGCACCGGCAACGGGAAATTTTGACCTGCAGTTTGCGCTGTTCAATCTGTCGCAGAATGGTGTGCAACAGGGCTCTACGATAGTTCAAACCAACGTGGCTGTGTCTAATGGAATATTCGCAGTAACTCTGGACTTTGGCTTAAACCCATTTTCCAGCACCAATGCACAATTCATGGAAATTGGAGTTCGCCCCGGCGGAACTGCCGGAGCGTTCACGATACTCGCTCCCAGAGTGCCGATTACATCTACGCCTTACGCAGTCAGGAGCATATCGGCTGCGTCTGCTGACACGTCTACCAATGCAACTACTGCGACCAATGCTTTGCAACTTGGGAATGTACAGGCCAGCCAATATGTGCTGACAACCGACACGCGCCTGAGCGATGCGCGAACGCCAGCTCCAGGCAGCTCGAGTTATATACAAAACGGTACGGCTCAACAGGGTGGCAGTGCTTTCAACGTCAGTGGGAATGGCGCTGTCGGCGGTACGATGACCGCGTCGCAATACAACATCGGGTTTAATACGGTGCTTGCATCTCCGGGAAATGGTAACACCTTTGTGGGAATAGGCGCTGCTAACTCCACCCCCGCTACGAGTGGCTTCAATACTATGGTCGGAAGCTTCGCTGGCAGCGCGAACACCAGTGGCACGCGCAATTCGTACTTCGGTTTCAGCGCAGGTTCCCAAAACCCGGGCGGTTGCTGCAATTCGATGTATGGCACCGATGCGGGCCAGTTGGCGACAACCGGTTCCAATAACTCATTTTTTGGCGACAGCTCTGGCGCTTTTAACAAGGGCGATTCGAATTCTTTTTATGGCACAAATTCTGGCCAGAGCAACTCGACTGCAAGTTTCAATACATTTATAGGTTTCAGTTCGGGTGTTGTGAACACGACTGGAGGATTCAACACTTTCGTGGGCTCGAATGCTGGCGCGGCGAACACAACTGCAATCAATAACGCATTCTTCGGACAGGGTGCGGGTCTGAAAAACAACACCGGACACGACAATACGTTCCTCGGTAATGGTGCGGGAATAAACACAACAACCGGAAACAATAATGTAATGATCGGCAGCCTGACCGGTTCGATCAATACAACCGGGTCGAACAATACTTTTGTTGGAGTCGGTGCAGGACCGGCCCCAGGGAACCCTAATCTGTTTCAAGCAACGGCGATCGGCGTTAATGCTCAGGTATCAACCGACAATACAATAGTTCTGGGTACTAATACCGAGACTACTCAGATTCCCGGCAAACTTGCGGTAGCAACTCTCGGCTCGGCCGGTGCGACCGGATTATGTCGTAATGCTTCGAATCAAATAGCGACTTGCTCATCCAGTCTGCGTTACAAGACCAATCTCGCACCGTACAGCAGAGGTTTGGATGTCATCGATCATCTGCGACCGATCTCGTTTACTTGGAAAGATGGCGGGATGCGCGATTTCGGTTTTGGCGCAGAGGAGGTCGCCAAGATCGAGCCGCTACTTGTAACTTTCAACGGTCAAGGACAGGTGGAAGGTGTTAAGTACGACCGCATCACAGCGATTCTGGTTAATGCTGTAAAAGAACAGCAAAAACAGATCGAAGATCTGAAGAAGTTGGTCTGTGCGGATCACCCAAATGCGGAGGTCTGCAAGTAGCGACAGTTCAGAGTACAAGCTTTAGCTTGCCCTCTGGATGCTGCAGCCTAAACGCTGGACTCTGAACATGAAAAACAGCGATATGGATCCGTTGAATTTCCCACTAATGGGCAAAGCTCTATGTGGGAGGTGTCTTCATGTTCAACGGTTTTGTCGCGCGATTTAGCCGTCCGGGAGTGCTTTTTATTATGTTGATGCTGACCGTCAGCGTTTCAGCCCAAACGACAGCGTTTACTTATCAGGGACAGCTCAGCAACAACGGCGTTCCTGCTAACGGCAGTTTCGATCTGCAATTTTCATTATTCGATTTGGCTCAAAATGGCTCGCAGCAAGGCGGGACAGTGACGCTGACTAATATATCCGTGGTTAACGGCCTTTTTACGGTTCAATTGGATTTCGGCTCAAATGTATTTACCGATAACTCAGCGCAGTTTATGCAGATAGGCGTCAGACCAGGGGGATCAACAGGAGCTTTTACAGAGCTTTCTCCGCGTGTACCTTTTACTCCTGTGCCCTATGCCATCAGGGCCACGTCAGCCGCAACGGCGGATTCAGCGACAACGGCAACTGTCGCGGCTACTGCTAACTCTGCCACTAATGCCACTCAGTTAGGCGGTATACAAGCAAACCAGTATGTCCTCACGACGGACAACCGGTTGAACGCTTCGAATTTCGTTCAAAACGGAACGTCGCAGCAGGCCTCAGCCAATTTCAACATCAGTGGCAGTGGGACTTTAGGCGGTACGTTATCGGCAAACGTCATTAACGCTGCCACACAATACAACATTGGAGGCGCTGCGGTTTTGAGCGCTGCCTCATTGAGTGGTAACACATTTGTCGGAACGCAGGTAGGCACAGGAGGATCACTTAACACAATTGTTGGTGCGTCCGCCGGAAAAACAAACACAGGAAATAACAACGTGATCCTTGGCGCTCAGTCCGGCCAGGTAAATGCTGGAACGGATAACGTAATGATCGGGGTACTTGCCGGCTCCGCTAACGGCTCAGGCGGAGAGAACGTCTTCATCGGGCGGAGCGCTGGTCAGAGCAATACCACGGGCTCGTTCGGAATCTTTATTGGCTCGGGCGCGGGGTCTAACAACCTCGCACCGAGTAACAATGTATTTGTCGGTGGAGACGCTGGGATAGGAACCACTACAGGCGGCTTCAACGCATTTTTTGGCACAAGCGCCGGCAGTCAGAACACGACCGGTCAGAGTAACACCTTTATCGGCGAAGAGTCCGGCCGCTCAAATAGCACAGGTTCGAATAATACGGCACTTGGGCTCAGTGCTGGACCGACTGTCAGCAATTTAACGCAGTCCACGGCGATAGGAGCGAACGCGACCGTAAGCACCAGCCACACCATCGTTCTGGGTACGTCGGCCGAGACGACAAATATTCCCGGTACGCTTGCAGTTGTAACGCTCGGCTCGGCTGGAGCGACCGCGTTGTGTCGGAATGCTTCGAATCAAATAGCGACCTGCTCTTCCAGCCTTCGTTACAAGACCAATCTCGCTCCATACAGTCGAGGATTGGATGTCATCGATCATCTGCGCCCGATCTCATTCACCTGGAAAGATGGCGGAATGCGTGACTTTGGCTTTGGAGCAGAGGAAGTAGCCAAAATTGAGCCGTTACTGGTGACCTTCAACACTCAGGGTCAGGTGGAAGGCGTAAAGTACGACCGCATAACGGCCATACTGGTTAATGCGGTAAAAGAACAGCAGACCCAGATCGGCACCCAGAAACAGCAGATAGAAAGCCAGCAGCAACAGATTGACGGTCTGAAACGACTGGTTTGCGAAGACCATCCCGCTGCGGACGTTTGTAAAAAATAGGCGCCGGCTGGTCTTTACTTTTAAGGAATTGTGGTATGATAATCCGAATACAGCTAAACATTCCTGAGTATCCTCACTCTCGGGAATATCGATTCGGAGGAATACCAATGCTCGATTATTTCAGGCTCTATCAGAGGTTCGTCTCGGTCCCTGTCTTAATGTTGCTGTGCAGTGTTTATGCTGCCGGCCAGACAACTGCGTTTACGTATCAAGGACAACTAAGCAACAACGGAACGCCGGCGACGGGTAGTTTCGATCTGCAATTTTCACTATTTGATTTAGCGCAGAACGGCTCACAGCAAGGCGGAACAGTAGTTCAGACCAATGTGGCCGTCGTAAATGGGATATTCACCGTGCAACTGGATTTCGGGTTGAATGTTTTCACGGGCAACGGCGCCCAGTTCATGCAAATAGGAGTGAGACCCGGCGGCACCAGCGGCGCATTTACTATTTTGTTACCGCGAGTTCCAATAACGCCAACGCCATACTCGATAAGAACGATCTCGGCCGCTTCGGCCGATAATGCAACGCAACTCGGTGGAGTGGCGGCCGGTCAATACGTCCAGACGAATGATTCGCGACTGAGCGACCCTCGCACCCCCACAGCAGGCAGTCCGAACTACATTCAGAACGGCACCTCGCAGCAGGCCAGCAGCAATTTCAACATCAGCGGTAATGGAACAGTCGGCGGGACTCTCTCTTCCGGCACCGTCGATAGTGCCAACGGCTATCAAATCGGGGATGTTCTGGCATTCAGCGTTACAGGAAGCGGTAATGTTTTCGCTGGAAGATCTATAAGCACCAGCACAAGCAACAGCACGATCGTAGGAGACTCAGCCGGATCGGTAAACACCGGCAACAATAATACGTTTGTCGGACACCTGACTGGCAATGCGAACACTACAGGGGGTAACAATGTATTTGTGGGCAATAGCGCGGGGCTTGTAAATACTACCGGAAATGGCAACGTAGTGGTCGGTGAGGCAGCGGGTGTACACAATTCCTCTGGCACCGGCAATTCCTTTTTCGGCACCAGCGCTGGGTCAAGCAACACAACAGGTACAAGTAATACATTTGTCGGTACAAGCGCAGGATTTCTTAACGCGACAGGTTCTAACAATACCTTTATTGGAGTCAGCACTGGATCCGACAGTGGTCATACGGACCTGACACAGGCGACTGCAATAGGAGCTTTCGCATCTGTCAGCACCAGCAACACAATCGTGCTGGGGACAGCGACTGAGACAACCAATATTCCGGGGAAACTTGCGGTCACAGGCTTGAGTACCTTTTCGACGTTAGGCTCGGCAGGATCAACAACTCTTTGTCGCAATGGTTCGAATCAACTGGCGACGTGTTCGTCCAGTCTTCGCTACAAGACCGATCTTGCCCCGTATAACAGAGGGCTGGACCTGATAAACCATTTGCGACCGATCTCCTTTACCTGGAAAGACGGTGGAATGCGCGACCTCGGTTTTGGCGCCGAAGATGTCGCCAAGATTGAGCCATTGTTGGTGACCTACAACCAGCACGGTCAGGTCGAAGGCCTGAAGTACGACCGAATCACTGCTGTTCTGGTGAATGCAGTAAAAGAACAACAAGATCAAATCAGCAAACAGCGACAGCAGATAGAGAGCTTAACGAAGCTGATCTGCGCCGATCATCCCGGCGCGGATATTTGCAAGTAGCGCAAGCTGCCAGCTTGCGCCACCTGGCGGCAACGATCGTGACTGAAAACAAAATGGGCGAGAACGCGACAAAACTTTGTGATATAGTTTTCCGGACTGCGAAAAACCTTACCAATAGTTCCTTCCTGGAAAGGTACTCGTCTGGAGAACAATATGGGGAATCGTCTAAATGCGCGCAGTCGCGTTCTGGCAACGCTGTTTATTGTTATTCTTTTGACATTGCCTGCTTTTGGGCAAACGTCAACATTCACATATCAGGGGCAACTGAGCATTAACGGCACACCGGCCAACGGGAATTTCGATATGGAGTTTACTTTATTTCTTGCACAGAATCAGCAGGGACTTTCAAACATCCTGTCAGGTGTGCCGGTCGTAAACGGAATATTCACAGTGCAACTGGATTTCGGACCCGGCAACTTTGTTGATGGTTCCGCACAATTCCTGGAGATTGCGGTGCACCCAGTCGGCAGTAGCGCGGGGTTTACAACCCTGTCGCCGCGAGTCCCTTT
>DASRDY010000279.1:0-4057 GCA_035652355.1 Blastocatellia bacterium
CCGCTACTCCGGCAGACGGAGTCACCGCAGACGTTGTTGTGGTCAGCAACTTTGACGAGTTGAACGCCTTAGGAAGAGACAAGGTCGCCGGCAAGATCGTCTTGTTCAATCATGAGTATGACAAAGAACTGGCTGCCGTTGGATTCGGAGGCGAAGCTTACGGACAAGCTGTCGTTTATCGGGCAATTGGTCCGAGCGCCGCGGGAAAACTTGGCGCAATTGCTGCACTCGTGAGATCGGTTGGCAATGCTGATTACCGAATACCACATACAGGCTCACTGCGTTATTCAGACGATGCACCGAAAATACCCGCTGCTGCAGTCACCGCAGAAGACGCGAATTTGATGTCCTATCTTGTCACACAAGGCCGCGTTCGAATGCATTTGACACTAACACCGCAAACCTTGCCCGATGTTGAAAGCTATAACGTGATCGGCGATCTGAAAGGCAGCGAGCATCCTGAACAAATAATCATCGTTTCGGGTCACCTGGATTCGTGGGATCTGGGTACGGGCGCAATTGATGATGCGGCCGGAGTCGCGGTCGCGATGCAGACTGCTCAATTGCTTAAGCAACTTCACCTGCGTCCCAAGCGGACGATCCGAGTAATCGCGTGGATGAACGAAGAAAACGGCGGGGCCGGCGGTCGCGGTTACCTGGAAGACCACAAGAACGACGCCGCAAACCATATTGCCGCGATTGAAAGCGATTTGGGCGCAGGTCATCCGGTCGGTTACAACGCTAAGATAAGCCCGCAGTCGCTGCAACTTCTTGCTCCACTATCAGCGATTCTTGAGAGTTCCGGCGCGGGAATCGCGAGACAAGTTGCCGAGAGCCCTGAAGCCGACATAACTCCTCTCTCAACCACAGGCGTACCTGCATTCGGTTTATTTCAGGATAGCCGTTTCTATTTTATGTATCACCACACGCCCGCGGATACTCTGGATAAGATAGTTCCGCGCGAACTAGCGGAAAACGCAGCCGTAATGGCGGTGCTGGCATACGGCATTGCCAATATGGAGCAAACACTGCCTCGATAGCAATAATCGGGAATACAATTGCCGGGCGGTTGTAAATATTTGCATTCTATAGCTCGCCCAAAAGAGGCAGCCTTTGCAATCGAATCCTTTTACCGTAAACTCCCTGTGACTGACTAACCAGCTCTCTCGTCTTTATATTATTGGCCTGAGGAACTTCGCCTCTACGCAATGGACCAAATAGTCCTGATGCGAAACGGGGCGTATGATAAACTTTAGCTCGGGTCATTCGGTTCCCCGGCGATTGAATTTTTTCTTGCCTGCACGTCGGCTGGAACGTTGCGCAATTCCGACTGTTCGGCTCGGCTCAAGCGCAGCCAGTTTGCAAGGTTAAAAGGAGCGGATCAATTACGACGAACACATGGAAAACCAAGCAATGCAAGTTAGTCGCGACGACGTAGTACTGGATAAACTGGTTGCTGCGCGGGAAAAGCTGCTTCATGAAGTCAGAAAAGCAATTATCGGTCAGGATGAAGTTGTCGAACAGGTGCTGCTGTCGCTGTTCGTAGGTGGACATTCGATCATCACCGGTGTTCCCGGATTGGCAAAAACTCTGTTGATCCGAACTATTGCAAGCGTTCTGGATCTTTCGTTTAAGCGCATCCAATTCACCCCCGATCTGATGCCTGCCGATATCACCGGGACGGAGATCATTGAAGAAGATCGTTCGACCGGCAGACGAACGCTTGAATTCATTCGTGGACCCGTTTTCGCAAACATCATCCTGGCTGATGAAATCAACCGTACGCCACCAAAGACCCAGGCTGCTCTTCTTGAAGCAATGCAGGAAGGCAACGTTACCGTACAGGGAACAACGCACGAGCTGCCCCGTCCTTTCTTCGTTCTGGCAACCCAGAACCCGATTGAAATGGAAGGTACATATCCGCTGCCCGAAGCTCAGCTCGACCGATTCATGTTCAATGTCAGGATTGGTTATCTCCCGGAAGAAGACGAAGTATCGGTCGTTAAGGCGACGACAGCTCCGCAGAATTACAAATTCGACAAACTAATGTCCGCAGCGGAGATCCAGGAATTCCAAAAACTTGTAAGAAAGGTCCCAGTCGCCGATTCTGTTGCAAGGTACGCCGTAAAGATCGTCAGTTCAAGTAGACCCGGAATGAACGGCGCACCGGATTTCATTAATCGATGGGTGACCTGGGGTGCATCACTGCGTGCTTCTCAGTTTTTGATTCTGGGCGGAAAGGCGCGGGCGATTCTCTACGGTCGTTACAACGTGTCGTGCGAGGACGTGCGGGCTCTGGCTTATCCGGTGCTGCGACACCGCATTCTGCTAAACTTTCAGGCAGAGTCAGAAAAGGTCGATTCGGATCAAGTCATCAAACGCTTAATTGAAGCAGTTCCGGAGCCGAAATCTGGTTTGACGTAGTGCAAGCATCCCTGCTTGCACCGTTCATTTATTGTGCGTTGGAAATGAAGAGGCGCTTGGTTACCGGCGCAAGCAGGGATGCTTGCACTACTTCTGAAGCCTATGCAGCGTGGAGATGACATCAAAAAAGGGACTGAGCAGAGCTACGCTGCTTCTGCGTCCGGTTCGCCGCGATTTATTCCTCCAGAGATTCTTGCCAGCATCGGTTCTCTTGAGTTGCTTGCCCGCACAGTCGTAGAAGGTTTTATTTCGGGTCTGCACCGATCACCATTTCCGGGTTTTTCCACTGAGTTCGCCGAGTACCGTCAATACATGGCCGGCGATGATCTTCGCCATCTTGACTGGAGGTTGCTCGGCAGGACCGACCGTTACTACATCAAGAAATATCGCGGCGACACAAACACGCAGTGCCACATCCTGATGGACGTCAGCGCTTCGATGCGTTATGGAAGCGGCACACTTACCAAACTGCAATATGCGCAATTTGCTGCTGCTTCTCTCGCGTATTTAGCTAATCGCCAACAGGACGCAGTCGGATTGATCGCGTTCGATGAAAAAATACGCACACATGTTCCTGCTCATAATCGCAGCGGGCACATGCGGACGATATTTGGACACATCGCTCAGCTTACCGCAGGAAACGAAACGCGACTGTCGACTATGCTCCATCTTGCCGCAGACAGCATTTCGCGACGAAGTATAGTCGTTCTGATCTCTGATATGTACGACGACCGTGAAGCGATTATTAACGCGCTGCAGCATCTTCGCTTCAAAGGCAACGACGTAATCATCTTTCACATTCTGGATCCGCAGGAAGTTAAATTCGATTTCGCCGAGCCGGTGCTTCTGGAAGACACTGAAACATCAGAACAGATGCACGTTTTGCCCGAAATATTGGCCGAAGGTTACCGCAAAGCAATCAACCAGCACATCGAGGGTATTCGAGAAGGCGCTATGACCAATCGAATCGACTACGAAATGCTGACGACGGATCAACCGCTGGATTTTGCGATGTTCTCGTTCTTCTCACGACGAGCTAAGCTGTAAACATTTGTGAGACGCGCTTTGGTTGTTGAATAAATGTCATTTCTAAGCCCATTATTTTTGTTAGGTCTCACTGCTCTGGCCATTCCGGTGTTGGTGCATTTGGTCAGACGGACAAGAGCAACGCGCGTCGAGTTCCCTTCGCTGATGTTTGTCCGCCAGATTCCTCAAAGAACCATTCGGCGAAAAAAACTGCACAATCGCCTTCTACTCTTGATTAGAGCGTTGGCGATTTTGCTTTTAATACTTGCTTTCACGCGGCCTTATTTCACCGGCAGCAGCGCAAAGGCTGGAAGCGGAAATCGAGCATCGGTTGTGCTGTTAGACACATCATTCAGCATGCGATACGGCAAGCGCTTCGAGCAGGCTAAGTCAAATGCTCTGAGGACAATCAACGACGCTTCTGTCGGTGACCGGCTGTCACTTGTCAGTTTCTCACAAAGCTATCAGGTTATCAGTAGGTTGACGTCAGATACTTCCAAGCTGAGGACACTGCTGGACGGTATGCAGGTCGGATACGGCGCTACTGACTACGGTCAGGCTTTGCGCGGCGCCGAAGAGATATTGAAAGACGAGGTAATCGGCCAGC
>DASRDY010000280.1:0-28897 GCA_035652355.1 Blastocatellia bacterium
AAAGACGAGGTAATCGGCCAGCGAACGATTTATCTCATCTCCGATTTCCATCAGAGCGGTTGGAATGCCGCAAATGACAATTTCCGGCTTGGCAAAGATACAAAACTGGTTCCAATTGACGTAAGCGAGATTAAAGCGCCAAACCTTGCAGTAAGCGATGTAAACGCTCAACCGCTGGTCTATCAACAAAAATATTCTGAAAAACTGACGGCCAGAATATCCAATTTCAGCGATGAACCTAAAACGGCTGTTAAAGTAGATTTCAACATAAACGATCATCCGGTCGAAAAAAGAGAAATCAACATACCAGCGCGTGATTCACAACTGGTTGAATTCGCCGACTTTAATCTTTCGACCGGTCCGAATCGGTGTGTGATTGAGGTCAGCGGCGACGATTTCACAGTCGACGACAAGGATTACTTTGTCATAAATCGGGAAGAACAATCAAAGGCTTTGATAGTTGAAACCGCCACGCGTGGTCGCAGCGAAAGTTTTTATCTGCGCAACGCTCTTACTACAGGTGAAAATCTGCCATTCGCATTGACGGTAAAATCGGCGGGATCGGTCAGTCCGGCAGAGCTGTCGCAGAATAAGGTCATTATTCTTAATGATGCTTCCGGTTTGCAGTCTGGCGTAATCGCTCAACTCAGCAAATTCGTTGAACAAGGCGGAGGACTGATCATTTCTGTCGGTCCACATACAACGACGGATGAATTTAATTCGGCTTTCAAGTCGATTTCACCCGCGAGCCTTCGCGACGCCGTTCAGCCACGCGGCGAATATGTTGTGATGAGCCACCTCAAAACCGATCATCCGATATTTTCGTTATTCCAGGAATCTGGAACGCTCGCTTCAGCGCACGTGTCTGGTTATTTCCATTCGACGCCGAACGAAGGCGCATCGGTTTTGGCAACTCTCGAAGACGGCAGCCCGGCTCTTATCGAAGGGTCGTTTGGACGTGGAAAGGTGTTGTTGTTTACTTCGACGTTTGATGCCGGATGGAATGATTTGCCATTGTCGCCTTTTTATTTGCCATTGGTTCGACAGATGATGCGTTATCTGGGTGAAACCGAAGCCAGTGCATCATACAATATTGGCCAGCCGTTCGCTGTGCCGGCCGGCAAAGACGGACAACCGCCTGCCGTAGATATGCCAAACGGCGAAAGGCTGATGACGCATACGCTGAACGCGAATGACGAATTGATAGTTACGCCAACTGAACCGGGTTTCTATCATTTGCGCTACGCGGATCAGCCCGGATTTGTGGCGGCCAATTTGAACAGCGGTGAATCGGATCTTTCGAAACTGGACGTCCCACAGTTCGTTGCGACCGTGACTGGCGCGAATGTGAATGATGTTCGAAAGGGCGTGACAAGTGTGGACCCTGATCCGGACGAGATCGAATCGCGTCAGCGCGTCTGGTGGATTTTGCTGGTGATCGCAGCGTTATTGTTTGTAGCCGAGGCTTTGATCGCGCAACGAACAAGGGTAGCCAAAGTCATAGGTTGATAGATGTTGAAACCAGTCCAAGAGTTCAGTCAATTTGCAAGCGTCGACCGCGCCCAGGATCCAGATGCCTTTGTGCGATTCCTGGACACCATAAACCAGATGGAACCCGTTCAGGAAGTGAAGCGTCGAACGATAGAGCTGCTGGACGTGCGCGAAGGAGAACATATCCTTGATGTTGGATGCGGACTTGGCGATGTCGTTCAAATGATAGCCAAGAAAGTCGGCCAATCGGGCCAGGTTGTAGGCATCGACCAGAGCGAAATAATGCTGGCCGAGGCAAAGAGACGAGCCAGTGATTCCGGACTGCCAATCGAATTCAAACCCGGTCGAGCGCAGCAACTTGAATTTCCTGCCAATAGTTTTAACGGATGCCGAGCGGACCGCGTGCTGCTATATGTGGAAAATCCAGCGGCAGTCCTTGCTGAGATGACTCGGGTAACTAAACCTGGCGGTCGCATCGTCAACTTTGAGCCTGATTGGCAAACCTCGGTTGTAGACAACCCGGACCGGGCGCTGACGCGAAGAATATTCGACTTCTGGTGCGATTCCCTGCCAAATGGCTGGCTGGGTAGGCAGTTGCCACGACTTCATAAAGAACTCGGTCTTATCGACACTTCGGTCCAGGTGTTAACGCTGCCCTTAACAACTTATAAATTATTCAACGACATTTTCATGGTTGAAGGAACAATAGAGCGAGCAAAGAATTCAGGTGCAATAACCGTTAATGAAGCGGAAGACTGGCTGGGCGCGCTCAAGGAAGCCGACAAAGCTGGCTGTTTCTTCTTTGCGACATCCGGTTTTCTGGTGGGCAGTCGCAAACCTAATTGAAATACTGATTGGCCTGTAGTGAGGTGAACATGAATCACTTGGCGAAACCGGCAAACGAAAAAACTGTTGCGAATTTCAGTATCGTCAATACAGTGCGCAGGAGACGGACCTTCCTGCTGATGGTTCGCGGACTGGCGATCTGTCTGGTTATTGCCGCTGCGCTTCTATTGGCGATGGGATATGCCGCGCACAACTACAGGAATCACAATACAATCCTGATTCTGCTTAGAATCGGATCGTTAGTCGGTGTTCTAGCCTCAATCTTCTTCTTTCTTGTGCAGCCCTTACGACGACGCGCATCAGACGTTCAGATTGCAAGATTGGTTGAAGAACACCATCCCGCTCTTGGCGATAGACTGGTCACGGCTATTGAGGTCCTGGATCAACAGCAACACACATCACCCGAAATCGCAGAGCGCCTTGTCAAAGATGCCAATCAACAGGCTCAGCGAGTCGACGTTAACGATGTTGTTGCGCGAAAGCGACTGATTTCCTACGCGCTGGCGGGTGTGCTGGCGGTCCTGATATTTGCTGGCGTCCTGAAGTTCGGACCGAAGCCTTTATCGGCCGGGCTGGCTCAACTTTTCACGCCCACCAGCAGCGCTGCGTCTACGAATGCGTTTCGTATCATTGTTAGACCCGGAACAGCGAAGGTGCCGAAAGGTTCTGATCAACGAATCATCGCATCGCTGGTCAATTTCGATTCGCAGGAGGTAACGTTTTATGTTCGCAGTCTTGCCAAAGACGCTTCAGGCAGAGAAGTGCAATGGGACGGCAAAGGCATGGAGCCTGCCAAGAATAAATCTGATTTTCAGTTCTTTATCTTCAACATTCAGGATCCGATTGAATATTTCGTCGAATCGAATGGCGTTAAATCTGAAGTCTTCAAGTTCGATGTAGCCGATCTGCCCTACGTCAAACGAATCGATTTGATGCTGCAATTCCCTGCCTACACGCACATCGCGACGAAGACAATCGAGGACAGCGGTGATATCGCGGCCCTGAAAAACACTGCAGCGCAGATAACAGCAAAGCTGACCGGCAAAGTTAAAGCTGCACGGATCGTGCTTAAAGACGGAACTAAAATCGAGATGAAGCCGGGCAGCGATAACGATTTTGTCGGACAGGTCACCGTCAAGGAAAACACCAGTTATCATATAGAACTCGATAGCCTGGATGGCGACAGGTACAACGGCACCAACGAGCACGATATTACCGTTCTGGAAGATCGCCCTCCGCTTGTGACGATAGAACGTCCCGGTCGTGATACAAAAGCGACAAACGTCGAAGAAGTCTTCACACAAGTCAGGGCCGAAGACGATTATGGCGTAACTTCAGTCGATCTCTATTATTCTGTTAACGGCGGCGAAGAACATAAAGTTAACCTTCAGGATTTAAAGAGCGATCAACCAAAAAGCTTGAGTGGCTCTCACACATTCTTTCTTGAAGAATACGGATTGAAACCCGGCGATTTCATTTCGTATTACGCCAAAGCTCGCGATGCAAACACCGAGGCGACCAGCGACATATATTTCATCGAGGTCAAACCGTTCGAACGAACCTTCAGGCAAGTTCAGCAGCAAGGCGGCGGTGGTGGCGGTCAACAGGACCAGAACAATCTGACCAAGCGAGAGAAAGACATCATCGCGGCGACGTTCCGAATACAGAGAGAAGAGCCGACCTATTCCGCACAGGATAAAACTGAAAACTACAATACGGTTGCGCTCGGTCAGGAAAAACTGCGTGATGATGCGCAAGGGTTGGTCGACCGAATCAAACGCCGAATGGGGGATCAGATTAACACGCAGCCTGATTTCAAGAATCTGGTCGACTGCTTGACGCAGGCTACAGTCGAGATGAACTCTGCGATGAAAGAGCTGAAAGCTGAGAAAGCCAAAGAGGCTCTGGCGGCAGAACAACGGGCGTTGCAGCAACTGCTTCACGCTGACGCGATTTTCCGTGACATACAGGTGAGCTTCGGCAACTCCGGCGGAGGCAACGGTAGCGCGTCCAGCGCTCAGGATTTGGCCGACCTATTCCAGTTAGAGCTGGACAAGATGAAGAATCAGTACGAAACGTTAAACCGCGAACAAAACCAGCAAAACCAGGAGCAGGAAGACGAAGCAAAGCGAAAGCTGGATGAGCTTGCGCGCCGTCAACAGCAGCAATTGGAACAGCAGCGTCAGCAACAGCAAGGTGGTCCGCGAAACGGCGGTGGTGGTGAGATGAGCGCTCGTCAACAACAGGATTTGATCGACGAAACGCGCAAGATGGCTCGTGAACTGGACAGACTTTCGCGAGATCGTCGCGACCAGCAACTGCAACAACTGAGCCGTCAACTGAATCAGGCAGCCGACGACATGCAGCGAGCACAGGCTGCTTCAAACGGCAATAACCAGCAGGAATCGATTGCAGCAGGACTTCGTGCTCTTGATCGATTGGAAGAAGCGCGGAAACGACTGGAGCAGCAATCGCAGCAAGGCGGACAAGGATCAGGACAATCAATGCAGGACCTGCGACAACGGGCTGCAGACGCTGCCGCAAAGCAACAGGAAGTTACGAAGGCTTTGGATGATTTGGCTAAACGCGGCGACGCTCAGGATAAAGAGTCACAGGACGCCAAGCAGAATTTGATGGATCGCAAAGACGCCCTTGCGAATCAGGTCGACAATCTTGAAAAGGATATCGATCAAGCTGCCAGTCGAATGGGTGGGGATCAACAAAAAGCCGGCGATCAATTGCGAGAAGCAGCAGCCGGTTTGCGGCGAAGTCAGACTGCTGAGCGAATTCGACGACTGAACCAGTATATAAACAATGGTCAATACACCGCAGCCCAAAATGGCGAACGCATGGTACAGAACAGCTTGCAGGACTTAACTTCTCAACTTAAAAACGCTGAGCAGACTGCAAGCCGACAACAGAATCAAAGCGCCGGTGCTGAGGAGGCGTTGGATCAGACTCGGCAGCTTGCCGATAATCTCGAATCATTGCGTCGACGACTGCAAGATAACCCAAACGGACAGCAAGGTCAGCAAGCCGGTCGCCAAGGACAGCAACAGGGTCAACAACAGAACGGCCAATCGGGTTCACCTGGACAACAAGGTCAGCAGAATCAGCAGGGCCAGCAAGGGCAGGCTCAGGGACAGCAATCGCAAGGGCAACAGGGGCAGCAGGCGCAAAACCAAGGTCAGAGAGGTCGACGCGGACAGCGAGGACAAGGACAGCGTGGTCAGCAGGGCCAACAGCAAGGTCAACAACAGGCTGGTCAGCAAGGACAACAGGGACAATCCGGCCAGCAGGGGCAGGCTGGTCAACAACGACAGGCCGGACAACAAGGTCAATCCGGACAACAAGGCCAGCAAGGTGGACAGGGACAGCAAGGGCAACAGAGCGGTCAAAATCAGAACGGCTCTGGTCAGAACCCTAACGGCCAATCAACCAGCAAAACGATGGGCGATCCGAATGCTGCGGGTGGCGGACCTCCAATGGGCGGTAGTCGACAGCTTGGATCGGAACTCCGGCAACGGCTGGCAGATGCGGAAGAGCTTCGTAAACAGATTGGAAAAACGAATGGTGATCTAGGACGCAATCTGGATCAGGCGATTGAGCAGCTCAAACAGCTGGCCGGCAATTACAACGACGATACACAAACAGCAGCCAGACTGAAGACTGATGTTATCGATCCATTGCGACAGGTTGAACTGGAATTGAGCAAACGCCTTCAGGCTAAGCTTGCCAAGAGCAACCTGCGCGTCAACGATGAAGGAACAGCACCGGCGAAATATCGCAAACAGGTTGATGAATATTACAAGCGCTTGTCGAGCGGTTCGCCAAAACAACAGTAAAGCATTTTTGAGGATGCTTTTGAGAATCTTTCTTTGGATCGGATTGAGTCTGGTTTTGTTTTGTTGCTTTGGACTGCCTCGTCAGGCCAGATCGCAGACCAATCTCGGAAACTCGCTTGCTTCAAAGACCACAAAAATTGTATTACTCGGAACTGGTACTCCGAACGCCGATCCGGAAAGATCCGGACCGGCAGTAGCAATCGTCGTCAATGACACCCCATATCTGGTCGATTTCGGCCCCGGCGTCGTGCGACGAGCCGCCGCTGCCGAAAAACTCGGAGTCAAAGGGCTCGCGCCAAAGAATCTGAGAGTCGCCTTTGTCACCCACCTTCATTCTGACCACACTGCCGGTTATCCTGATTTGATTCTCACGCCCTGGGTACTTGATCGGGACAAACCTCTGGAAGTGTACGGTCCACCAGGACTCGCCTCGATGACCGAGCATATCTTGAAAGCCTATAAAGAAGATATAGACGTTCGACTGAAAAGCGGTGAGCCAATAAGCAAAGAAGGCTACAAAGTCATTGCCCACGAGATCGGTCTTGGTGTCATCTACAAAGACCAGAATGTCACTGTCACTGCGTTCCCTGTTCATCATGGAACCTGGAAGTATGCATTCGGCTATCGCTTTGACACGCCTGATAAAAGAATCGTCATTTCTGGCGACTGTACGCCAAGCGAAGAGGTAATTAAAAACTGCGATGGCTGCGACGCTCTTGTTCACGAAGTCTATTCGGGCGTCGCTCTGGCCAAGCGCCCCATTGAGTGGCAACGCTATCATTCTAATTTCCATACTTCAGCAGAGCAGCTTGCGGAACTTGCGGCAAAAGCACGCCCCAAAGTCCTCATTCTTTACCATCAACTGATGTGGACTGCGACCGAATCAGAGCTGCTGGCTGAAATCCGAAATGGCTACAAAGGGACCGTAATTTCCGGACACGATTTGGATATTTATTAATCAGGCCTATAATCCGACACAATATATTTATCGGAGCACTTTATGGAATACGCGATGAAACGGGATGAAAAAACCGGCGAGGAATTTGCAGAAGTCTATTTATCCGGACAGATGCTGCTGGATTATCCGCTGCTCAACAAAGGAACAGGGTTCACTGACGAAGAGAGACATGCCCTGGGATTAACGGGGTTGCTGCCTCCACACGTTTCAACGATCGAAAACCAGGTCGAGCGGCGATACAAGAATTTCGTCGAGAAAGCGACGCCCCTGGAAAAATATATCTATCTGGTCGCGCTGCAGGACAGGAATGAAACCCTTTTTTATCGTCTGCTGCAGGAACATATCTCAGAAATGACCCCGATCATTTACACCCCGGTTGTTGGACAGGCCTGCCAGACCTACAGCCATAATTACCGCAGACCGCGCGGGCTTTACATTTCTTATCCTCAGATTGAAGAGATAGATCAGATATTGAAAAATGCTCCGGTACCGAACGTTGAAGTTATCGTCGTAACAGATGGCGAGCGCATACTCGGGCTCGGAGATCTCGGAGTGGGCGGAATGGGTATTCCGATTGGGAAGCTGTCGCTCTACACGCTGTGCGCGGGTATACACCCATCGACGACTTTGCCAATCCTGCTGGATGCAGGAACAAATAACCAGGAATTGCGAAACGATCCGCTCTACCTTGGCTGGCAACACGAACGTGTTCGCGGCCAGCAGTACGACGACTTTATCGACGCATTTGTGAAAGGCGTCAAGCGTGTGTTCCCGAATGTGCTGTTGCAGTGGGAAGACTTTTCCAAAAATAACGCAGCTCGATTGCTTGGGCGATACCGCGACGAGCTCTGCACCTTCAACGATGATATTCAGGGAACGGGTGCGGTAACACTGGCCGGGCTGCTGGCAGCAACTGCAGTGACTGGCTCAAAGATGAGCGAGCAAACCGTCGTGAGTTTAGGCGCAGGTTCAGCGGCAAACGGAATCACCGAGCAGATCGTGACCGCTATGCAGCAGGATGGCTTATCCGAAGCCGAAGCGAGATCGAGAATCTGGCTGGTTGACAGCCACGGACTTGTTCATTCGGGCGATAAACAGTCAGAGGTATTCAAACAGAGATACGCTAAACCGGTAGAGAGTCTCAGCTCCTGGAAAACGGAAAAGCCCGGACAATATTCGTTGCTTGATGTTGTGAAAAATGCCCATCCTACAATACTGATTGGGACCGCTGCTCAACCCGGGTCGTTTTCGGAAGCAGTTGTTCGTGAAATGGCGAAGCAAAACGAGCGACCGATTATCTTTCCGCTTTCGAATCCAACCTCGAAGAGCGAAGCCATTCCAGAAGATATTATTTCCTGGAGCGAGGGACGAGCACTGGTCGCGACGGGCAGTCCTTTCCCACCGGTACGATTTGGTGACCGAGAAATAACGATCGGTCAATGCAACAACGCCTTCATCTTTCCCGGCGTCGGTCTGGGCGTGATATCCGCCAAAGCAAGACGTGTAACAAATGCAATGTTCGTCGCGGCTGCACGGGCCTTGAGCGAATTCTCACCCGCGCGCCGCGATCCTGCCGCTTCACTTTACCCTGCACTCGAACAAGTCAGAGAAGTATCGCGAGCAGTGGCGATGGCTGTCGGGACTGAGGCTATGCGCAGCGGGTTAAGCGAATGTTCGAACACGGCAGATCTGGAACAGCGCATCCAGACAAAGATGTGGAGTCCGAACTACGTTAAGATGAGATGCAAAGCCCGCTGAGTCTCTTTTGCTTCTTCTATTGCACCGATGGAATCGCCGCTGCGCTGGATTCTCGCGCGGTGTTGCGCTCACGCGGAGTATAAACAGCGATTGTGCGGCTGCGGGTCAGTCCCTTGCTTTTCAGTTGCGATACAACCTGCTCGGCACTCGTTTTGTCGTAATAAGGACCGATCTCTACTGAATACATCTGGTTGACAGAACCTGACTGCGGTACGCGAGCCTGACTGGTGCTGAATCCGTCGCGTCGTAACTGTGTCACCAGACTTTCTGCTTCTTCGAATGTCGGCATCGTTGAAACCTGGACAGCGTAGCCAGTCGTTAACTTTGACTCTTCGGATTTCTGCGCAGCAGTTGAAACTGATTGAGTGACAGCCTGCTTGTCCAATTCTTTGGCTTGAACGGAAGAATCAATAATCGCCACATTGTCCTGGACGTACCGAATGTTCTGCATCTTCACCGAAGCCGTGGTACCGTCCTTTCCTGCACTCGGTTGAGTCCATCTTCCGACACAGATCCCGGCAGCAAAGAAAACTATCAGTATCGAGATTAACATCAAAAAGAGGAATGTAACTTGTCCGGTACTTAGTACCTGTTTTGCTTTATTGAACTCTGACATAACCTATCCGATCTATGTTTCTCGTTCAGATGTGATAGGTGGAAGGTTTGCGGACCTGTTTCGTCGGGAAATATTAGCACAAGATTTCTTTACGGGTCCACAAAAACTTTTAGAATTTTACGATTCTTATGCGAACAGATTAATTTTTCTTTTGTTTCTCTGGCGCAGATTCAACTTTCACGAGAGCGCCAACAGTTCCGATCACCACGATTGGTTGCCCTTTCTCAATTCTGGCGTCAGAACAAGCTCGCCAGATTTCTCCCTCAATAAGCACTGATCCTGTATCAGCGATCACTGTATGAGCAGTTCCGGCTTTTTGAAGCAGTGAATTTAGCTCGGCAATGCGTCGCTTCTGGCGGCGAGAGCCCCCGCTGAGAATCGTCCAAAACTTGTCGAGATCGGCGGTCCGAGTCATGTAGACATTGAATTCTGTAACTGTCCTTTTGTCAAACGCAGGCTCGACTTGATTATCTTCGCTCCTGCCGTACAATTACACGTCCGATACCGTGGCTTGAATTTCGGTTCACGCAAAAGCTCGGGTTGCCACGCCCAGAGGAAAGAGACCACGTGGCCGCAGGTAACGTCGGTCATTGCTCTCAAGCTTGAGCGCTTTATAACTCGCGCGGATTAAAGTCCACGCCACGATGCTGCCATTGTGCAGACCTACACAGATTCGTTTATGAACTTACAAGGCAGAGTCGCGTTAGTTACCGGTGGCGCAGTCCGTATCGGCCGAGCAATATCTCTTGCCCTTGCAGCCAAGGGGATGAAGGTCGCCATCAATTATAACTCGTCTACATTGGCGGCGCAGCAGACGCTTAACGAAATGCAATCAAATGGCGGCGAAGCGATTATCGTTCAGGCGGACGTCTCGGTGGGCGATAACGTTAAGCGTTTATTTGACACGGTGATTGACCGCTACGGCAGAGTGGACGTTCTGATAAACAATGCCGCGATCTTCTATCACCGGGATTTTGCAGAGCTGACGGAAGAAGACTTTGACCTTAACATTTCGATCAACCTCAAAGGTCCTTATCTGTGCTGCCTCGCTGCCGGCAAACAGATGCTGAAACAAAAGGAAGGCAAGATCATAAACATCGCCGATGTCGGCGGAATTACGCCGTGGACCGGATTCGTTCCATATTGCATCTCTAAAGCGGGCGTAATTATGTTAACCAAAGCCATGGCGAAGTCGCTTGGGCCCTATGTTCAGGTCAATGCAATTGCTCCGGGACCTGTGCTACTGCCGGAAGGATACACTCCCGAACAACGTGAGCAAGCGGTGAAACCGACAGTATTAAAGAAGGAGGGCTCGCCCGAAGATATCACACGGACAATTCTTTTCCTGCTGGAAGGAAGTGATTATATAACCGGAGATGTCATCGCAATCGACGGCGGCAGGTTACTAGCGTAAATCATTGAACTGAAAGCTGATCCTCCAGCTTTATTACTTCATCTTCGAGATTGTTTTCAGCCGTTCTTAATAACAGAACGATGTCGTCCACCGCGCCAGCCTCTTCTAAAAAATTGATGGCGTTTTCCAGCGCATCACTGGCTTGTTTCATAAGCTGGAGTTTGCCGTTAGTTTCGCTCGGATCTGACATAAACCGCCTCCTTTGCGAGAATCGAACGCTTTCATTTTATCGCTAAGCCGCCTAAAGAGTGCTATTTAAATTCTCTGTTTGTTCCGAAAGGCCTGATAGTGCATCATTTTTTAACTTTTTTGGCTCACGTGTCTGATGTTAGAGGCGGTTTTGCCGATGGTAGTAGTGACGATTCTTACATTAGGTCATTGATGTACAGAAACGATTATCTGATTTACGATTGGAGAGCTCTGGCCGGCAATGTTCAACAGCAACATCCTGATTGTTGACGACGAGGAATTCCTTGTAGAGTTATACAAGGAACTGCTGTCGGCTGACTCCGCTAAACTCCGGCAAAGAAAGTGCATTCCGGGCACTCACGAAGCGCAGTTCTCGCAACAGGGTTACAAAATACACATTGCCTACTCGGGTGCGACGGCTGTTGAGCTGGTGGCAAAATTGAAGTCGCAGGGCGAACAGATAGCGTGCGGCTTTTTCGATATGAAGATGCCTGGTGGGATGGACGGTTTGGAAACCATACGCCAGATCAGAATCATAGACCCCCAGGTGCTGTGCACAATAGTCACTTCGTTTAATCAGTACAGTCTGGACGAAATCGGCGAAGCGTTTGGCCTGGGACATCTGGATGACTGGGATTATATGAATAAACCCTTTACGCGGGATGAGGTTATCCAAAAAGCGCGTAACTGGGTGTCAGCATGGAATCGCCGACGAAGAGAAGAAGCTCAGGCTCAGGACCTGCAGCGTGTGCTAACTGAAATCGAGGCAATGAACCAGCAGTTGGAAGGCAAAGTCAAAGAAAGAACTGCCGAGTTGGAATCTGCCAATAGCGAGTTGGGAAAGAAGAACCACGAGCTTGAAGATGTCTTGCTTGAGCTGAAATCGACACAGGGACAGCTTCTTCAGAACGAGAAGATGGCCAGCCTAGGCCAGTTGGCCGCCGGAATGGCGCACGAAATCAATAACCCTATAGGGTTCGTTTACAGCAATTTGTGCACGCTCAATAGCTATACCGACCGCGTGCAAAAATTCATGAATGCCGTCGATCTGGTTATCAACCAGATAGGAAATGGTTATACGCCGCTGGTTACAGAGCTTAACGACACGCGACGAAAGCTGAAGATGGATTATGTGTTGAAAGATTTGAAAGCAGTCGTCGATCAATCGATAGACGGCGCCACGCGAGTCCAACAAATCGTAAAAGACCTGAAGACTTTCTCTCGCGTAGACGAAGCGGAACTAAAGCAGTCGGACATAAACGAGGGCATAAAATCGACATTGAATATCGTTCACAACGAATTGAAGTACAAAGCGACCGTAACGACGGATCTGGGGAATATACCGCCGCTTCTTTGCTATCCAATGCAGTTAAACCAGGTCTTCCTTAATCTGTTGATGAATGCGGGTCAGTCGATTGAGTCCCAGGGGAAGATAGCCGTCAAAACCTTCAAGGCGGAGGAGTCGATCTTTGTGGAAGTCAGCGATACTGGCTGCGGCATTCCCGAAGAAAATATTAAGAAAATATTCGAGCCTTTCTATACGACAAAACCGGTCGGAAAAGGAACTGGCCTCGGGTTGTCTATGTCCTACAGCATCGTTAATAAACATAAGGGCGAGATAAGAGTTACCAGTGAGCGAGGCAGCGGCACGACTTTTACCGTGGTATTACCACTGAATGCATTTGCGAATGTCAGTACCTAACTTTGATTTCAAAGTTTGGATCTGACGGAGAGTTAGTAATGGAACAGCAGAAAATATTATTCGTTGATGACGAGCCGAATATCCTGGCCGCGTTGCAGCGATGCCTTTTCGAAGACGACTATGAAGTTCATACCGCCAGCAGTGGAAAAGCAGGGATCGAAAAAGCAGCGCTTCATAAATTTGCATTAGTAGTTTCCGACCACCGCATGCCAGAGATGACCGGAGTGGAGTTCTTGACCCGGGTCAAGCAGATGTGCCCGGACACCACTAGGGTGCTGCTGACCGGTTACGCCGATATGAATGCCGCCATCGACGCGATCAATCACGGAGAAGTTCACCGGTTTATGTCAAAGCCCTGGGATGATAACGAACTTCGTCGCGTTATCGACCAGTCCGTCGAGCGGTTCAAGCTGATTCAGGAAAACAAACGATTGCAGATACTGACGGCTGCCCAGAATGATAAACTCCAGGAATGGAATGAAAAACTGGAGGAACGAATACAGGAAAGAACTGAAGAGCTGGCAAGGCTGCTGGATCAGGTTAAGGTCAGCTTTGTTAATTCCATCAATATCTTTAGCGGGCTGCTGGAGGCGTACGATCAGAAACTTGGCAGTCACTCAATCAGAGTCGCCGAGCTGGCGAAAGGCATTGCAGCCAACATAGGGTTGAGCGCCGATTATGTCCAGATCGTTGCGATAGCCGCGCAACTGCATGATATTGGCCAGATAGGTATCCCAAAACGAATTATTAATGCGAAGGAAGAAGACCTGACTCCGGAGGAAAGGCAGCTGTTGCGCAGGCACACAATTCTGGGCGAAGAGTTAGTCAACTTCGGCGATCACTTTGAAAAAGTCGGCCGACTGATCCGCGCACATCACGAGAATTACGATGGCAGCGGCTATCCCGACGCAATATCCGGTACTGCGATTCCTATTGGCGCACGAATAATAGCCATCGCCAACGCCTATGATGAGGCAACAACCTTGGACGGACACGAGCATGCTGACCGTCGACAGGCTATGCAAACAATACTGGCTGGCAGCGGTCACCTGTTCGATCCCGAATTGATGCCTGCATTTGTTAAATGCGTCGGCCAGGATTCCGCCCACAAAGGAGTGGAGTTGCAAGTTGAGCTTGGCTCACTAATGCCCGGGATGATACTGGCACGGGACATCCAATCAGCCAGTGGGCAAGTGTTACTTGGAAGCGGTCGGCCGCTCCGATCATTTGATATCGCCAGGTTAAAGAACTTCAATCGGATTTGGGGTCTTGCGCCATTCGTTCAGATAATCGGGCAGTAGGCTATCTGGATAGACGGAGCGCGTTTAGAGTGATTCTTGTCGATGGATGGGCAAGTCCGGCCGGTATGCGTTAAGCAGCGCGTTCGATCTGGGCAGGCGCCTCGTTGCCGATTAGCTCTTGATGCAGGCCGCAGTCATTCACTGATACCGTTTTCTTGTCCGGTATCAGTTCTCCTGTAAACAACTCGAGAGTTCCCTTTGCAATACTGACAATAGGCAGAATATCCAGCGTCAGATCGAGACAGCCAAAAACCACACCTTTGCGCCGAATTAATGGGAAGGCGGTGCCGAGAACAACCACAGTTCCGAGAACCGGTATCGGCTTAACGAATCTGCGAACATTATTCAGTGTGATTTTTCCAGTCAGGCTTTTCATTATTCAAACGCTAAAGTCTCAAATTAGCCGCCGACTTCGCACTCGACCTATATTCAGCAAGCACAATGCCGTGAAGACGACATCGGCAGTTTCGGAGTTTCCATTAGTCAGCAATTGCCGGTGTCAGGTAAATAACTGGAAACGCGAGGCAAGAAGCGTTGGTTATAATGCCATTTAATGGTACAGCGGACTGATCGATTTCGGGTTTTCACGCTCGGGCAGGCAGCTTTAGGTAGACTTGGCAGCTGTCAGTCCCAGTGACTTCATTCTTCTGTATAAATGGCTTCGGTCGATGCCCATAATTTCCGCAGTCTTCGTGACGTTGCCTTCGCACTCAGCGAGCTTGCGCGTGATGAATTCTCGTTCGTAAACCTGACTCGCCTCGCGATATGAATTGAAATTGAAACTCGAAGCGGCGGGCGCTTCGCCCTTCAAACTCGGCAGATCTTCCGCGGTAATCTCCGTTTTGGAATGTAGGATAACGACTCGCTCAATGGTGTTCTTCAATTCGCGCACGTTGCCGGGCCACAGATAATTTCGCATCGCATCCATGGCGTCGCGGCTGAACCTTTTCGGTTCTTTGTTGTACTCCTGACAATAGCGGTTATTAAAATACTCCACCAGCGGCAGCAGATCTTCCAAGCGTTCTCTTAAGGGAGGAATTTGAAACGGTATAACGTTTAGTCTGTAGAGCAAGTCGGCACGGAACGTGCCTTTTTCGATTTCTTCTTCCAGCCGTTTGTTTGTTGCGGCGATCACACGAACATCCACCGAGATTGCGGTTGAGCCGCCCACAGGCTCGAAGCGTTGCTCCTCCAGGGCGCGCAAAACCTTCGCCTGGGTCTTCAAACTCATATCACCGACTTCGTCCAGGAAGAGCGTAGCGCCGTCAGCTTGTTCGAACTTTCCAACTCGCCCGGTAGCGCCGGTGAATGCGCCCTTGACGTGTCCGAACAATTCCGATTCGATCAGTTCCTCAGGAATAGCCGCGCAATTGACTTCGACGAACGGCGCAGACGTGCGAAGGCTGGCTTGATGAATGGCCCGAGCTACCAATTCCTTGCCCGTACCCGATTCGCCGTAAATCAATACCCGACCGTTAGTGGGTGCGACAATCGAGATCTGATGACGGAGCGCTCGCATCGGGACGCTATCGCCGACCATCACATATTCTTTGGCCATCTGGTCGCGAAGCGCGGCATTATCCAATTCCAATTGCTTTTGGCGTAGTGCGTTTTTTACAACCAGGATCGTTTTATCCAGAGAAAGAGGCTTTTCGATAAAATCAAACGCGCCAAGCTTCGTGGCGCGAACAGCCGTCTCTATGTTTCCGTGACCAGAGATCATCACGACTACGGCATCAGGATATGTACTCCGCAGACGTTCCAGGGTTTCAAGACCATCAATTCCCGGCAACCATATATCGAGGAGCACGCACGAATAAATTCGTTTATCGAATAATTGCAGGCACTCTTCACCGCTCTCAGCCGTATCTACGGTGAAACCTTCATCTTCCAGCACGCCTCGCAGCGACTGTCTTATTCCTCGTTCATCGTCAACAACCAGAATCGAATTAGACATACCTAACCACTGAACCTATGATGACCAGTTGTTTAATATAGCATTCGGAAGCGTCATCTACGAATGTTTGCAGGTGGCTTTAAAGTGGTCATAAACCAGGCTGCCAGCCTGTTGCTGATTTGGATAAGGTTAGCCAGCAACACACTAACCAGCCAGTTGCACTCTTTTCACGTCGGCAGCTCAACAACAAACCTCGCGCCCCTTGGGTGATTATCCTCAACAAATATTCGACCGCCATGCTCGGCGACAATGTGATTGACAATGGCCAAGCCCAACCCGGTATCCCGCTTTTTCGTAGAGAAGTACGGCAGGAATAATTTGTCCCTATCCTCAGGGGCAACGCCGTGTCCGCTGTCAGATATTACGAGTCGCGCCTTGCCTTCGCTTAGTTGATGGCGAGTCTGAACTTCGATCTGCCCCGCTGTATCTCCATTGTCGTGTATTGCTTCAATCGCGTTGTCTATCAGATTTACCAGAACCTGCTTGAACTGGTCGGCGTCGAGGCTCAGCTCCGGAATTTCCGGGTCGAGGGCTTCAGATATGCGGATGCCGTTTGTGCGGTCTTTATAAAGGGCAATAGCATTTTCAACGACAGTATTCAGAGAAGTAGGAGCAGGTTTGGCTTTTGGCAGCCTGGCGAATTTCGAGAACTCGTCTACCATACGCTTCAACGTTCCGACCTCACGTATAATTGTTTCTGTTCCTTCGCTGATCACGGGCTCGACCTGAGAAAGGCTCAAATCGCCTGTATTGCGCCTGAATTTACGCGCAATTCTCTCTGCGGAGAGCTGGATCGGAGTAAGGGGATTCTTTATTTCGTGAGCCATCCTGCGCGCCACCTCGCTCCACGCGGCCGAGCGTTGCGCTTTGATCAGCTCAGTTAAATCCTCAATCATTATCACTGTGCCCTGATATTTTCTGTCTGCGCCTTTCAGGGGTGTGATTGACGTTGCGGTAGGCAACGTCGAACCGTCGCGACGCTCAAGTGTGACTTCACGTGTGATGTTACCCATTCGCCTTGCCTGCCGAATCAGCTTCGCCACGGCGAGATAATTGTCTGCTCCAAGAAAATCACTCAGCGGCGTCTCGATCGCGGGGCGCGCCTCAAGTTGAAGAAGAGAGACCGCGCGGTCGTTGATGGTCGTAAGTCTTTCACCATTGTCGACTGTGATTACTCCTGTCGAAAGGCTTTGAAGGATCGTTTCAATATAGCCGCGCCTTTCCTCTAATTGGAGATTGATTGTCTGCAGTTCGGAAGTCGATTTTTCCAATTGCGCTCGATTTGCCAGCAGTTCTTCTGACATCTGGTTAAACGAAGATACCAAAAGGGCAAGCTCACCCTTTGCCTGGCTTCTGACTCGATAATCAAGATTTCCGTGCGCAACCTGGTCTGTAGCTTTAACAAGTTCAGTGATTGGCTCTGTAATTCCGCGCGCCATATATAACGCAAACCACATTGCCCCAAACAGCAGCAAGAGAGTTATCGATGCCAGAATGAGAATAGTCATCGTTCTGATACTCTTGCTCTGAGCTGATAAATCGGTGTACCGGTCCCGATATGTGCTGATATCCGCGAGTTTGGATGCAACATCCC
Source organism: Blastocatellia bacterium (assembly GCA_035652355.1). Classification (GTDB taxonomy): domain Bacteria; phylum Acidobacteriota; class Blastocatellia; order DASRDY01; family DASRDY01; genus DASRDY01. Next base: position 17,672 of record DASRDY010000280.1, read on the forward strand.
GTGGGATTTCGCTGACCAGAACTACACTTGTTCCGTCTTCGCAAACCCAGGCCACATCAAAAAATCTGTCCTTGTTTTGATTCGAAAATGATTTTCTTTCTGATCGACCTGCACGGGCTTCGTTCTCCGCCTCTGAGAGGACTGCCGCGACTTCCGGACCAAAGCTCGCCAAATTTGAACGGGGAGTATTATAAAATTGACTGTTACTGAAAACCTCGATGTAAGCGGGCTTGCTAGTAGCAGTCCAGGTTGTCAGGTTGCTGATCCAGGTATCGGATCCCCATTCTTCGTCATCCTGATTTAACCGCAACGCTACTTCCTTCGCTTTCAGGTAGAGCAGGTCCGAAGATTGCGTGCGATACTCCTCTTGAACTTCATTCGCGTTATCAACCGTTTTACGAGCCGGTGCCGAAAACCATTTATCAATGCTGCGGTTTATTAGTCCATAGGTCGAGAAGAACAGAAAAATCAGGGGCAACAGTGAGATTGCAATTGAGAATAGTACCAGTTGAGTTTTAAAGCGAGCTCCGACTTGATTGCTGGCACGCTCTCGCATCAATTTCAGGACGTTGCGACCAAGCACCATGAAAAACACTGCAAACGCAAGGAAGTTGATTACCGAAAGCGTATAAAGCCAGAGAATGTCGCCTGATGCAGTTGGGGCCAGATTGTTCCGGAATGAGCTTTGAAACATTATGATCGTTGCCAGTCCTATCGTGATCAACGACAGAACAATCACAATCCGCAGGCGTCGTCGGAACTGCGCAACCGGATCAATTATCTCCTGTTTGTTGCTGTCTTTGCTCATTCAAATCGAGAGGATAAATCGATAATTGTGATTACAGCGCCATATTTCGCCAATAGATTGTAGCAGATACGCGTCAACCGCGAACAGGTGAACGGTTTTCGGCCACTTTATCTAATGTTTTCTTAAACTTAACCGATTAATGACTGTGGAGGGGTCGGATTTCCTTGTTTGGTGAGGGTATAGTGGCTAAAGAAATAATTCAAACTCCCGATTGGGAAGCATCTCTGAAGGGAGCATTCAGACCCGATTTTCAGCTTGATGATTTAATCGGCGCAATACTCGCAGCAAACTGTTCTACCGATAAACGGCGACTGTTCGGTCGGCCGTCCGTTCCAATGCCGTTCCAGATTCAGCTTGCGGTGCGACTGATCTATCTTGACCCTGGTTCTTCGGCGAAAACGAAAGAACAGCTTGCGACAACGATATCGGATCGGTACCTTACAGAAGACTGGGCTGCGCAATCCCTGATTTTACTGCAACCGCTTTCCGAGACCATCACTTCGAAGCTTGAAAAACAGATGCATGACAGTGATTCGCGCACCCGAATCGCGGCAGCCGAAGTCCTTTATGCTACCGGCAGGAATGTTACCAAGGATCTGTGCCTGATGCTGAACGACCCGATTAATGAAGTTCGGCAGACTGCCTTCAGACTGTTAAGCACCCAGGTTGAGAATGGCGACAAACAGGTCGAAGAGGTGCTGATCGCAAACATTACCGGTGGAACAGGCGACCTGGGCGAAGCCGCTATAAAAGTACTGACGCGACTTGCGAGCGTGGGAGACGAGACTCTGCAACTGATGATTCGTTTCCTTGACAAGAGCAACGAGAATTTACGCAAGTCAATCATCGGCGTTTTGCACCGGATGGGAAAACAGCACAACAAGGTTGTTACTTTAATGATTCGATCGCTGGGCGAAACTACCGAAGTTGGTCGCGAAGCATTGATTGGAGTCTTGCGACATTTAGCCGAGGAAAATGATTTCGTCGAACAAACATTAATCAGGTTTGTTCGACACGGTCAACCTGCCGCTCGGTGCGCGATAATAGAATCGGCTGACAAGATCGTCAAAAGCAGCAAGGAAGTCATAAAGTGTATCTGCGAACGACTGCACGATCCAGCGCCTGAGGTTCGTTCCGCGGCCATCGTCAGCCTGACCAAGGTTGTTAAGACGGAAGAATGGGTTAACCAGTTACTTTGCGCTACATTGGATTCAAAGAATCATCATGCCAGGCGAGCGGCGGCCCTGGTGTTAATAGAATCGGGAACTACTAACAGTCAGGCGATGTCAATTATCGCTTCGTGGCTGGACAGCACAGATTGGGAGTTGCGTCACTGCGCCGTGTACGCGATCAACAACGGTGCTGATGACGAGAGTGTTTTAAGATCCCTCTGCACCAGACTGTCGGATGAAAACGATCACGTAAGAGAGGCAGCGGCAGACTTGATAGCAGCAAGAGCCGAAAAATCCGACTCCAGCTTTACAACATTGTTAGATCTCTTGTACGACGATTCTGTCGGGATGCGCGAAGCTGCTTTCCTGGCTCTTCGTGGATATCGCGACAAGACAGATAAACGACTGATCACCGCCCTGTGCGAAAAGCTGAATGACGAAACAACCGGAATCAGAGTAAAAGCCGCAGAGTTCCTTGGCGATTCGGGAACGAAGAGCAGTTTAGCTGTGCAGGCTCTGCTGGTACGACTGAACGACGAAGAGCCAGAAGTGCGCCAGGCAGTTGCGACCGCGCTGGGCAAACTGGACATCTGCAGCCAAAAAATTCTTAAGCCATTGGAAGCATCGGCGAAGGGCGATCCTGATGAAGAGGTTCGTCACGCCGCAGATTCGGCCTTGCGATTACTCAATGCCTCGAAGGAAGGCAGCGAATTGTCATTGGGGCAAACTGTGGTGATCGAGAGTGTTCCGGCCGTCGGTCCACTGCTGAAGGCTCCGCGACTGTTCAGGCCGTCGACTTTGGCGCCTGCAAGGTAAGATCTGTGCCTTGCCGTCACATTGCCGCAATTCACGGACGCAAATACTTTCTGAAATAACTTGTGATGAGGAACGCGTCGATATAGGCGAACGGGAATGTGCCGAGTGTGTAATGCCCGCAGGGTAAGACCACGTGCCGAACGGGTATGTTGTGTTTGCGGAATTCAGAGATTGCCTGCATCGTCAAATCAAACGGAAAAGACAGATCGTACCGCCCCGATATTATCAAACTCTTGTGATCGCGATTTTTCATGCGCGAGATGAACGTCTGGGGGCTCAAAACAGCCCAGAACTTTCGCAACTCGTCAATCGACACATCGGTTTCAAGTCCCTGGCGGACGTGCCTCGTCGATAATCCGTTCCACACAACGTCGGCAAAGTAACTGGAGGCATGATTAAAGACTCCTGTGTTTATTCGTCGGTCGTGTGCCATTGTCAGGAATGCCACGCAGGAACCGATGCTGGTTCCCATAATTCCGATGCGGGCATACCCCTGTCGTTCCAGCCAGTCTGCCGCGCGGCGCGTATCCAGAACGGCCTGGCGATTTGAATGCAAAGTAAGCCCGATGTTTGAGCACACCAGATGTTCAGAACGTTCCATTTGCGCGGGCCGTCGTTGATGGTGATAAGGAAGGCTCAATCGCAAAGCTGCGATACCGAATCTTGCCAGCAGCCGACATAGGTTGATATGACCCTGCGCGTCCGCGTTCCATTGCGGTAGGACAATCACCGCGCAGCTTTTGTTTGATGAAGGGAAAAAGCGTCCATAGACCGTGTCATTCGATTTATCAGACGATGCCAGCGCGCTGGGAAAGCTCAGAAGATCGTCATTAAGCTCGTAATCATCTGTCGGCTCGGCGGCAAAAAACTGATCGCTGTGCTTAATTGCATTTTCGCAGTATTGATTGAGAAAATCTCTGGGATCGGTTATTTGAGATTTAACAACACCATTACCGCGGGAGGCGACTGCGGACTGTGAACTGTGTTCGATCAAATATTCGGCCCCCCAATCGAAAGGACGAACCCGACGGTTGTCATCGCGCTGCGAAAAAGCCAGCTCCCTGGCGTGAATCCATTTCTCCAAAACAAACATAAATCGTGGTGTCGACTCTAAAGACTGGCTGAAAACCTCCGCGTTATTCTTCACATGCTAAGATTCGTTTACACAAAATAATTGACACCGCTTCGTCCGTTTCACCCGCTTCGGTGGATTTCTGACCTATCCCGCGGATCGTTGTGTAGCGGCTGATAGCGAACTCTCTCGTCGTTAGCCCCTCTCTGAGAATATCAGATGCTGGCATCTCTCGCTTCTGATGCCGAACATCCTGCCTTCGCCTCAAGAAACATACCTATTCTACTATAGGTCAGCTTCTGCCCTCTTGAGTTTTTACGTGAGTCTTCAAGGTCTAAGCGACGATTTAGTTATGTCTTGAGGTCCTGACCCATTCCATTCGGCGGTTAGGTCGGATCATTTGCGCCGCGTATAAAATCAGTTTCCAGATAATATATACAGGAGCGTAGATAAGTGAGCGAAGCAATTGCCAGGAAGGTCCAACTGTAATGAATCCCATCAAAACGCACCCGACCAGCAGAGCAATCGGGACAGTAACCAGAACGGCAAGTTTGAACGAACCAATCGCTAAAAGGATTGCCGCAGACAAACTCAAAGATACAATGACGGCCAATGGTGGGGTGATCATATCGACCAGCATCTCTGCGGCGGCTAAGTCGACGTGGAAGAAAGTTCGCTTCAGCAGCGGCGCGGCAAATTGTTTCAGAATCGCCAGGCGTCCTTTTTCCCAGCGCAGTCTTTGCGATTTCGCCTGGTCGGCTGTTTTTGCCATCTGACCGAATACACGTGCATCCTGATTGAATCCAACGCGCTTTCCCGCCAGCAAAAGCTGTATACCGTACTCGATATCTTCGGTGATTGAAAATGCGCTCCAACTGCGGCTTTTCAACAGATCGGCCCGGAAACACATTCCATTACCCAGAAGACTCGCGGAAAATCCGAGCGTTGTTCTGCCCAGTGGTCGCAGGTAGTTAAACAATGACCAGGCAAGCTGCAAAAGCTCTGTTCGCCACGAATCATGCTGGTTGGATCCAAGATAGACTCCCTGGATCGCGCATTCACCGGCTGCAATTGAGTCGCTCATGGCAGAAAGAAAAGCCGGATCAATCTGCGTGTCGGCATCGACAATGGCAACCGCATCTACCGACGGCATTGACTCGAAGATGTGCTTTAAGCCAGCCACCAGCGCGTGACCTTTTCCTCGATTGTGACTATCGGTCCGTTCAAACACGTTCGCGCCCGCTTCAGACGCGCGTGCTGCAGTCGAGTCCGTGCAGTTGTCTGCGACTACAAAAACTTTGAATTTGTCTGCTGGATAATCTATTTGTTTCGCGCTCGCCACTGTCTGCCCGATCAATAACTCTTCATCGTGCGCCGGAATCAGTAGAGCGAAAGTGAGTTCCGAGTTGGTGTAGCCATCCTTGCGTCGCCGTTTGGCGTAGAAACCTGCAAGAATTATTACAAACAGATAAAGACAGCAGGCAGTGCAGAAAACCAGGATTGCTCCGCCGATCATAGCTGACGCTGTTGTTAACAGGTGCAATGTTTCCGCCATCAGGCCAACTCACCAATTCGTTCGACAAGGTGATCCAGCGTAAACTGCTCTTCGAATGCGCGTCTGGCGTTGCAACCTAGTCGTCGTCGTTCTGCTTCGTTGTTCAGCAGGTGCTTGATCTTTTGCCGCAATCCTTCAACGTCGCCGGGCTCAACATAGACGCCTGTTTCGCCATCGACTATCGTGTCCGTTTGTCCAATGGTCCGCGTAAGAATCAAGGGCTTTGCCATCGCCATTGCTTCTAGGATCGATGTGATGCCCGCCTGAAAATCATTTTGGTAGAGCGGTATAACAACGATCTTTGACTCTGCATACAGCTGACGAAGCTCCGGGTACTTATATCCCCGGGCATCGACATTTGGCGGAAGAGGCTGTTCCTCGGTTTCGTTCTTGTGTTTTGACCATAAACTAGCGGCTGCGATTTTCACCTGGCAATCAAGGTTCTGTGCGGCTTCGATCAACGTAGGATAGTCGCGCCACTCCAGTCCAACCGAGCAGATCTGATGCTTCTCTTGAATCTCTGGCATCGGCCGAAAGAAGTTCTGGTCGGCCATGAACGGTATCTGAACCACAGACTCTCTTGGAGCATGCAGTTTGCTAAGAACGGTGTCGCGCTGGGTGGCCGAATAAACTAAAACCTTTGATATATGCGTATGCAGTTTGAAGAGCCGCCATAGCAGAGCCTTTTTCATAGGCGAGAGCCTGTGACCGATCATCAAATGGTGTTTGCGAATGCCGGCCAGTTTCAGGAATATAGCCAAGGGGATTCCAATGTCCTCACCGGATGTAAAGACTACGTCGAATTCGCTGCGATGGCGAAAGCCTGCAACGGCCAGCGCCAGTTGTTTACCGCCGATTTTCCGTGCCATTTGAATTAGCCAATCGGCTTCCTGTTCGATCTCGTTGAATGAAAGTATCTTTGCGTCCAACCTTCTCGACAATTCGAAAAAATCTGTCCGCGGATAACGGTCGGCTGCAATTTCGCCCGCAAGCATTGGGGCTATCTTCCATCCGACCAGCATCAGGTTCTGCTTCATTCTGGCTACCATTCGTAGAGTCCGCCTTTATACACTCTTATCTATCTGATTTATCGGCAGTAGGTAGGGCAATCTTTTCAGATTGCGCAGGTTTATTAACGTTGCTGGTAATCTATTTTTGCGGTCGTTGGTTGAGTCATTTCCACCTAATTTCTTCGTTTCATTTTGCCGATAGATTCAAGGTGAAGTCTTTAGCCGTGAATAATTTGTGGCACGTGGAACATTTAGATCACAGCAGTCCGGCCATCGTTTCGAATCCGTTTAGAGTATTGCTTCTGATCGCGATGCTGGGATTGATCATTATCCCATCACCAAAGTACTCCCGTGCAAACAGTCAAGTCCTCTTGATTGTGGACGCCAAGTCGGATCGCCACCCGATCAGTCCTTATATTTATGGACTGAATGAGGCTCTTCCGCGAACCCTGCACGATTTGAATATCAAGCTCAATCGCTGGGGCGGCAATCGCGCCACGACCTACAACTGGAAAGAAGACACGACCAGCACCGCAGCCGATTGGTACTTTCAGAACCTGAAGAGCGGCCGCGATCGCGCTCCTGAAGATTGGAAGTACAAAGATTACGAACTGTTTATCCGGGGAAACAAAGAGGCAGGAACAGAGTCTCTGATTACGATTCCGATGATAGGCTGGGTAGCGAAAGACTCGGAATCGAAAAGTTTCTCGGTAGCCAAATACGGTCCACAACATTCTGTCGCACCTGAAGACAAAGATGCTGGTGATGGATTTAAGCCTGACAACACTCCTGTAGCAAACGATCCCGGGGACGCAAGCCTACCCGCTGACATAGCTTTCCAGCGTGACTGGATCAGACAGATCGTTAAGAGCTATGGTCCTGCAAGTGCGGGAGGCATTCGATTCTATTCTTTAGACAACGAGCCAAGCCTCTGGCATGAAATTCATCGTGATCTTCATCCGAAACCGGTTGGCTATGACGAGATCTTCTCGCTGTCCAGGCAATATGCAGCGATGATCAAATCAGTCGATCCAGATGCTCAAGTGACTGGACCTGTTCTCTCGCATTGGAGCTCGTTCTTCAATTCTGCGCTCGATAATTTCGAGTTCGGCGTAGATCGAAAAGCGCACGGTGGTGTTCCCTTTCTTGAATGGTATCTTCAGGAGATGCAAAAAGCCGAGAAGCAGTCGGGCCATCGACTGCTCGACTATGTCGATGTTCATTTCTACCCTGAAACGCGCGCGGGCAAAGATCGTCAGAGAATTGTTCTGGATACCGAAGATGAAGGCGATCAGGACATTCAGGCGGCGCGGCTGCGTTCGACGCGTGCTCTCTGGGACAATACATACGACGATGAGTCATGGATTAAGCAACCGGTGCGGTTGATTCCCTGGCTTAAGGAGATAGTCGCGAAAGACTATCCAGGAACCAAGATAGCAATCACCGAATACCGCTGGGGTCCGTTTGGGGCGATGTCTTCGTCGCTTGCGCAAGCCGATGTTCTCGGAATATTCGGTCGTGAAGGCCTGGACATGGCAGCATTCTGGAACGCCGGATCAAAGCATTTCTTCGGAAGTCCTACCGAATTCGCCTTCAAATGTTATCTAAACTACGATGGGCAAGGGTCTCACTTTGGCGACATTTCCGTGGGCGCTCACTCCAGCAATCAGGATGTGGTATCGGTTTACGCATCGGTTGATTCAAAGACCAACGATCTTACTCTGATTGTAATCAACAAGAGTCTGCAAACTCAGCAACCGCATTTAGAGTTGAGTGGGTATTCAGGCGCGCTCAAAGCTGTGTTCAGATATTCGGCTTCAGATATGAACCGTATTGTTCGGTTGGCGAGCCCATCAGCCTCTTTCGACCAAATCAGTCAGGCGGGTTTTCCGGCTAGATCGATCACAATTCTGAGCTATCAATCATCACGCTAAAAGAGGTAAACGCAGGAAGCACAATACCCCAATGCCTTCTGCGTCCTCGTTTGATCCATCCTCTAGCGACGACGTATGTCTACTCCGCCATTCGTCGTCACAGCCTTCAAAGTCGCTCCGCCAGAGCCCAGATCAATCGATATATCTCTGTTTAGTCTTCCCTGGAGAGTGATTGGAAACCCAAAGTTCAGCCCACCATTCACGGTGCTGGTTTCCAGGTGAGCAGAATAGTTCTCGGGCACGCCTATCGTCACACCACCGTTCGTCGTCCACACGTCCATGCCTTCGCCGTCCCAGTGATCGCCATCCAGGATAATGTTGAGACCGCCGTTAGTAGTGTTGCCTCGAACATTCCCAGCCAGGCGATTTAAGGTAACGCCTCCATTCATGGTTTCAAACTCGATCCGGCCGTTGACTTCGGAAATACTGATTCCGCCGTTATGCGCTCTTAACGATAAGTCGGTATGGCGTGGTACAAACACCTCAAAATTTACCGACCATTGTTTGTATCTTCCGGTGGAAGGACCCTCCGGATAGATTCGACCACCGCTGGTTCTGATGCTGATCTCGCCTGCCAGATCGCGAGCTTCCTGCTCGGTCGATGCAGCAGCCTGAACTCGCGAACGGACAAGGATGTTATTCTGATCCCAGCCTCTGACCGTGACGCCGCCGTTCTGCCGGCCGTCAACTGAGATTGAGCCGGCGCCGCTGATCGTCTCTTCCCTTATCTCGCAATGCGAAACCAGCCGATCATTCCAATTGGAATCGTCATTGCAAGTCAGTCCCCGATCCCCACGATTCTTCTGAGCCGCCGATCCGGATATCGCAAAAGCCGTGATGGCGATTGCGACCATTATCAAATGTCGAACCAACCTGTTGCCCTTCATATTTGTTTTCTCCAGTAAATGTCTCGCTCAACCCGTAAGTGGCGGACATTGCTCTGGGGTTTCAGCCATTTCGACAAATCGTTATTTTGACGGCTTTGGCTGATCCGTATCGTACTTAATCTTAAGGTAAAGTGTAAACTGCACGACCGGCTCAAGCAAAACGGGATTGATTACATAATCGAACCCATCCGCATCCAAACCGTTGAAGAACATCGTCGCGCTCTTTCGCGCGTTTTGAATGGTGTAGCGATCCCGGCTATAGGTGTTCTGTATCCCTTCTGATTCCTGGGCAACATACGAATCATAAAGATAAGTCGGGTAATAAATGCTGGGCTTTTCCGCGTAAACCTGTCCACGTCCTTCGAGTTTTATGCCTAGCAGATTTTCGTATCTGGCTGCTTTCTGTTTGATGATTCGGGCCGCTTCCTGCATCAGGCGATCCTGAATCGCGCTTTGGTCCTTTACGATGTAATCGACTTTGATCAGATCGTAAACCCTTGAGCGCGAAGCCGTCACTATCAACTTATCCAGCATGGCTTTGTCTTTATAATGAACCGACACGTTCTTCTTCAGTTCAAAGCCGACCAGATCTTCTTTGGCTACATCGCCCATCAGTTTGTATCCGTAGATCCTATTCTGTGTCACAAAATCAACGAACATATCGTCGCGGTTGATTCCCATCTGCACCAGATTACCTGAGAATTCCGTAACAACAGCATCCATTTTCTGATTGCATTCGGGAACGGTGGTGCATTCCTGGGCAATGCCGAACACGGCCACATATTCATCGGCCTTTACGTTCATCAGAACGCTCGCCTCAATAAACATTCCTGTTGGGTTTGGAGGCAAATCGGTTTGAGCGGTTCCGCGTTTGTTACGCTCGTTCTGTTTAGCTCGGCTGTATCCGCCATTTTGCGAATAACCAATATTGCCGCTGGCCTGCGCGAAGCAAAGACCAGCGCTGGCACCAATCATTAATGTGACGATCAATATTTTGACCATTTAGACCTCCAGAAGTTAGACGAAATAGATTATGACGATTCGCAAAGAGTTGCGTTGCGGGCTAACGTTGATATTAACAGAATCTGTCAAATGGAGCATCTTTTAGGAATGAAAGGTATGATCAGTCGGCCCGAGAAACTGTGACATCAAATGGCTAAACGCCGTTGTTGCCATAAAATAATGGTCAGACTGTAGGGGCAGGGCTCGTCCCTGCCCGGATTGCCGAAAGGCAATTAAATGTCTGTAAAAACCACTTCATCGTGCTTCGCCCGATCCGGGCAGGGACGAGCCCTGCCCCTACAGTTCTGTTAGCGCGCACCTGTAACGACCCGGTCACCTTATCCCAGCCCTACCCTCGGCCTCGCTGAGCATCCTGTTCAACGCCTTTCGATCATACAAGCGTCCGTTTTCAATGACCGAATCTATTTTCTGGGTATTTTTGATCTCCTGCAACGGATCGGCATCCAGCAAGACTATGTCCGCCAGTTTGCCTTTTTCGATGCTTCCAAGCGACTGCTCCATTCCCAGGTATTTTGCCGGATTAATTGTTGCCGTCTGCAACGCTTCCATTGGCGACAAACCCGCGATCACCAGCAATGCCAGCTCGTCGTGCAGGCTGAATCCCGGAAAACAGAAAGGATTGCCCGTGTCGGTGCCGGCTATTATCGGAACGCGGGCGCGATTCATAGCTCCTACGATTAGGATCTCCTTTTGAAAAACTCTTTTCTGATCAGAGAAGTCGCGGTTAATCGAATTGACCCGTTGTATCCACCGATTCCTGATTTGCATTGGCATATAACGAATTCGACCATCGCTGGTAAAGCGGTTATCATCAAGATATGCCGAGCTTCGCAGTACAGTCAGCGTCGGACATTGCCACGTCTGGTTCTTTACGAACTTTTCAAATAGCGCTGCGGCTTTCTTCGCATCGTAAGAATCGAGCGCTTTCACATCAGCGCGCATTCTTGCG
>DASRDY010000281.1:0-23761 GCA_035652355.1 Blastocatellia bacterium
CAGGACACCATCGGACTTCCTGATCCGAGATGAAATCCTTTCGCGAAAGCTGAACTACCTGGGCGGGAACATCAGAGTGGCCATTTCCATGACCGTTGCCACCATTGCCATTTATTGTTTTACCGTTTGTGCTCATAGTAATTCCTTTAGCCTAATAACTCCTCGAATTTCTTGACCAGCTCTGATATCTTGAACGGCTTGCCTTTGACCTTCGGGAACGAAACGATGTCCAGAAGATACTTGGCCCGCAGTAACATTGCCAGTTGACCCATATTCATTTCAGGAACGACGACCTTTTCAAATCGTCTGAGTATCTCTTCCAGATTGCGCGGGAACGGATTCAGGTGACGCAAATGAATGCTTGAGACGCTGCGACCTTTGGCTTGCATGCTCTCCACCGCAGAAGTGATAGAACCGTACGTGCTGCCCCATCCGACGACCAGCAGTTTGCCTTCGGGCGCTCCGTTGACTACAAGCTCCGGAATGTCGTTGGCGATTCTCGCAACCTTCTCTGCACGAGTCAGAACCATGTGCATGTGGTTTTCGGGATCGTACGAGACGTTACCGGTGATATCTTCTTTCTCAATTCCGCCAATGCGGTGCTCGAGTCCAGCTGTTCCTGGAATTGCCCAGGGTCTGGACAAAGTTTCCGGATCACGTTTGTAGGGATAGAAGCCGTTCGGATCACTGGCGAACTTGACTTCGAATTTCGGCAGATCCTCTAACTTCGGCAGTTTCCACGGCTCGGCGCCGTTGGCCAGATAACCGTCAGAAAGGTAGATAACCGGAAGCATATGCTTGGTTGCGATGCGGAATGCTTCGACCGCCATAAAGAAACAATCTGCCGGAGTCGCCGGAGCAACGATTGCAACCGGACAGTCGCTGTTGCGGCCAAACATTGCTTGCAGCAAGTCAGCTTGCTCAGTCTTTGTCGGAAGTCCAGTCGACGGTCCGCCGCGCTGAACGTCAACAATCACCAGCGGCAATTCCGTCATTACGGCCAGACCGATTGCTTCCGATTTAAGAGCGAGACCAGGACCGCTTGTACCGGTCAAACCAAGATCGCCTGCGAATGCTGCGCCGATTGCCGCGGCGACGGCTGCGATTTCGTCTTCAGCCTGAAACGTCTTAACGCCGAAGTTCTTGTGTCTGGATAGCTCGTGAAGAATGTCAGACGCCGGAGTAATAGGATAGCTGCCATAATAGAGCGGCCGGCCGGCAAGCTGCGATGCCGCGACGAATCCCAATGCGGTCGCCTCGTTGCCGGTGATGTTACGATATTTACCGGGCTCGATGGCTGCTTTTCTTACTCGATAATGATGAGTGAAGACTTCTGCGTTCTCGCCGTATGCGAAACCGGCCTTGAGCGCAGTCGCGTTTGCCTGGACCAGTTCAGGCGTCTTGAACTTCGATTCGATCCATTTCAACGATGTTTGCAATGGCCGGTCATACAGCCAGTACATCAGACCGAGCGCGAAAAAGTTCTTACATCGCTCCAGTTGTTTGTGCGGCAGATTGACGTCCTTCAACGATGCGATTGTCAGCGTCGTGATTGGCAGCTTGAAGGTTCGATAACCTGACAGCGATCCGTCCTCGAGAGGGTTCGATTTATATCCGGCCTTGCTCAGATTTCCTTCGATGAAGGCGTCTGTATTGACAATCAGGATTCCGCCGGGTTCAAGGTCAGGCAGATTCACTTTCAAGGCCGCCGGATTCATTGCCACCAGCACGTTCGGCTCGTCGCCGGGTGTGCGAATGTCGTGGCTGCTGAAGTTAAGCTGAAAGCCGCTGACGCCGGGAAGACTTCCGGCAGGAGCTCGAATTTCTGCAGGGAAGTCAGGAAGGGTACTGATATCGTTGCCCACGACCGCGGTCGTATTCGTAAACTGAGTTCCCGTCAACTGCATACCGTCGCCGGAATCGCCGGCGAATCGGATGGTGACGGTCTCAACGTCTACGAGCTCGGGCTCGATGTTTCGTTGATTTTCAACCGCACTTATAGTTTCCATTTCCAGGGTATTTCCTCCGATAAAATAACGAAATCGCTAGATGAAGTCACCGTGATAAAACGCCTTATCTTGCACCACCGGCCACGATAGCGCGCCGGGGCGTTATGATCTCTTAAGCCTTCGTATCGGCTTATGCATTCTGAATCATTGTGAAATGCACCCACCAGAATAAATCCCTTAATCTGCCAAGTCAAACCTCGGACCGATTCTTTAATCGTTGCCACAACACCAATCTTGCGACATCACCAGCGATGCAATTTTATTTATACAGCACTCTGAGGATTTATACTGTGACGGTCGATACAACGCGACAGTGATATCCGCATCAAACTCTCTGTTGCCTTTTGAAAAAGGCTTCGCGGGTCAGTCGCGCTACAGCACATAAATCAGGCGCCGCAACACAAAATTGCAAAACTTACTGATTTATTACCTTGCTGCACGGACTGAATTCGATAAAGTTTGCCGATACATCAAAATAAAATGCTGGGTTTAGTTAGCGGTCGTGGCTCTCAACCATAACAGACACGAATAAAAGATAGTCCTGCCGTTACCGTTTCAGTTCACACTGACAAACCTAAAGCTAACAAAATACGGGAGTTGTTGTTGACCCTAATGAAGATATCTCTATCTGCGCGTGTACTTTCCAAACGAATTTCGAAAGATATTTATATCCAGGCCGTGATTCTTTTAATCGCAGGAGTCTGGGCACTCGTTTTCCCCACTGGAAAATCATTGGCAATGTTTTCCAATGTAAATTCAATGAGCATGGCTGGATTTAGTTCACCAGCAGCCTCGGAACCAGTAACCAAACTGCCGCTGTTTACCCGAAAGCACCACAGTTTCCAAGTCGCTATTGATACGCTGGCTGACGGAGCCGCACAAAGTTCCAGCCCTGAATTGAAAGCATACTATCAGGGTTTGATGGACCGGATCTCTGAAGGTCGTCCAGCAGTCGCACCTAAGTCGGTTACAGAAGAGAAAAAAGAAGATTCGCAGGACAAATCCGAATCGAACGAAACAGCGTCGCTTGCCGCCGGTGATTTGAAATTCGAAATGAACCCGACTATCGAAAACTGGGTTACGTTTTTTACTGCAACCGGTCGCGGCAGGATGACAATGCAGACTGCTCTTGGGCGTTCGGGAAAATATCTGCAGGTTGCGAAAGAGACATTTGCTCGCGAAGGACTGCCGACAGATATGGTTTTCCTGGCGCAGGCTGAAAGCACCTGGCTTCCAAAGATCGATTCACGAGTCAAAGCTCGCGGCCTGTGGCAGTTCATGCCGGACACGGGTACAGATTACGGCTTGAACGAGAACCAGTATATCGACGAGCGAAGCGATCCCGTCCGCTCGACGGAAGCATCAGCCCAATACCTCAGAGACCTGTACTATCTGTTCAACGATTGGCCATTGGCAATGGCAGCATACAATTCCGGCGAAAACCGCGTAATGCGAGCAATTGTTGCAAACGGTCGTCCCGATTTCTGGGAGCTCAATTCAAAAGGATTGCTTCCGAACGAAACCAGAAACTACGTGCCGATCATACTTGCGATCATCACAGTTGCGAAAGATTACCAGGCATACGGATTCAACGTGAATTTTGATCCGGCATTGAAATACGACGCGATAGACGTTAACGGTCAGGTCAGCCTGCAGTTAGTTGCTGATTGCGCCGGAACATCATTGGACCAGATCCAGTCGCTGAATCCACAGTTCTCAAACCAGACCACCTCACCATCGCTGGCGCAGAAGGTATATGTTCCTAGCGGATCAGGTACTCAGACAATGGCGGCGCTGCAGCAGGTGCCGGTCGACAAGCGAGTTGCCTGGCGTGTTCATCGCTCTTTCCAGGGTGAAAGCCTCAACGACGTTGCCACGGCTTATCAGGTAAGGGTTGAAGATCTCCGTTCGGCGAACCAGATAAACGGCGACCAAATTAATCCAGGCGCGGTGCTAAACATTCCCGTTGCGGCAAAGACCGTCTACGTTCCCGGCCCGAGCAGCGTTTCGCGATCCAGAAGCGTCAGCGTTGTGCGCCACTACGGCCGCCGACCGGTCGTTACAACGAGACGAAGAAGATAGACACAAACAACAACGGCTCTTGACGGGTTATCGTGAACTTTTCACGGTAACCCCTTTTTTGTTTCAGTTTGTCGATCCGTTTTATAGCTATCCTGCTTTGAATCAATAATCGTGAAACGCGAAAGACATTGCTCAAAGGGCCACGGCGTTTGGTAATGACAGTTTCGAAACTTTATGTTATTAATTGAGTCAGATACTTAACCCCAGTAAAAACCAAAAACAGGTACATTTATTCAGATGAGTAATGGCACTGCCTCCGTTCACACAACGGATCCCAGCCCAAGACTGTCCACCGGAATAGAAGGTCTGGACGAAATCCTCGGTGGTGGATTTCCGGCGAACCGGCTTTATCTTATTGATGGTGACCCGGGCACGGGTAAAACAACAATAGCTCTGCAGTTTCTTCTTGAGGGTATTCGTCTCGGCGAATCGGTTTTGTATGTTTCATTGTCCGAAACCCGAGAGGAGCTGGAGTCGGTCGTTCGTTCTCACGGCTGGTCGGCGGAAGGCCTGGATATTTTTGAATTAGGGCCGACGGAAGAGTTTGTCAAACCAGAAGAACAATACACAATCTTTCACCCGTCAGAAGTTGAGCTGGGCGACACAACGAAAGCGGTTCTTGAAGCGGTTGAAAGAAGCAAGCCGACAAGAGTGGCGTTTGACTCACTATCTGAAATGCGGTTGCTTGCGCGCGAGCCGCTCCGCTATCGACGACAGATTTTGGGGCTGAAGCAGTATTTCGCCGGACGCCAGTGTACTGTGCTGCTGCTGGATGACAGAACCTCGAGTCAAAACGATCTTCACCTTCACAGCATCGCACACGGCGTTTTATCGCTTGAGAGTGTGTCTATCCAATATGGCAATGATCGCCGGCGTCTTCGCCTTACTAAATTGCGCGCGAGCAAATTCCGCGGGGGATTTCATGATTTCAATATTGAAACCGGCGGAGTGAAAGTTTACCCTCGTTTAATCGCGGCCGATTACCGGCAGCCGGTTTCTGAAGAGGTACTTTCCACTGGACTGCCGGAATTAGATAACCTGCTTGGTGGTGGGCTGAAAAAGGGAACCAGCACTCTGGTGATGGGACCGGCTGGCTCTGGAAAATCATCTATCACATTGAATGTCGCTGTATCGGCCGCAGAGCGCGGTTATCGAGCCGCGGCCTATCTCTTTGACGAAGGACTGTCCAGTTATCACACGCGTGGGGCAGGTCTGGGACTTGATCTAACCAAACAAATCGATGCAGGAAGACTGTTAATCCGCCAGGTCGATCCTGCAGAACTTTCGCCGGGGGAATTTTCTCACGTTCTATGCAGAGCCGTGGAAGATGATGATGTGCAAGTCGTGGTGATCGACACTTTGAATGGCTATCTTCAGGCGATGCCCGAGGCTAGTTTTTTGATCCCGCAGATGCACGAATTGCTGACGTATCTTAATCAAAAAGGAGTCATAACTTTGATTGTTCTGGCTCAATTCGGATTAATGGGAAGCCAGATGGCGTCACCAGTTGATGTCAGTTACCTGGCAGATACTGTAATGCTGCTTCGCCATTTCGAAGCGGAGGGCAGAATTCGCAAAGCCATATCTATTGTTAAGAGACGTGTTGGTCCCCACGAGACCACAATCCGCGAGCTTAGTATGTCGAGCGACGGAATAAAGATTGGTAAACCGCTGACAGAATTTCACGGCGTTCTTACTGGGGTTCCAACCTACACGGGAAACAAGGAATCTTTAAGCCAGGGAAGGCAATGACCAACGTTGAACACGATAAAGCGCTGGACGAAGCGGTCCTGATTCTTGCTCCGGTAGGACGCGATGCTGAGATAACCGGCAAAGCCCTAAACGAGGCAAACCTCAATACGCATCCGTGTGCTGATATGGAAGAGCTTTGCGATTACATGCTAAAGGGTGCTGGGGCTGCGCTAATCACCGTTGAGTCTCTGACCGTTCCCGCCGTCGAGTGTTTGATCAATGCCATCGGTCAACAACCTGCGTGGTCGGATTTTCCGCTTATTATTCTTACCAGTTCAGGCGGGAAACGACCCAAGGAGGCCAGCCCGCTGGAAACACTCAGTCGCATAGCAAACGCGATGATGATTGAGCGGCCAACCGGTATTTTCACGTTGATAAGCGCTACGCAAGCCGCATTGCGAGCTCGTCGCCGTCAATACGAAATCCGGGATCAACTGATAAAACGCCAGGAGCTGGAAGAATCGTTAAAACAACGAGCGGCAGAGCTGTCGGAAGCCAATCGTCTCAAGGACGAGTTTTTAGCGACTGTTTCGCACGAACTGCGGACACCTCTTTCTGCGATTCTGGGGTGGACGGCGCTGCTTCGAAGAGGTCGGCTGCAAGGCGAAAAAGCGGCGGAGGCGCTGGAGATAATTGAGCGCAATGCGAAATCACAGTCACAGCTCATCAATGATCTTCTGGATGTTTCACGGATTATCACGGGCAAACTGCGCCTGGATCAAAAACCGGTTGATTTCAATTCTGCCATTTTTGCTGCGCTGGAGACTGTTCGGCCTGCCGCTGAAGCCAAGGAGATAAAACTGGACGTAAACCTCGATGCAGAAGGTGCTCTGGTTAAAGGCGATCAAAATCGGCTGCAGCAAATAGTCTGGAATCTGTTATCGAACGCTATCAAATTTACGCCAAAAGGCGGAAAGGTCAGCCTGAGCTCGGAGCGCACCGATTCACAGATCAAATTCACCGTCAAGGACACGGGAGTTGGTATCAATCTCGATTTTCTGCCGTTTGTTTTCGACAGATTTACTCAGGCCGATGGAACCAGCACGCGCTCGCACGGCGGTCTCGGGCTTGGACTGGCAATTGTGCGGCATCTGGTTGAGCTGCACGGCGGCCGAGTTATGGCGCACAGCGAGGGCCCCGGCAAAGGCGCAGAGTTCACGGTCCTGCTGCCCATAATGGCAGTTGAATCAGAGACTATCAATCAAAACAACGCAACAGTCAGAGATTCCGCGCCGGAAACTGAGGAATCGTACGACCTGACCGGTGTAAGAGTTTTGGTGGTTGATGACCTGAAAGACGCGCGCGAATTGATCGGCATCGTTTTGGAGAGTCAGGGAGCGCAGGTGGAGACGGTAAGTTCGGTCGCTGATGCCCTGAGGGTAATCAAGAGCTCACCTCCTGACGTTCTGGTCAGCGATATCGGTATGCCGGATGAAGACGGTTATTCACTGATAAGGAAAGTTCGACAGCTCGATGATAATTACGCAGCGCAGGTTCCGGCCATAGCCGTAACAGCATACGCCGGTGAGAAGGATAGGAAACAGTTACTAAGGGCCGGTTATCAAGCTCATTTAAGTAAACCGGTCGAGCCATCAGAGTTGGTTGCAACAGTCGGAAGCTTTGCCCATAAATTCAAGATGGTGAGTCACAAATAGATCTAACCGAACGTGATCCCCGATTTCAGTTAACGTCGTATTTCCTGCTGATCGAAGTTTATTTAACTTGCGTCTTCATTGCCGCTTGCTTTAGCATCATTTTTTCAAGTCTTTGACGTGTGACATTCAACTCCGGGCTGGTCGTAAACAATCCAAAAGAGTGTGTTCTGCGTATGAGACTCTGATTCAGCAATTAGTGGATTATTGGTGCAGCTATGTCTAGAGCAGCTTACAAAGGGAGCAATCAACCAATGGGGAGTCCTTCAAAATTCTCGTCCCTGTTTCGCACTAAATCAATCACGCAAATTCAGGCGGATGCGGCCGCCGGGCTTCACGATGAAGAAGGTCACGGCGTTGGGCTGAGGCGAAACCTTGGAGTGATGGATTTAACGCTGCTCGGTGTTGCGGCGATCATCGGCGCAGGTATCTTTTCGACCATTGGCAATGCGGCCGCGGATGGCGGACCGGCCGTAAGCATGCTCTTTGTCTTCACGGCGATTGCCTGCGGATTTGCCGCCTTCTGCTATGCAGAGTTTGCATCGATGATTCCCGTGGCAGGTTCGGCTTACACATATGCGTATGTCAGCTTTGGCGAGTTAATCGCGTGGATAATAGGATGGGATTTGTTGATGGAATATGCCATCGGCAATATCGCAGTCGCCATTTCGTGGAGCGGCTATTTCACGACATTTCTGCAGGGTTACGGTATCAATATTCCCGAATACCTGACGACAGATTTCCGCTCGGCGCATGCCGCTTACGATAAGGTCCTGCCTTATGTGCAACAAAACATGCCTTTGGATCAGATTGCCCAGTTGCAGAACTTCAGCAAGGCGGACATTTCCAATTACCTGGCGGTTCTGAAATCGCCAAGCTTGTTTGGCATTCACCTCTACTGCAATCTGCCAGCTCTGGCTATCACGTTCGTAATCACACTGCTGGTATACATTGGAATCAAGGAATCGAAACGGGCCTCGAACGCAATGGTCTATCTGAAACTTGGGATCATTGTACTGGT
Organism: Blastocatellia bacterium; assembly: GCA_035652355.1. Lineage (GTDB taxonomy): Bacteria > Acidobacteriota > Blastocatellia > DASRDY01 > DASRDY01 > DASRDY01. The sequence goes on from DASRDY010000281.1 coordinate 8,517, forward strand.
CATAATTGTCGGCGCGCGTTACATCCATGTTCAAAACTGGAGTCCGTTCGCTCCCAATGGCATTGGAGGTGTGCTGAAAGGCGTCTCCGCCGTCTTCTTTGCCTATATTGGCTTTGACGCGATATCTACTACTGCCGAGGAGTGCAGAAACCCGCAGAGGGATCTTCCGCGAGGCATGATGGCATCGTTGATTGTGTGCACGGTACTTTACGTCGCCATTTCGTTCGTTATGACGGGAATGGTCGAATACAAGAAACTGGCGGTGGGTGACCCGATGGCATTTATCTTCGGGCCGGAGGGCGCGAACGTTCACTGGATCCAGGGCATCATCGCAATTGGAGCTGTTATCGCGATGGCTGCAGTGCTGCTTGTATTCCAGCTGGGTCAGCCAAGAATATGGATGTCGATGAGCCGCGACGGATTGTTGCCGCCGATCTTTTCGTCGATTCATCCGCGATATAAGACTCCCTGGTTTTCGACTATTGTCACCGGACTGGTTGTGGCGATACCTTCGCTGTTTATGAACCTGACAGAAGTGACTGACCTGACCAGTATCGGCACTCTCTTCGCCTTTGTGCTGGTGTGCGGAGGCGTGTTGATCTTGGATAAGACCAGCCCTAACGTAGAGCGCAAATTCCGCACTCCGCGAATTGATTCCAGATTTCTCGCTCCGATCATCTTTGTGCTGATCTGGCTGGCGCTGTGGTATTTCATGCGAGACGGAGTTAAGAGCGTCTTCGATTTTCATGCTCCCTGGAAGGACTTCAAAGAGAATATTCCACTGTTGATATTCATCCCGATTTCGGTTGTAGTCGTCGTGATCTGCATGATTAAGAGACTATCCTTGATTCCGGTGCTGGGACTGATGACTTGCGGTTATTTGATGACGCAATTGGGATGGACGAATTGGATGCGGTTTTTGGTGTGGTTGGCCATAGGTTTGGTTCTGTTTTTCACCTATGGCAGCCGTCACAGCAAGCTGGCGACCAGATAAAGAACGTTCGGCTAGCTGGCGGATTTCACCTCGGGCCACACAATATTAAGCTAAGTAGGATCACGATCCGACGGTATTCAGGAGGGCTTCGCTATGGAACCGTTGAACTCGATCTTGAGACTCCAGTTCGGTTACCTTGGGGTAGTAATCCTCTATTGCGTGGGAATCGTAATCCTGATCTCCACACGAACCGTAAAAGGTAGAGGATGGCTGATAGTCTCGATGCTATTAACTGTCGTGGGTCAGATGTTTTATTACATACCCGAGACCCTCACTCAGCTCAAAATCATGCTTCTGAATAGTCAGTCCAATTTTTTCGAGGCAGTCAATCCTATTACCCAGCTTCTCTATACGCTCAGCGATGGCGCATTAATCGCTTTTATTTTCAATCTCAGACTGACATCTGTTGAGGGTACGACAGCGGCGCACGCACTTTTCGCATTTAATGGTCGAGTGCGCCGCTCGACTTTTTGGATTTTCTACTTCGCGATGATGGCGTTGAACCTGAGAATGATTTCCACTTTAATGGACCTGACGGCCAATAACAAACCACCGACAGTAGCGCTAGTGGTCGTTTGTTTAATCTGGTTTCCGCTGGCTGTTTGGATAGGATTGGCCGTTCAGGTGAAGAGATGGCACGACCGCGACAAGTCTGGATGGTGGGTCCTGATACCATTGGTACCGTTTATAGGAGGGATTTGGGCGCTGGTTGAGAACGGTTTCCTGGAAGGGACAAACGGTCCTAATCAATATGGTCCGGACCCGGCTGATGTAAATGCGAAAGGCTTTCAAACTGAAAGAATTCTGACTTGACCCCTGGCAATTCAGTTCGATAAGGTGCAATCGTCGTCAAATTCGGAATCTCCCAGCGAATTTACGCTATTTGTACTGCGTCCGCCGAATTTGTGTTGCGCCAGAGCGCTCAAATCCATATAGTATCTCGCTTGATTTAACCGGCCAGAAGTTTGCCATTAATCAAAACAATACAAAAGCTTATGAGGAAAGAAACAAAATGATTTTAGGGTTGATACTGGGCATCAGCGTGCTGGCTCTCGCCTTTGCCGGATACCTGATCTCGTGGGTGCTTAAGCGAGGGACGGGAACGGCAGAAATGCGCAAAATCTCCGACGCCATCAAACAAGGCGCGGAAGCCTTCCTGAGACGACAAAACACCACCATAGTCTTCCTGGCGATTGCGCTGGCTGCTCTGATTTTCATTCTGTACGGATTCGTTCGGCAGCACAACGCCAATGATCCGGTCACAAGCACCACTACGCTCGCGTTCTGGATCACTCTGTCGTTTATTTTAGGTGCAGCTTGCTCTGTCGGTTCAGGCTATATCGGCATGTGGGTGTCGATTCGTACTAACATCAGAACTGCGTCCGCGGCAATGACCAGTTTAAATGGCGCATTGCAGACGGCATTGCGAGGTGGAGCGGTTTCCGGACTGTTCGTGGTTTCTTTGTCGTTGCTGGGTGTTGCCGGTCTATTCGGCTTGATCATGCAACTGGGAATCGTTAATGATCCGGCTAAAATCCCGCTTTTGATTGCAGGTTACGCATTCGGCGCTTCGTTTGTCGCGTTGTTTGCGCAACTTGGCGGCGGCATTTATACGAAAGCAGCCGACGTCGGCGCTGATCTGGTCGGTAAAGTCGAAGCCGGAATCCCTGAAGACGATCCTCGTAACCCTGCTGTGATCGCTGATCTGGTCGGCGACAACGTCGGCGATTGTGCCGGTCGTGGCGCTGACCTTTTCGAATCGACGGCAGCGGAAAACATAGGTGCGATGATTCTGGCGGGCGGCTTGTTTGCCGCTAACCCTGGCGCTTTTACGCCGACCCAGTTATTGGGCGTGTTGCTGTTCCCGCTGGTTGCTCGTGCGTTCGGTCTGCTGGCATCGATCATCGGAATCATGATTGTTCGCACGGATGAAGACAAAGACCCAATGGCGGCTCTCAATCGCGGGTATTATGTCACCGCTGTGTTGGCTTCGATTGGATTCTTTGGCGCCTCATACTGGTTACTTCAAACTAATGACACGCGCTCTCATTATGCGTGGCTGCACTTCTTCTTTTGCGGTTTAATAGGCGTAGCCACCTCGGTCGCTTTCGTGTACATCACTCAGTACTACACCGAATACAAGTACCGGCCGGTGAAATCAATCGCCGAAGCTTCGCAAACCGGACCGGCGACCAATATCATCGCTGGAATCGCGGTTGGTTTCGAATGCACCGCATATCCGATTCTGGTGATCTCGGCGGCGATTATTTCGTCCTACTATCTGGGAGCTAGCTCTGGATTGCAGGGTGCTGGATTATTCGGAACAGCGGTCGCGACAATGGGTATGCTGGGTACCGCAGCATACATTCTGGCAATGGACACCTTTGGCCCTATCACTGACAACGCCGGCGGTATCGTCGAGATGAGCCAGCAACCTGAAGAGATTCGCGTCAAGACCGATCGCTTGGATGCCGTCGGTAACACCACGAAGGCTTTGACAAAAGGCTATGCGGTCGGTTCTGCGGCGCTGGCTGCCTTCCTGTTGTTTTCAGCTTATCTTGATGAAATTCGCAACTACGCTCCGCGCCTTAACATATTTGTGGGAAATGAATCAGTCATTAACCTTGGTAAACCCGAAGTATTCATCGGAGGTTTGCTGGGTGCGATGCTGGTGTTCCTGTTCAGTGCGCTGGCCATTAAGGCAGTGGGACGCGCGGCTTATTACGTGATTAACGACGTCAGAGCGCAGTTCAAAGAGAAGCCCGGAATTCTGAAGGGAACAGAAGAACCGAATTACGGTCGCACGGTGGACATTGTTACTCGCGGGGCCTTGCGACAGATGGTTCTGCCGGGCCTGCTGGTAGTAGTATCACCGATTATCGTAGGAGTCGTTTTCAAAATGATCTACGTCGCCAACGGCAGCCCTCGGGACGGCGCCAGCGGCGCGGAAGTAGTGGCAGGTTTCCTGATGGTCGGAACGATCGTGGGTATTCTGGTCGCTTTGTTCCTGAACAATGGTGGCGGCGCCTGGGACAACGCCAAGAAATATATCGAGATGGGTCAGTACGGCGGTAAGAGAAGCGAGGCTCACAAAGCCGCAGTCGTCGGTGACACGGTCGGCGATCCGTTCAAGGACACCGCAGGTCCATCACTGCACGTGTTGATCAAACTGCTGGCGACGATCACGTTGGTTTTGGCTCCGTTGTTTGTTTAACTGCAATTTGGCAGGAAGGGCGAGTTCACAATCACTCGCCCTTTGTCAATTTTCAGTTCTGCTAGTGTCGTTTCGTGGCAAGTGGTCTAGGTCATTCAGATCCTTAGCTCTCCTATTTCCGCACTTCTTAATTTTCAACAAACTAAGAAAATCCGAGACAAATGCTCTGATCTCATCCGAGTCTATTTTGCTAAAATCACCGCAACATTAATCTCTTATTCGGTTCGTGCCTCGGATGCGCGGCGTTCGAGGGTCGAGTACAGAGTTATGCAATACGTTTTTCACATCCTAATTGCGTGCATATTGATCTGCGGCTCAAGCACATTTGCTCAGCAGTATACACCGCAATTCACGGATTACCCGTCCCGCGTTATTCAGGTCCGCAGGTCAGTCAAAATTCAACTTCACAGCACGCCTTACACGGCTTGCTACCGCACAATGCTGCGGAAGACTTTGCGCGAGGGACAACTCTTCGCTGGTCACTACTCATTGGGGCATTGGGGTTGCGGTACCTGCATCAGATTGGGGATCGTCGATTTGACGAACGGGCGCTCTTATGTCACTCCTTTTATGGCAAGCTCGGCGCAGGGTCTCATAAAAGTGAAGGCCGATAGTCGGTTGGTAATTATTGACGACGCTGAAAGCACGGACGGGACTTTGTACTATCTCTGGACCGGGAAGCGTCTGTTACCTATTTTCAAAGGAAAGGTAAGCCCTCGCGAACCTGAACCACAATTCCAAAACTGCGCAGAAATGGCTCACTAACTATCCTGCTCAATGTTGGCCGGCTCAAGCGCCCGGCATAATTCGGGCACAGATTGGCCGTTCAACTCGGACGTGCGGCTGAGCGCGCGAGATAACTTACGAGGTTGTCCATCGCGTTGTGGCGGGCGCTGCACCTCGAACTCGATCCGCAGGGACACCTTTCATCAGCTTCTTCACCCCGGCAGAGATGTTGGCGCTGGCCCGCGATGCGGGTTTTAAGGATGTGCAGCATATATCGGCACAGACGCTTGCAGAGCGCTACTTCGCAAATCGAACAGATGGTCTTCGTCCGCCCAATAATTCAGAGGAGATGTTGGCGGTTACCACTTAACGTCTAGAAGACCAGCCACCATCCAATCCCCTAAACGCCTTGGAAATGTACTTCAAGCCACTTTTTCACAGCTGGATCGACCGAACAATCATCAAGTCTCTTCGATGAGAAACCAAATGCTGGAGCCGACGGCCAGGATCTATTAGACAACTTCGAATTCATGTCTACAGGATTGAAGGCCGAGCTTTGACCAACCGGTAGCGATTTGATATTACCAGCAATAAAATTAGCCAATGTGACAAGGTCCGTAATGGTTATCGTTCCTGTGCCATCTGCCTGGTTAACGTCGCCGGCCAGCATCTGTTGGGCTGCAGGTGTAATATTACCTGCAATGATATTAGCCTCAATAACCAGGTCCTGTATCGTCACCTGCCCATCTCCGCTGAGATCACCATATACAAATACTGTTAAATTGGCCGCTCCGGCGCCAGCCGCATGTATGAGATCACTACCGTCGTAGTTAGCCGTTATCGAATGCGTCGAGACAGTTGTAGAACTCAGATTGACCTGACAGCTTGAAGTATCTGCCGAAGCTCCGACTGGACTGAGATTACAAGTCGACGGCGTAAATTGATCGGAGCCTGCTGCCGAGGAAAATGATATCGTACCGGCCGGATTCAATTTTATGCCGGCATCGGTGTCCACAACCGTAGCAGTCGCCTGAATCGTCTGACCGGAAGCAACAGGGTTAGCGCTAAACGCTACCGATATCGCCGCGGATCTCGGTCGTATATTAATGCTTGCCGAAGCCGTCCCACCACTACCAGATTCATTCGAGATGACGGAGGTGGTAACGTTGTTCTTTGTCCCAGCGCTTGTAGCCGTAACTTTTACCGAGAAAGCACAGCTCGCGTTTGCAGGGATTGTTCCACCATTTAAGGTTATGATGGGTGAAGCGGCCGTCGCAGTGATCCCGCCTCCGCCACAGCTACCTGTCAACCCGTTTGGACTCGCGACTACCAATCCCGCGGGCAGGACGTCACTAAATCCGACTCCGGTCAGCGCGATCGCGGTGTTGGGATTAGTAATTGTAAACCCAAGCGTAGTCGTTTGATTGACCGCCATACTTCCAACAGCGAAAGACTTACTGATTGTCGGCGGCGACGAGACGCTAATATTCGCCGTTGCCGAATTGCCTGTACCGCCGTTGGATGAGGATACAGTTCCTGTGACATTGGTGAATTGTCCAGGTTGGGTTGCCGTTACATTGACTGACACTGTGCATGTACTGTTGCTGAAAATGGTTCCTCCGGACAGACTAATAGTTCCGGATCCTGCGCTCACCGATCCGCCACAAGTATTGGTCAGAGTGAATGGCGTAGCCACAACAATCCCTGCCGGTAGATTATCTGTGAACGCTACGCCGGTTTCGGCCACCACATTAGCGCTCGGATTAGTCAGCGTAAACGTAAGACTGGTCGTTGCGTTTAGTCCTATGGTTGACGAGCCGAATGCCTTTGCAATGACAGGCGGTGCTAAAACATCAATGCTTGCGGATGCTGTGCCGCCCGTGCCGCCTTCAATTGAGGTAACCTGACTAGTTACGTTGTTCTTTGTGCCGCCGGTCGTGCCAGTAGTGTTTACCGAGAAACTGCACTGACCATTTGCAGCGATGGTTGCGCCGCTCAAGGATATAGAACCGCTTCCTACCACAGCGGTAATCGTTCCGCCTCCGCAGCTTCCCGACAGACCATTCGGCGTGGAAACCACTAGACCCGCAGGTAGGTTATCAGTAAAGCCAATCCCTGTTAGTGTTGTAGCCGAATTGTTATTTCTTATGGTAAAGGTAAGAGAGGACGAACTTCCTGTGGATATACCGGCCAGACCGAATGATTTGCTGATTGTCGGCGGAGCTACTACTGTAATTATAGTTGAGGCCTGCGCTGTATCAACGGTTGCAATGGCAAAACGCGCCCCGATCGACGTCGCGTTAAATGTTGCACCGGCAGTGCCAGTGGCCTTAATCGCCTGGTCAGCGCCAGTGATATTACCGCCTAGCGCGCTAAAGTTGACCGGTAATCCAATAAATGCTGTCAGGTTGGAGACATTAATCGGATTATTTCCGGTATCTGTCAGAAAACTGGCTGTAAAGGCAGTCGATCCGCCCGCTGGAATGGAAGCTGAAGCCGGGGTAACAGTTAGCGTCAAGGCCGGCAGTGTTGTAAGAGTGCCCGCTCCTGGACCGATATCATTCAGTTTTGGACCACCGATATTAGCCCACCAGTTATCGGTGAAATCTGCGGTTCCGCCTGTTACATTTACCGTATTTCCATTAGCCGGGGTCGCAGTTGTGTTGCTAACGAAACGGTTAAAGTTAAAGTGATGAATCCCGCTTGATATAGCAATCGCTCCGGCAAAACCGGCAGGATCATCATTACGATTGGCGATAAACGTATTTCTCTGTGCGCTAAATACGTTTCCTGCTCCGATTCCTGAATCGATTGCGCCTCCGCCAACCGTTGAAATTCCGGCGGGATCGGCACCAACCGAATTAGAGTTAAAGGTCGAATCTGTAATACTAACGTTAAATGGCGATGCGCCGCCGTTGAATCGAGCTGTGACAGCTCCGCCTTCGGCGGATGCGAAGTTCGTGGTAAATGTGTCTTGCTGAAGGGCAATCGTGGTCGGTGTATCCGCAGTGGGGAAGAAGAAGACCGCGCCTCCATAATTGAAGCTGGAATCATTATCGATAAATGTCGTACCCGTAATTTGTAAGTTTCCGCCAACCAGCAGGCTCAAGGCTCCCCCTGCTCTATTTGGTGCTGAGGCAAATACAAGGCCTTCATGGAAAATACAATTTGTAATAGTGTAATTGTTTGCCGAACCGCCCAGAAGTATTAGGCCGCCGCCAAAATTATCCTCGGCTGCCCCGTTTTCAACGGTCAGGCCCGACATTGCAAAGGTTAAGTTGGCAGCGTTGGCGGGATTAACGTTGATGTCGCGGCCGAACGAGGTCTGCCGAATAATAGCCAAATTAGCGCCAGGACCGACCATTGTTGTACCGGACGTAATAAAATCCAATTCGCGACCAGAGTTGTCAGGTTTGCCTGTCGCCGTATCAAGAGCCAGGCTGAATATGTGGCTCAACCCTCCAATCGTAGTCGGATCAGGTACATTGATAGTTGTGCCTGGATTCGCGTTGGCGAAATCGACGGCCCCACGTAAACTGCAATCGTTAGGTGCGGCTGTACAGGCCGACGTGTGGGAGTCATCCACACGGTCTACGGTAATGGTTGCCTGAGGCCTAATGACAACCGATGTTGGTTCAGCTTGACCTGCTCGCAACACTATTAGATCGCGCTCGCCGTTTACCTTTCGTGGCATTGCCAGAACCGCGGTCGGTGTACCTTCCACATTCATGCTTATAGTGCCGATTTGCGTTTGTGTATCGGTAGAATTCTGTGCCAGCAGACGATCATCTCCCGGGCGGACCAGCTTAATCTTATTGTTGCCCTGATCAATGATCAGTAAATCATTTATTTCTGATGGTGAAATCTGTGCTGCAATCATCAACTGACTAGCCGGAGTTGCCACCGAAGAAGAAACGTTCGTCGCGAATTGTTTCGTTAACGACCAGTGGCCACCACCTTTGGTGGTCGGCTGCCAGGCTCGGGTTATTCGTCCTAACCTACTGGGTTGGTTGATTCCTCTTACTGCATTCAGTTTCAGGGCGGCTGCTTCGTCAGGTGAAAACGGGCGAGTGTCCAGGTCGCTTCGCTGGAGCAAATGGACCGCGCCGTCGTCGCCGAGCGCGGCCATCGATCGATGGTTATCGCGATTCCAAACGAAGGAACCGAGAGTCAAAGAACGAATGCTGAATCCGACGTTTATCTCTTCCGCGCGTGAGCTAAGGTCCAGAGGCTTTCCGGGCACTCGGTCCTGTCCGTGGAGGATAACGACTTCGCTGCCGGCCGCTACAGCCAGATCCAAATAGGAATCGTTATCCAGAGAGTCAAAAGCAAACGATGTGGCCTCTGCGCTTAGCGGGTACCTTGACGGCTGACCTAACAGTCCATCCGATGCGCCGTCGAAGACCAAAACCGCCGGGCCGCCTTCATCAACGATGCCGACCGCCACATCCATAAATTCGTGGACTTTATTGAATTGGCCGGCTGCAAGGGCCGTGATCATTCCGGGGACAGTGATTGGTTGTGCAGCGCCGAATCCACCTTGATCGTCGCCTGGCATCAAGTAGATGCCACCGCCGCGCGCGGCGGCCAAAATATCTTTGCGACCATCGCGATTGAAATCGCCGATCACCATAAAATCGGGTGATGCTGGGAGATCGAAAACCTGAACCGTAGGATCGAACGAAGAAGGTATCCGTCCAGCTTGTATTGCCTGATAAACATCCGTCCTAGTAGGTACAAAGGCGTCGATATTCCCTTTATACAATGCGATTACCCCGCGCCGACCGGCTGCGTACCCCACAATCATGTCGGGAGCGCCATCGTGATTGAAATCTTCCGAGGACAGACTTAAAGGCTGAACCTGTCCCAAGTGGAGAGCATCAATAGCATTCGCGTTTCCTGCATAAACCGATTGCAGAGACACTCCATCCAGTAAATGGAAACCAGTCACGGCACGTCCGGCAGCGTGTACCGTGATATTGCCCGTTTTGGCGGCTTTTGTGCTCGCACTAAACTCTTTCTGACGAAGATCAGGCTTTACGGATGATGCGGTGACCAAACCAGACTCAATCATGAGTGCGGCTGCAATTGAACTGATAATGGCTAGAGTGAATGTTCTATAAAGAGTTTTCTGGCTGAGATTTCGCACAATACTTCCTTCTGGTAAATACTTTCGATGTAGGAAGGTTATCGAAGGCCACCTGATAAATTAACTAACGCCCTATATGAAGCAGAATTTCATCATTCAGAAGAGGACAAGCATTCTTGTTAATTCTTGCAGTGCCCGGATCAGAAGCTTTCGCCCACCTTAACATCAGAGCGTTTAAAGTACCGGCTGGACCACTGAAAAGACTCTAACACGGATAACGAGATGATGTCAAAGCGGATTACGTTCGCGGCACAGCGGTCGAACTACTCGGGCCGGCAAATGGTCAAACCCGCGGTGTCACCATCATCAATTTACGCTACTTGTTTACCTTGCAAACCTGAGCATTCGGATGGTCAGCACAAACAAGTTGCCGCAGCGCATCCTGGACCGACTGCTCGCGTTGCAACTGTTGTTGAAGCTGGTTGATCTGCTGCTGTTGCTGCTCGATCTTTTTGTCTCGGTCCTTTATCTCCTCGTGCAGCCCCTGAATGGCGGCAAAGGCAACTCCATCCGGATCGATTGTAGAGATATGTTTATCGTCTTCGCCGACTTTGAATGCGGCAAAGAAATCCTGCGCCATCGGCCCAATGTGCCGGATCGAAGCATCCTGCGCCTTGTAATTCCAGGTTGAGATCGGCAGGTTCAGGACTCTGCGCAGAATGTCTCTGGGATCAACTTTCGAAAAGTTCGCTTTCATATTGCGGTCGGAAACCGTACTCCACGCGCCACCGCCTGGTCCAATTGTCACACCTGCGGTCAATGCCGAATTCGTGTAAACGGTATAACCACCTGTGGAGCGGAAGATAGTCGAGTTCTGCGTGGGCGACACCAAGGCGGTATCGCTGGAACGGTCGGTCCAGACGAAGGAGCCGTATTCGTTGCTGGAGCTGCTTTCCGTGCTCAACCGCAGACCGGTGTTCGCGCTGGTGTTGGTCCACAGGAAATAACCGCCAACCGCGCGCGAATTGAACGATCGATTGGTGGTTATGTGCAGTCTGGTATCCGCACCGCAGCCCGAGGCGGCATTGCCATCACAAAACGTCAGGGAATTATCTGAAAAGACGAAAGCGCCTTGTCGAGGCGTGCCGAGACTTGTGGAGGAGGTGCCGCCATATCCCAGGACAATTGAATCTAATCCAGAGTTGAAAAGATTTGTGCCTATCGCGACCGAGCCGGTGTTGGCGGCAATCGTGTTGTTGCCGATGGCAACCGAGAAATCGCCGTTCGCACGCGTATCGAACCCAAAGGCGACTGAATCTAACCCAACATTCGGATCATCCCACTGCGTGCCGTCGACTTGTCCAGCACGGATTGCGGCCCTGCCTGGATACCACATGAAGCGCGTGCCCGCTCCCTGAATCGGCGCCGAACTCACCCCGCTGTTGAAATCGCCGACGGCAAGGACCCCGCCGTCGTTATCTACGCGGAAACGCTCCTTGTCATAGGTATTGCCGTCAACGTATGTACCGCTCGCGCTGAGCGAGAGAAGCGGATTAACACCAGGGTTTCCCAGCGTGGTAGAACCAATGAGCTTCAGGTTAATCAAGGCATTCGCGCTGCTGGTAGTCTGTTGCGTTGACGGCGCAAGCTGTACAACGCCGCTGATGCGCGCTTGATCGATGGTTAAAGTTCCTCCATTGATCGCGGTAATAACACTGTTACCCGCAGTAGAGGCGACACCAGTGGCATTACCATTTAGACTGCCCGTAATTGTTCCTGCGATGAAGTTACCCGACGCGTCTCGTTTGACGATTGCATTAGGCGTATTTGCATTCGTCGCATTGTTGGCCGCAGCCGCTCCGCTGGCAACATTGGCGGCAGTCTGACCGCCGACAGCAGAGACCACCGTGGCAGATTGCGTCCCGGTCACGTCGCCGCTTAAGCTGCCGGTGACATTCGCAGCAGTGATTGCGTACGGCGCCGAAGTTATCTGCTGTCGCGGGCTGAGCGTTGTATATCCGGGAGTATTGGGATCCGCGCTGTGCGGTCGCGCGCTGATCTCAAGAAACCGAGTGCCCCCGGTAAAGGCGCTTGAGCCAAAATCCAGTTGCACGGTGAATGCGCCATTGGTGACCGTGACGCCGGGATTATCCAGAATGATGGTGCTGGGCGAGCCCTGCGGGTTGTTGCTGCCATCAAAGAGGCTGAACTTCATATCGTATACGCCATTGGCCAGCGAACTTCCGTCCGTGAGGCGTCCCTGATAAGAGAACGTAGTTGTCTGACCAGATACAGCGGTAACCATTGCTAACGAACAGAGAAGAGCAGACAAGACTGGAATAAGAGCCGATTTAAGGCGCATGAAATACTCCCTGTATTGTTTTATATGAGTGAGCGAAGTCGACCACCACCTTACGAACCTTGCGGCACGACAAAAGCCGACTATAAAATAATCGGGAAACGTTGGTCAATTGGTTCCAGATTTACTGATCGGCCATGTCGTCTGGAGCCGCTACCCGGCGGCGGAGCGAAAATCCGCTTCGTTAATGCCTGTTTCTTCAAAAATTATCAATTGTGCTATATCAACCCTCGGACAATACTGCCTCATGCGTACTATAGAAGAATTGATCGATACTGACCCCGCGTGGCCAATTGTGCAGGATTGGCTGCGGACCGCAACAAATGGCGCCGAAGTCTTGCCGGCGAGCGAGTCTGACCGTTCTGACGCTTTGGTCGCAACTCAGGTTACGACACGCTCCCCGATGGGAGCGATCATCTACGAGACCGGAGGGATTCTCGTCGACTTCGGCTGGATTCGGATACTAGGTTCTGGTCATCCGCGATTGCCGCGTACGCTGCCTGGATGGAACGCTGGGCGAACTACGCATGGCGACGAAAAATCTCCGCCGTTTCTGCTAGTTGCCGACGATGTAATCGGAGGCTTTTTTGCGATCGACGGCGGTGGCTTGGGTGAGGCGCGTGGCAATGTCTATTACTTTGCTCCCGACGCGCTGGCTTGGGAAGATCTCGGATGCGGATACTCTGGTTTCATTCGGTGGTGTTTGGCCGGCGACATTGCCCGGTTCTACGCAGATTATCGGTGGTCAACGTGGGAAGAAGATGTGGCGAAACTTCCGGGCGACCAGGGTTATATGATTTATCCGCCGCTGGCTGCACGCGGGCCGTCGATTGATGAACGCCATCGTGGATCTGTACCGTTGGCAGAGCTCTACGACCTGTTCGTCGGCAAGAAGGAGATCGAGTGAATCAACCGAATCGAGGAAGCTGCTTCGTCATGCCCCTGAGTCAACCCTGGCATTAGGCATTGCCTTCATAATAGTTGTGCTGATGAGCGGTTTTTGCACTTTCCAGTGATATAACATCCGTATGGAATGTGACGGTTTTGCAATACCAACGCCATACCAGGAACTCAATAAGGTATTGGGCGCTCTGGTAGACAATGCTCAGGATGTTCTTGAAGGTAGTTTTGTCGGGGCCTATCTACAGGGGTCGTTTGCTGTAGGAGATTTTGACCTCCATAGCGACGTGGATTTCATCATTGTTGTTACCGAAGAGCTATCCCGGAATCAAGTTGATAGTTTACAGTCTATTCACAATCGCATCTTTGCCCTCGAATCTCCATGGGCGCAGCATTTAGAAGGATCTTATTTTCCAAAAGCTTTGCTGCGCGATCCGGCCGAGGGTGGAAAGAAACTATGGTACCTGGACCATGGTGCGCGGTCACTTATACGCTCTGCCCATTGCAATACTCTTATCGTTCGCTGGGTCGTGCGTGAAAAGGGTGTGACTTTGGCAGGACCTCAGCCAAACACGCTGGTCGAGCCCGTATCCACTGAAATGTTGCGAATGGAAATGCTGGGTGTCATCAAAGGTTGGGGGCAGGAAATTATCGCCGCGCCGCAACCGTATAACAATCGGTTTTATCAAACCTATATCGTTCTGAGCTATTGTCGAATGCTGCACGACCTGAGCGAGGGTCGTCCGGGTTCTAAACTCGCCGGTGCTGAGTGGGCAAAAGTCAATTTAGATCCTGTTTGGTCTGGCTTAATCGACCGGGCATGGGATGGTCGCCCGAATCCAGCCGCTTCTGTGCGTCAGCCTGCCGACCCTAAAGATTTTGAAAACACCTTGAAATTCGTAAAATATGTAATTGAAGAAAGTTCTAAATATGTATCGAAGTGCGGCTGAGAGCGCACAGGCTGAGTTTTCGTAAACTTCTGATACCCATGCACACCAGACGAAGTTGCACGTATACCCCGATCATGCCTGGACCTATGCGGACATGGAGACGACGGCTCGCGATTTCGCTCGGCTGGGTGTTCTGATGCTGGCGAAAGTAACATGGCAAGGTAAAAGGATTATCAGTGAACAATGGCTGACTTTGTCGACGCGACCTTCGCAGGGCCTGAATACACACTACGGGCTGCTGTGGTGGATCGATCCTGAGATCAAGGGGTACGCGGCTCACGGTCATCTGGACACTGATGTCCACGTCATTCCCGATTTGGGTCTCGTGATCGTGCGGATGCAATCAAAACCCTCGGATGTCGAAGAAGGTACATACGAACGAGAGGGTTTGAGGCTTTTTCGGTCATTCGTAGATCCCGTCATAGGCCGATTCGAGCATCGTAGAATGACTGAGCGCCGCCTCTTCGCCTACAAAGACAGGTGAAGTGAGACAAGAAAATCATGAATAAAAAACATGACTCTCCGAAAGCGGACATGACACTTTCCGAGTTGGAGAATTGCAATGAAGCAATTACATAAAACCTTTCAGCCAGGCCTGTTAGTTATCTTAATTGGTTTCTTTCTAGGCATCCTTATAATCCAAGCAACCAAAACACCAGCATTAGCGCGAAGGCAAAAACCTAGCCCTGGCCGTCATTGGCGGATAGAAGATCCTACTGATATCGATCAGAAAGTGATATCTGAAAGACAAAAGGCCCATGCTCACTGGTTCAGTGGCACTATGGATAAGATCAATTTGCGTGACGTGTCCGCATCCCACGATTATCAGATGACCCGAATTGGTGATGAAATGCAAAATCCCAATCCAAATCTGAAGATGTCCCGCTGACAGTTGAAAGTTAAATAGGTGGCGGTTCACCTGGCCGATTTTGTAAGATCGGCAAATCCTAATTTCAGTGAAAGGAAGAACCGCCTATGAAGAAAGTTAACACGAGAACCAAAGGGATCAAAGT
>DASRDY010000282.1:0-22503 GCA_035652355.1 Blastocatellia bacterium
GGACGTGTATATCCCCGGGTGTCCTCCACGACCAGAAGCACTGATGTATGGTCTGATGCGTCTTCAGGACAAGATAATGCTGGATCACCCCAGCCGCTTTTTGTTTGGCAAAGGAAACGTCAGCGAAGAAGACACGCTCGTTTCAGAAGAGCTGGAAGAGCTAGCCGAGCCGCCGGTTCTGCGATAGAGCCGTTGGTTTTTTCCTGACCTTTGATAGCGTTTCTCAATACTCTACCTGTTCCCCAGTAAAGTTCCTGCCTGGCAAAGCAGGATCGCCTATCTAACCGTTGCGAGAGTGCTAAACTTAAAGATGCAGGCTCAGCGCTAATGCGCAACTGATTTTTTCATTCTGGGGTCCGTTAATGCCAAAGCGTTCCGCCCTCCAGCGTTACGGAGTGGCGATTCTCGCTGTCGTAGTCATCTCGCTGATCAGGGGACTGTTGAGTCCGCTTATTGGCGGAACCGCATTTCCTTACATCTTTTTTATCTCGGCCGTCGCAATCAGTGGCTGGTACGGACGTTTCGGTGCGGGTCTTCTTGCGACCGTGCTGAGTTATTTTTCCGTTCACTATTTTTTTACCAGTCCGCCGCATTCTCTCTATATTGTTAACTCCGCCGATCAGGTTCGTTCGCTGCTGTTTGTATTGGAAGGCGCATTAATTAGCGGTCTGAACGAAGCGTGGTATCGAGCCCGCGCCAAAGCGCAGGAAGCTATTCAGAACCTGCGAACGAGCGACGAGAACGAACGACGCCAGCGTGAATGGTTCCAGATTACGCTATCGAGTATCGCCGACGGAGTCATTGTCACCGACTCAGACGGAAAAGTTGTCTTCATTAACGCAGCGGCGCAGTCACTGATGGGGTGCACAGAGAAAGAATGCCTTAATAAACCGGTCAACCAGATCTTCAGTCTGCTGGACGAAAAGACGCTGGAAAAGATCGATAATCCAACGCTCATCTCGGATGGAGACTCTTCGGGTACGAGGCGAGCGGTTTTGATACCCAAAGAGCGAGAACCGATTCCCATTGAAGAAAATGCCGCGCCAATCAAAGATGCCCACGGCGCAACCGTCGGGATAATCGTCGTATTCCGCGACATCAGCGAACGACGCAAAGCCGAAGAGCAAGCGATGAAGACGCACCAGCAAACGGTCAGCACGCTAAATCGTATCAGCGACGGTTTTATTGCGCTGGACCGCAAATGGCGCTATACGTTCGTGAATAAAAAAGCGATAGAACTGTTTCCTCGTCTGGACTCTGCCAGTGACGGTTCGATAGGCAAGTCGATTTGGGAAGTATTCCCTGAATTCATCGGATCTATAAGTTACAGCGCATACCATCAAGCTCTGCAAGACCAAATCCCGGCAACCTTTGAACATTACGATCTTTCTGTTAACAAATGGTTCGAACTGCGCGCTTATCCGTCCGAGGACGGACTGTCGGTATTTTACACCGACATCACACAGCGAAAAGAAGACGAGAAGAAACACGCCGAATTATTGGAGCGCGAGCACAAGGCCCGGACCGAAGCTGAAGTGGCTAACCGGTTGAAGGACGAATTTCTGGCCACCGTATCTCACGAGCTGCGTACGCCCCTGAGCGCTATTCTGGGTTGGTCCAGTTTGCTGAAGAGTGGAAGGCTTCAAGAGAAAACCGCGAAAGATGCGATTGAGACAATCGAGCGCAACGCTAAAATCCAGACCCAGATCATTGCCGATATTCTGGATGTTTCGAGAATCATTACAGGCAAGCTCCGCATAGAATCGAACCTGCTTGATATCTCTTCGATCATCGAAGCGGCCGTTGATACGGTTCGACCCGGCGCCGAAGCTAAAGGTGTCGATCTGGTGCTGTCGTTGAATTGTGCCTCAAATCAGGTAATGGGAGACGCCAACCGTCTGCAGCAGGTGATCTGGAATCTGTTGTCGAACGCAATCAAATTTACTCAATCAGGTGGCCGTGTTGAGGTTGTGTTGCAACAGCTTGAATCGGACCTTGAAATCCGCGTCTCTGACAACGGTCGTGGAATTGTTCCGGAGTTTCTTCCATACGTATTCGACCGATTCAGACAAGCCGACTCTTCTCTAACTCGCCGATATGGAGGGCTGGGTCTTGGTCTTTCCATAGTTCGTCATTTAGTCGAGTTGCACGGCGGCTCGGTTCGCGCAAACAGCGCGGGCGAGGGCGCAGGAGCCACGTTTACAGTCCGCCTGCCAAAGGCGGTTCCGCGCAACATCGGTGCGTCTGCGGCGCAGGCACAATCCGCTGGCGTAATAGCCACCAACGGCAATAAACCTGATGGCCAGCCAAATCTGACTGGAATATCTGTTCTGCTGGTCGACGACGAAGAGGACACTCTCGTGATGTTAGACGAGACGCTGAAACAATGCGGCGCGAACGTCAGGACCGCAGTCAGCTCCGCGGACGGACTTGAGATCCTTCGAACCTGGAAACCCGATGTCATCATCTCTGACATCGCAATGCCTGGGGAGGATGGTTACAGCTTCATTCGGCGGGTGCGAGCGCTGCCAGCCGAGAAAGGCGGTGATATTCCCGCGGCCGCGCTGACTGCTCACGTCAGGGTCGAAGACCGACTGCGAGTGCTCTCTTCAGGTTTCCAGACCCATTTGCCAAAACCAATCGAGCCTCGCGAGCTGGTCGCGGCCGTTGCCAGCCTGGCAGGCAGAGCTGGGAAAAACCGAAACCAAAACGCTTCGTCGGCTTAATCTCGCCGTTGTAATCCTGTTTATCTCTTACCGAATCTTCTCGAAATAATTTCGGTTTATTGAGAAACATTTTGCATTCGTGTCGCTTTAGCTTTACAATGCAAAGTATTTTACAGTGACGGAGTACTCTATGGGAATTTTTGATCTGGTTCTTATCCTGACGTTTCTTTTTACAGTTATATCGCTGCTTCGCTTCCTGTATCTGCTGATAAGAGGAAGACGCGTCAAGGCGTTCGGCACTGTCAAACATCTGGCCATTTTTCTCGCGACATATTTTGCGGTTCTTGTCGTTGTTTCTCTCGCATCACCACAGCGGGTATTACCAATGGGACAGGACGAATGTTTTGATGACTGGTGCGTGTCGGTCGACAATGCGAAGACAGTATCGAACATTGGCAGCGGATCAACCGCCGCTACTGCTAATGGAAATTTTTACGTGCTCCAGCTTAAGGTATCCAGCCGCGCGAGACGAATCAGCCAGCGAGCCCCTGATGGCGTTGTCTATATTCTGGATGGAAAAGGCAATCGATACGAGGTGTCCGAGGCGGGTCAGCGCGCGTACGAGGCGGCGAACGGAGCGACTTTGCCTATCGACAGTTTGCTAGGTCCGAGCTCTTCTTTTACGACAGTTCGCGTTTTTGATCTGCCAAAAGATGTGACCGATCCGGGGCTGGTCGTTCAGCACGGCATCGGACCCGGTCGGTTCGTCATAGGAGACAGCAGCAGTTTTTTTCATAAAAGAACGGTAATCAGTTTAAAATCTCAAAGCTAAACTGTCTGCCAGACCCGCGCAATTACTGATTACCCGCGGTTCGCAAGTGTTTCAGCTCTTCCAGTGTCTTTTGACCCAGGTCTTTCAGAGCGTTGGTCCAGTCCTTTTTATGCGGCCGAAGAGTTTTAACAAGTGTCTCTGCGACCGCCAGATTGCGGTACCATTTCTTGTTCGCCGGAATGATATGCCACGGGGCGTATTCGGTGCAGCACTCGGTCAAGGCGTCTTCGTATGCGGCCTGATATGCTTTCCAGTGCTTTCGCTCTTCCCAATCGCCCAGCGACAGTTTCCAGGCCTTCTTCGTGTTTTCTTCGCGAGCCAGCAGTCTCTGTTCCTGCTCGTCGTAACTTATATGCAAATAAAATTTCAGGACGATAGTGCCGCTGTCGGTCAATAGTCTCTCGAATTCGTTTATGTGGCGATAGCGTTTTTGCCAGACGCTCTTGGGCACCAAATTGTGAACGCGCACGACCAGAACATCCTCGTAATAAGAACGATTAAAAATGGATATGTGTCCATTGAGGGCGTATTGTGGTGTGCTCGCCAAAGAAAATCGTGTGCGCGCTCTACATCGTTCGGAACCTTGAAAGGATGAACGCGGCAGCCTTGCGGGTTGACGTTCGCCATAACACGTTTGATTGTTCCGTCCTTACCGCTGGTGTCCATTCCCTGCAAAACAATCAGGACCGAATTCTGCTTTGCCGCGTAGAGAAGGTCCTGTAACTCGCCAATCTGCTGGTCATAAAGCGAAAGCTGCGCCGCCGCCAACTCTTCTCCGATTCCTCCTGCCGAATTGGCATCATAGTCCTTTAGTCTGACCTTCTTTCCGGGTTTGAGTGTGTGCGGTTGTCGCATGCTGGGGCTCCTTTGCGAAGAAATTGCTGACAAAACAGGCTGTTTTCGGCCGCGATTGTAACATCAAATTGACATGTTTGTTGCAGCTTGTGACTGAACGGAACGAAATTGAACGTGAAAACGTATAGGTGGGTGTCGGGGAGGAAGGATATGGCTAACGAACGAAATCCTGGGGTTGCGGCAGTGCTCAGTTTCCTGATACCTGGACTTGGGCAGGTTTACAACGGTTGTATTCTTCGCGGCGTCATCTGGTTTCTTGTTGCAGGTGGAGCCTGGATTGGCTCAGCGGGATTGTTCGGCTGGGTAGTTCACATCATATGTGCAATAACTGCCTACAATTACGCAAATCGTCATCTTTATCGGTAAGACTCCTTTTATAGTTTGTTCCTCCACACTTTGGCGGTCGCGCATGAATAACGCGGCCGCCTCATTTCATTTGTTAACAACTATTTGCCGAGTGCTATAATCAGTTCGGCGCAATAGAAGTGAGGAGTGACGAGTGAACGCCGAGTATTTCTGCTCTTCACTGGTCACTTTTCACTCGTCACGTCCAAACAGGTAGCGCGAGGCTGCAAGTCTTATGTGGAATCGGATGAAACGGGCTGTTCGCAGCCGGGTCGACTCATTGGTCGACGGCAACGAAGATATCAATCCGGAAAAGCTATATCGCCTGAAGGTTGAAGAGTTGGATCGCCGTCTGACCAAAAGTCGTCACGCCGTAATGGAGGCCCAGCAACACGTCAGATCGCTGGAAGAATCCCTTGTCAAAGCCGATGTTGATATTGCGGAAGCAGATGCCCGCATTCGGGAGGCTGTCAGCAAAGGGGACGATGCACTGGCTCGCGAGCGCATCCACCATCTACAAAACTATAAGTTGCGCAGGGATGGCATTGCGAACCAGCTTGAGCAATCCCGACAAATGCTGGCGGACGCCCAGGAAGTGCATGAACAGGCGAAGCTGCTAATCGAGCGCAAGAAAATAGAAGCTGAAGTCGAATATGGAGTATTCCGCAAATAACTGAGTTTCCAAAGTTTGATTGAAGGCCAATATTTATTGGACATGTATAAATTAAGGTGATAGCTTAATCAGAGCAAGGTCTGCAGTTAACGCGCTATGCGAGGGAGGTAAACCCGTATGCGTCTGGTCCTTAAGCTTTCCTTCTTGATGCTTTTCTTGTCTGTTTCAGCAAGCATTGCGTCTGCCCAATATGTGGTTTCAGCCAAGGCCGGCCTTGTGAATTATATGGAGCGTTACCGAGCTACCGCGTCCACCGTAACTCACGAAGATGGCACTACCGACAAACTCCACATCAGTTTCCAATTGGAAAACGGAGATGTGGTCGAAACGCACGGCAGAATCGAGATTCTGTTAAATCCGGGCTCGATGCTACGGCTCGAGCGTGGTTCGACTCTCAAAGTAGTTGAGACCAGGCTGTCGGATATGCATTTCGAGCTCCAATCCGGAACTGCATTGATCGAAGCAAGCAGCGACGTAGGTCAGAAAAAAGGTATTTTGCTGCAGATCAAAACATCTCAAGCTTCTTTCAACATAGAGAAGGCGGGCGTCTATGAGATAACTACCTCTTCATCCGGCGCAACTATTGCCAAAGCGCATAAAGGCGAAACGTTGATACAGACCGCCGACGGAAAGAACCTCCAGCTGAAAGGCGGCCACCAGCTGACAATCGGCGGCTCTACCGTTGCCGAGGCTAAGATCGACAAGAAGTCCTCGAGTGATTTCGAGTTATGGGGTCAGGACCGCGCGGAGACAATGGCGGTGCTCAACGACCGAATTGATATTCGCGATACTTTGATGGGTCAGCCGTCGATGCCGTTCTCCGGCATGTGGTTTTACTCAGGGTTTTACGGCGGGTATCTTTATATGCCGTTCTCGAACTTCTATTATTCGCCATACGGATTCTGGTATGACGCCTTTTACAATCCGTATTACTGGGGGAATAGATACGGCTACGTTTACACCTCCGGTTTCGTCGGTGGCACTGGCGGTGGAACGGTCGCAGGAACCGGTCCGGTCAGAACTGGTGGACCGGGTAACACAACCGGACCAACGATTCACAATCCTGGTGGAAGCAGAGGCGGTCCAACAAACGGACCGGCGCGAATGACCAGGACTTCTCCCGGGCCGACTCATAACAGCACCTACGGCGGCGGAGGATATGCTGGCGGCTACAACGGGGGATTCGGCGGTGGCAGTGGTGGATCGTCCATTGGAAGCTCTGGAACAGGCACCTCCGTAACTCGCAGCACGCCATCCAGCGGTGGCGGTTCTATGTCCCCATCAGTAGGGTCTACTCACAGTTCTGGTGGCGGTTCCGGAATGGGAACAGCAGGACGAGGCAAAGGGAACTAGCTCAACAGCAGAAATAATTAAATCCTTCGAAAAGAGCGTCGATTTAGACGCTCTTTTCGTTAGCAGATCAACTTTGGCGATTCGGATTTCCGACAGGTTTTTATGCTTTGGGTTAACGGTTCAACAGGTCCAGAAACTCTTCGCGGACGCTCTTGTTTTCGAATATTCCTCTGATTGCCGAAGTCGTCGACACCGCACCGGGTTTCTTGACTCCCCGCATTTCCAGGCAAAGATGCCGGGCTTCGATCACGACCATAGCTCCCTGCGGTTTCAATTTCTCATCGATGCAGCCGATCACCTGCTCAGTCAATCGCTCTTGTAATTGGGGACGCCTGGCATAGAACTCAACAATCCGAGGAAGCTTTGACAATCCAACGATCCTGTCCGACGGAATATATGCAATGTGCGCGTGGCCGTAAAACGGAACGAAATGATGAGAGCACATTGAATAAAATGGAATCTCCTTAACCATGACCATCTCGTTATAGCCTTCGTCGTTTGGGAAAGTGGTTATCTGCGGTTCAGTGCCAAGCCGCAACCCTGAAAACATCTCGATATACATTTTCGCGACGCGGCGATCGGTTTCGCGCAGGTTAGGCTCATTAATATCAAGGCCCAGCGCAACCATCATCTCGCGAACGAGAGCAGAGATTTGATCGACTTTGGCAGCATCGACTTTTGCCTGAAGGCCGTTTAGTCCTTTCGCGTCGGATTTCATTAAACCTTCATCTCAATCAGGGATATGGGGATGACACATTATAATGCAGCGAGCCGGTTGCGGATAGATATCCCCTATCCACGGACGAGCGAAATAGAATTGCAGAGGTAGACAGAATCAGAAGAAATAGAACGCGGACCCAGGCGGATCAAAGCGGATTTCCGCTGATCTGATCGGCGAAAATCCGCCCACATCCGTGTTATCCATGTTCCATGCTTTTAATGTCACTCAATCGTCGCTATGGTTTAAACCCAACGCTTTGCCACAACCCGGCACAATCGAATACTCGACCATCCTTGACGACCGTCTTTACTTTTCGTATGTCGCTGATCGACTGCAACGGATTGCCGTCTACAATGATCACATCGGCCTTCTTTCCGACTTCAACTGTGCCAAGCTCTTTGTCCAGCTTCATCACTCGAGCGGGAACTATCGTCGCGGCCTGAATAGCTTCCATCGGCGTGAATCCCGCCTTTACGTAAAGCTCAATCTCTCGGTAAACACTATATCCTGGCACCGTCTGATCCGTACCTGCAACAATCGGCACTCCCGCGCGGTGTAACGCTCCGACGATACTGAGATAGTCATTGAAAACCACTTGAATATTCGCAGCCTGTGCTGGAGGAACGCCAGAGTTATTCAGTGGCTCAGCCAGTTCTGCCGCAACTTTTAATATGCCGGGTTCGAATGAGGAGACAGCCACGTCCGTTGAATGGCCGAACAATTCAAAAATCACCAATGTGTCGTCCAGCACAGTTCCATGATCTTTCAGGAACTGAATGGCATTCTTTGCTTCGGGCGAATCCAGGTTAAGTGTCGGTCGCGGTCCGCCCTGAACCGGCTTTGGCAGCATAATCGGCCGAATATATTGAACGTGATTGATCTGGTCGGCGCCTGCTTCAACAAACTGGATGGCGTTCATCCCATTCGGCACGTGCCCCGTCACCGTCATCCCCTGACGATGAGCTTCTTCGGCAATAACCTTCACAATCTCCGGCTTGACTGAACTGTAGATCTTGATCTGCTGAAAACCCGCGTCCTTGTACCGCTTCACAACCGCCCTGGCCTGATCCGGATCGTCGGCTCTAATGACCCCAAGCGCGGTCGGACTGATGCCATCGACTATTCCCGCCAATAGCAGTCGCGGGCCAGTACCTCGACCGGCATTAATAGCATCCCTGGCTGCAGTGATAAACTCGAACTCGTTGCCAACATCACGAGCCGTTGTCACTCCGGTTGCCAGGTAGATCGGTCCCCACTCAACCTGCTCAAAGTGAGCGTGCATCTCCCACAATCCCGGCAAAATCGTTTTGCCTTTTGCGTCGACAATCAGGGCGTCTTTAGGAATAGTTATTTTCGCGGCGCTACCGGCGGCAACAATCCTTCCATCTTTTATCAGCACCGTCGCATTTTCAATCGGAGCGTTACCTGTTCCGTCGATTAACGTTCCACCAACAATCGCGACATTAGTTTTCTGCGATGGGCTGATCTTCTTAGCCAGGGCAGACAGCAGCGCCATACCATCATCCGCGGCCTTCGAGACAAAGACAGGCAACGCTTCTTCGTAGCCCTCCCTGATAGCTTCAAAATGGTCGAATTCGGCATCGACAGTTACCGCCGCTACCAATTGTTTATTGTTGTCCATCCAGATCGATTCGCGACCCCAGATTATTCCGCTGAGCAGATAACGTTTCAGGCTGACCTGTTTGCCGCCGACGGTGATCTTGTCCTCTCCGCGATACTCGATATTAACTTCGCCCGAAGGAAAGGTTTTCAGCGAGCCTTGCACTTTGTGCTGGTCGGCGTATCTGAGCATCATCATCTGAGCCGCGATAGGCGCGTAACCATCAAGGACGAAAAACTTATCAGGGACAGTCACCTGTTTAGTTTCGTTATTTATCCTGACGGTGGCGGTGCGATTGTTTATCTCGGCGGAAGCGTCAATTGTCGAAAGGCGCGAATTGCGACCCTTAACCTCGAACTTCTGCGGAGTCAAATCAGCCTGGAGTTGTATAGTCGCAGTCAACGGGACTTTGGAGCCTCTATCGGTAAACTCGAAAGTATCGTGAAGAACCTGACTGTCGCCGTCGCGATCGATTTCGTAAGTCTCTTCGCCGATTGGCTGCTCGAATTTATGAAGCCGGAATTTTCCTTCTTCGATCTTCTGTCCGGGTTGCTGCGCGGGCTTTGACGCCAGGGTCTGGCCGCACAAAAGAGCAAGGAGTAAGGCAAAACAGGAATAAAAACCTCGACGGTTTAGGTTCACCCGAACACAATTAAAGAGTCGTAATTTCATAGTGCAATAACCAATATCCTTCAAAATGGCCAATCCAGATTACGGACAGCGTAGCTTAACATGATTGGATATTCGGGGACGACAGAATTGATATTGGTAACCTGCCGGCCAGCTTTCTTCGGGCATCTTTTCCGTCAAGGTCGATATTGGATTCGATGTTTTTTGCTTTGGTTCATGGTTTTGATATTTGATTACAAACAAACTATGATCACCGTTCCGCACGCCACTTTTAGAGTCTGGAGAAAATCATGCGTCAACGTGTAATCATTCTATTTCTGTGCATCGTCATTTCCACGATGCAAGCTTTGCTGGCCGCACCCGCAAAACCGCAGGCGGACTTCGCGGAAATAGAAAAGGCCGCGATTGACGAGCTTAAGGAAACAAATACTCCTGGCGCAATGATGATGATAATAAGCGGCGACCGCGTCGTTTTTTCAAAAGGTCTTGGATCCTCCGATGCAGATACAGGCGCGGCGATGACGGATGAAACGCTGGTGCGCATCGATGTCCTTTCGAAATTCCTGGCCGCAACCATTCTGGTTTCCCTGGCCGACGAAGGAAAAATCGACCTTAAAATGCCCATCGGAAATTATGTCAAAGGCCTGAATGCAAGGCTCGCAAATGTCACCGCTCATCAATTACTGACCCAGACGGCTGGAATCGCCGAAGATCACGTCGAATATCCAAGCGGCGCTGATCCTGAGGTCGGTAAGATCGTCCGCGCGTGGAAAGATAGTTCTTTTTTTGCAGAGCCGGGAAAGATCTACTCGTATTCAAATCCAGGGTATGCGCCGGTTCGATTGTTGATTGACGAGATCGGAGGCAAACCTTTCGCCGAACAATTGAACGAGCGGATCTTCAAACCTATGGGGATGACTCGGTCAACCTCTGATCCGATGGTCGCGGTGACCTACCCATTTACTCAAAGCCACAGGGGCGGCAGCGGGCAAGGATCCAGGGTAATCAGACCGCTGTCGGCCGAATCGGTGGGCTGGCCCGGCAGTCTGATGTTTTCGAATCTCAAGGATGTCTCGCGATTTTTGATTGCGTTTATGAATGGCGGCAAGCTTGAAGGTCGTCAGGTGCTGTCACCCTCGGTCATCGCCACGCTCTCTAAACCTTATGTTCCCTATCCGGCGACGGCAGGCGAGGAAGAAGGCTATGGAATTCATTTTTATAACGTCAACGGTCGCAAAGTTATGGGCACCGGAACAAGTTGGGGTGGAGTTGTCGGCTATTTGCGAATGTTCCCGGAAGAAAAATTCGCGATGGTTATCCTGACAAATGGTGGCAGGCCGTTACGCAAGACGACGGACAGTATCCTGCAGATGTTTTTCCCGGCTGGCGCGCACGCTATAATAAACTCCCCTCATCCGATGCCGCTTGCGGAGTCAGAGGCGTCCAATTACGTCGGCACATATTCGAATGAAAGAACCATTCAGCTGCTTATACAGGACGGCAAGTTATTCTTGCGTGAACAGGCCGTTCCGGTTCTGGGAAGCGTCACGGGCGGATACAACACTGCCTTGCCCGTCACAAAGATTGGAGACCATTTTTTCTCGATCACGCCCAATGGTGCGGCTCAACCTACGGTGTTCGCGCTGATTGCGGGCGACGACGGGAAAGCGGAATTCATGCATATCGGTGGCCGAGCACTGAAACGGAAATGAGCATGAACCGCCACTACTGTTGATTCCTAACAGACCGCAAGTGCACGGCCTATGGGGTTAATAACGTTTCGCCTTCACGAAAACAAATCGTCCACCCGCATTCTCCAGCCCGGGACTGCGGGTTCGGCATCGGCTGTATCGTCACGACGGAATATCCTGGGCATATCTGGGTTTCTGGAATCATAGGATCTGATGACATCGGGGCTGAGCAGATCAACGTCCCAAACAATCAAAGTCCCGGCCGCGAAATAATCAGCACGTTTCTTTGCTAGTGCTTGCTCGGCTTTCGGACCGTAATCGTTTTCGCTCCGTACTTCGACGGCAAAAACAGGCGCGCCGTGAATAAACTCCATGTCGGGCTCATCGCCTACGTGAAAAGCAGCGTCAGGGCTGAAGGAATCTCGATCAGGCAAGTCCACTACGAAGCCAACATTATCCGGGATTGCGTAGCCTTGTTTTGTGGTACGTTCACACTCGCGGAGGCTAATATAGATTTCACTGGCAGCTCTGCCAGGTCTGGCGCCTGTTGGACTCATAAGAATTAATTTTCCATCAACAATCTCGGCCTTTCGGTTCTCAGGCACTTTGTAGAGATCGTCTATTGTCGCTCTGATTTTGGTTGTCATGGAACCTCTCTATCCATGAAATATTAACATATTTGGCTTTCAGCCTTGCGATTATTCAAGTAACTTCGAAACCGTGGACCCGTGCGATGCCGGGATCTGAAACACGACAACGTTTCACAGAGTTGATTCAATGCTTCCATACTTTTCCATCCCACCATCATGGCTGAGCTTGCTTTTCAATGTGGCATCTGGAAAAGTGTGAGTCAGATAACTACCACAAGATCAGGTTCTTTAGCCTGATATACATCGGCCAAACCGCTCATCTGGCAGCAGCGCTACCACTCGAGTCCAATACCTGCCGAACTCTTCGCGCCAGCGCCAATGGCGTATAGGGCTTCTCAATAAACGAAACATACGCCTCACTGAGTCCCCGGCGCAGCACGGCATCGTCAGTATAGCCGCTCATAAACAGCACTTTCATGCGCGGGAATTGAAGGCGCAGTTTTTCCACCAGTTCGGGACCGCTGATGTTTGGCATGACCACGTCGGTCAGAACCAGGTCAATCGGACCGCCACGAGTTCGCACGATCCTGAGCGCGTCTTTGCCATCGGTTGCGGTCATCACCTTGTAGCCCTGCATTTCCAGGCTGATTACTGCCAGTTCCCGAACGGCCTCTTCATCCTCTACAATCAGGATCCGCTCTGTGCCACGGAGCGTATTACTGGCAGCCAGATCACTCTTGTCAGCTTCCTGCCCGACCACGGCTGGAAAATATATCCTGAACGTTGTTCCCTGACCTGGCTCGCTTTCGACGTGAATGCAACCGCCATTCTGCTGGACGATGCCAAAAACCGTCGCCAGTCCAAGTCCGGTGCCTTGGCCAATCTCTTTGGTGGTAAAGAACGGTTCAAAGATGCAGTTCAGAACTTCCGGCGTCATGCCGCTGCCAGTATCGGTAATCGACAACATCACTTGGGGGCCTGGCTTGCAGTCGATATGCGGCGCCGCGTGATCTTCGCCAATCGTTACGTTGGCGGTTTCGATTCTCAGACTACCTCCCTTTGGCATGGCGTCGCGAGCATTAACGGCCAGGTTCATCAGAATTTGATCCAGTTGACCAGGATCGACCTTTATGCGGCTGAGGGTCGGGTCCAGCACGGTCGTAAACAAAATGTCTTCACCGATCAAACGCTTCAGCATTTTCCCGGTGGCGGAAATGACAACATTCACGTCCATAACCTTGGGCTGCAACACTGTCTGCCTGCTGAACGCTAGAAGCTGTCGTGTCAGCGCTGACGCGCGATCGCCGGCCTCATTTATTGCCATGATCGATCGACGGATGCTGGGGCTCAGGTCCGGCAGTCGAAGCAAGAGCTGACTGTGACCCGACACTACTGTTAGCAGGTTGTTAAAATCGTGCGCGACTCCGGCGGCCAGCCGACCGACCGCATCCATCTTTTGCGACTGCCGCAATCGATCCTCCAGTTTTTTGCGCTCGGTCACGTCACCTTGCACCCCTACCCAGTAGGCCAGCTAGCCGTTTTCATCTTGCACCGGGTTTAACGACAGAGCATTCCAAAACGGGCTTCCATCTTTGCGATAATTCAGTATTTCGACAGAACATGCGATACCGGCGGCGATAGCCTCGCGAATGCGGTTCACTGTTTCCCGGTCTGTTTCCTTGCCTTGCAGGAAACGGCAGTTTCGCCCTAATACCTCGTTTGGCGGGTAACCGGTGACTCTTTCGAATCCAGCGCTGGCATATATAACCGGATTGCCGGTTTGCCTGGGATCGCTGATGACCATGCCCAGCGATACCGCTTGAATAACGCTGTCACGCAGTCGAAGGGCTTTTTCGGTTCGCTTGCGTTCTGCGATTTCCTCGCGCAGCTCGCGATTGGTCTTTTCCAGCTCGGTCGATTTCTTCTCAAGTTTGCGCAGCACGACCGCGTTATATTCGGCCAGCAGCGCACTATCTTCATTCCGCCTCTCCGGGGTCAGAGCCAACTCTCCACGTTTGGCTTTTGCCAGAACGTCCTCGATTACGGTCACCAGGGTTTCCGGCTCTGCCGGCTTGATCATGAACGCGTCCGCTCCCAATGCCCTGGCCAGGCGCTCGTCCCTCGGTTCTGTATATGTGGCGGTGTAAACCACAAAGGGGATGAGGCGAAGCCGTTCATCCTCTTTCCACTGACGCAGCAGCGAGAACCCGTCCAGCACCGGCATCAGAAGATCGGAAACAACCAGGTCCGGAGGATTCTGCCTGGCGCAGGTCAATGCATCGGAGCCATTGTGGCGCTCGTCAACCATATGGCCGTGACCCTGCAACAGCATCCGCAGCATGTAAAGATTTTCAGCGTTGTCGTCAACAATCAGCACTCGAGTCATTGGCAGACTCCTTGGCAGACGGACTCAGAAACCGCTCGATTTCGGCCACGAACGATTCCGGGTTGATTGGTTTCTCGATGTATCCTTCCGCTCCCGCGGCAAAACATTTTTCACGGTCTCCTACCATTGCATAGGACGTCACCGCAATGATCGGAATGGATTTCAATTGGGAGTTTGCTTTCAGTGCTCTGGCCACTGCATGTCCATCCATACCCGGCAATTGGATGTCCAGCAGAATCAAGTCGGGAATAAGTTTCTCCGCCATCTGCAGTCCTTGAGGGCCGGTTTCCGCGGCGATGACTTCGTGTCCGCATTGTTCCAGCAAAAATGTGGTGAGATAGCGGTTTTGCATGTTGTCTTCAATGAGAAGAATTTTTGCCTTCATGATCTTCCGTCCTTATAACGGCAGTATCAAGCTAAACGTACTGCCTGTCCCCCACTCGCTCTCGGCGGTGATTTCGCCACCCATCAAAGTGGCCAGGCGACGGCAGATGGCAAGACCCAATCCCGTACCTTCGTGATTTCTGGCCAAACCCGCGTCGACCTGACGGAACGGCTGAAACAAGTGCTGAAGGTCTTCGGGCTTGATGCCAATGCCTGTATCTGACACGTCCATGCGAAACACAGGTTTGCCCGAAGAATCTCCGTTCAGTTTGAAATCAGCAACAGTTCGCGCTATCAAAGAGACTTTGCCGTTGTCGGTGAATTTCACGGCGTTGCTCATCAGGTTCAGCAGGATCTGTTCGAACCGGCGTTCGTCGCCCACCGTTTCGCCCAGCTCGGGGGCGATTTCGACTTTTAGCTCAAGTTGCTTTTGTTCTGCCTGAGGCTTGATCAGGTTGACGACTTTCGTAATGGATCGTCGCAAGTCAAAAGGCTCCCGTGCGACGTTAAATTGCCCGGCTTCAATCTTTGATATATCCAATACGTCGTTAACCAGCGCCAGCAGATGCCGGGCGCTGGTGCGCACCATGCCCAGTTGTTTGGTCTGCTCCTCGTTCAATGGCCCGGCCAGTCCCTTAAGCATGATTCCGGTGAACCCTATGATTGAGTTGAGAGGAGTCCGCAATTCGTGCGACATAGTGGCTAAGAAAGCCGATTTGATATGGTCGGCGGCCTCTGCGCGATGCCGCCTTTCTCGTTCTTCTTCAATTCTTTTTCGATCCGTGATGTCGGTGCCGATACTGAGAAATTCGACGACCTCGCCTCGTGAATCCCTTACGATGCGGTTCGCCCATGAAATCCAGACGCGATCGCCGTTGCGAAGTATGTTCTCGTTGACGTTCTGTTCAAAGTCTTCCGGGTTAGCGCAAATAATCTCCATCAGGTTCGCAAGATCGCGGCCGCTGCTTTCATGCGTTGGCACAATCGTGCCGATGATGTGGCGTCCGATGATCTCGTCGGCAGAGTATCCAAAGAACCGCTGGCCAAACTGGTTAAGAAAAGTTATATGGCCATCTGAGTTCCATCGCAGGATAATACTGTTTGCAGACTCGACCAGCTCGCGATATTTCTGCTCGCTCTCTGCCAGTTGATACTCGGCGCGCTTGCGATCGGAAATATCGATGCCCACTCCTACCAGACACATTTCGCCTTCGAACTGAACACGCTTGCCCGTGAAAAAATACGGAGTGCGGCTCCCATTCTTTGATAAAAACAACGCTTCAACCGAGGACTCGCCTTTTGCAAACACCTCCGCGATTCTTTTCTCCATCAGAGGTTTTTCTTCATCCAGAAAGAAATCGAGCGGATGCATCCGTGCAATCTCTTTCCCTGAATAGCCAGAGACAGTTACAAAGTTGCGATTCCATCGCAGAAACCGCCCGGTCGAATCATAAAAATAGAGTATACCGGGCATGCTGTCGATCATTGTGTCGGAGAAGAGCTTTTCGCTATACACCATGTTGCGATCAGATACATCGCGTATCATCTCCAGCATTGAACCGTCGGGCATCGTGGTTGCCAGCACGTTGGCAGGGAAGACGGAGCCATCCTTGCGTCGAAACTCCCATTCCCGATGGCGACCCGATTGGCGAAAAATTTTACGCCCTGCCGTTTTGGTATGCTGTACCTCTGTCTGGACCGCGATGTCTGATGGGCTTAGTCCGACCAGTTCGTCGCGAGTATAGCCGAGCATCTGGCAGATACTTGGGTTGGCGTCAACATATCGTTTTTGCTCATCGGCGAGAACTATTCCTTCCTGGGAATACTGGAATAGCTTTTGATAACGCGCCTCGCTGTTCAGAAAGGCCGATTCGGCCCGATCCAGCAACGCCCGCACGTGTCGTCGTTTTTCGGTGACGTCTCGCGTTACTTCAACGAATCCAATGTGACTGTCTGATGGATCGAACAGTGCGGTTATTGTCACTTGAGCCCAGAACTTGGCTCCATTCTTACGCAGGCGCTGTTCCTCTTCATCATAGCGCCGCTGCGAGAGAGCTCGCTGCAAAACCGATTGAGGTTTTCCCGTCTGAACATCTTCCGTCAGAAAAAGAAATGAAAAGTGACGACCGGTGACCTCTTTGGTTTTATAGCCATACAGTTGCTCAGCGCCGGCATTCCAGCTGATCACCTTGCCCTTTGAGTCCAGCATGAAAATCGCATAGTCATCTATCGACTCAACCATCAACCGGTATTGGTCGGCGGGATAATCAGCAGGCTTGAATGTAGAGGGCAGCGTCGGGTCGCCAGGAGTCGACATAAATCTCTCCGTTTATTTTTGCCTACGATGAGATCCGGTCCCCTGTCTCGCTTTTTGTTGAGTCGCGAGGCCATTCTTCCTGAGTCTGTATTCGGCCGCGGGACAGGCGGGGGCTACACCGAAAAGTCCGGTGTCTGATCGCCGAATACAACTATGATAGTATGACTTGTTTCATTTTAGAAATATTAATTACCGGGCTTGCAATTTTGTTGACGCGCCGCGATAGCCGAGTTTAACCGCTTCGCAAAATAAAGGCGCTTCCAATCGCGACGGTACTTGGTTTATCCTTACCAAACTGCATGACTTCTGTGTTTCCTCATTAGGAGTATTTTGGATGAAACAGGTTATTCTGATTTTAGCTCTTTTGTTTGTCATGTCTGGTCTCTGTTTCGGGCAATCGGCCCCGCCGCTGCTGATGCGAAATCCCACGCTCAGCAGAACTCAGATTGTCTTTTCCTACGCAGGCGATCTTTGGAGTGTCTCGCGCGAGGGCGGCGAAGCCCACCGCCTCACCAACGGCGTCGGCAATGAAAACAATCCGATCTTTTCACCGGACGGTAACTGGATTGCCTTTACGGGTGAGTACGACGGGAATGTCGATGTCTATGTCATTCCTGCTACAGGCGGAGTGCCGCGACGACTCACTTATCACCCGGGAGCTGACGCTCCGGTCGCCTGGACTCCTGATGGCAAACAGATACTCTTTGTTTCCGGACGGAGCAGCGACACCGGTCGCACAGCGCAACTGTTCACAATGTCTGTCAACGGCGTGTTTCCGACGGTTCTGCCGTTGCCATCCGCTTATGAAGGCTCCTATTCAGCCGACGGAACGCATCTGGCGTATGTGCCGATAGCCCGAGCTTTCCAGGCCTGGAAACGTTATCGCGGAGGTCGCGCAACGCCCGTTTGGATTGCTAACCTTTCTGATTCCAGCGTCGAAAAAATTCCGCGTGCCGATTCAAACGATTTCAATCCAATGTGGATAGACAAAACGATCTATTTCCTATCCGATCGCAACGGCCCGGTCACGCTCTTTTCGTATGACCCGTCATCAAAGAAAGTGACGCAGGTCATTCAGAATACCGGTCTCGATATTAAATCGGCTTCGGCTGGTCCTGATGCTATTGTGTACGAACAGTTCGGCTCGCTGAATCTGTACGACCTGAAGTCCCGAACGACAAAACGAATCAACGTCACGATCAACGCCGACATGCCGGGCGTCCGCGCTCATTACGAGAAAGTCGCGCCGCGCATCGCGAATGCCGCTCTGTCGCCGACAGGAGTCCGCGCTGTGTTTGAAGCTCGCGGTGAAATTCTTACTGTCCCGGCGGAAAAAGGCGATGTTCGCAACCTGACCAACACCACCGGAGCGGCCGAGCGCGATCCTTCCTGGTCACCCGACGGAAAATGGATTGCCTATTTCTCAGACGAGTCTGGCGAATACCAGCTTTACCTGCGCAACCAGAACGGCGAGGGCGAGATCAAAAAGATCAACCTTGGCAATCCTCCTTCGTTCTTTTACGGACCTGTCTGGTCGCCCGACAGCAAAAAGATCGCCTACACCGACAAGCGACTGAACCTTTGGTACGTTGACATCGACAAGGGCACACCGGTCAAAGTCGACAACTCCAAACGGGGACGAGGCTTTAATCAAAGCTGGTCGCCCGACAGCCGTTGGATCGCATATACCAAATCTCTGGAGTCGTGGTACAGCGCTGTTTTTGTCTATTCAATAGAGGAAGGCAAATCGCACCAGGTGACCGACGGGCTCAGCGATGCGCAAACCGCGCAATTCGATAAGAATGGCAAATATCTTTATTTCACCGCCAGCACCGACATCGGACCTGCCGTGTATGGCTTTGATATGAGCAGTTATTCCCATCAATCTACGCGAAGCATCTACGTTTGCGTGCTCAGAA
This sequence comes from Blastocatellia bacterium, assembly GCA_035652355.1. Taxonomy (GTDB): domain Bacteria; phylum Acidobacteriota; class Blastocatellia; order DASRDY01; family DASRDY01; genus DASRDY01. The sequence goes on from DASRDY010000282.1 coordinate 18,984, forward strand.
AAGACCTGCCGTCGCCGCTTTCCCCTGAAAGCGACGAAGAGAAAGTTCAGGAAACGGGCGAACAAGGCGCGACTCCACCTGCGGCTATGCGACCGCCGGCAAGGAAAGAGATACCGCCGGTCAACATCGATTTCGAAAATATCGGCCAGCGCATTCTCGCTCTTCCAATTCCGACCAAAACCTACTTTGGTTTGATCGCCGGAAAAGCCGGTACCTTTTACATCACTGAAGCAACGCCAGGCGTGCCCGGTGCAACCATACAGCGCTTCGACATCGACAAGCGAAAGCTGGACAAAGTAATCGACGGCGTCAACGGTTTCACTGTGTCGGCGAACGGCGACAAGATGATGTATCGGCAGGGACAGAACTGGTTCATCGCATCGACTATACAGCCGCTCAAACCAGGAGAGGGAAGGCTCAAGACCGAGGACATGGAAGTTTACGTCGACCCGCGAGCCGAATGGGACCAGATGTATCGCGAAGCCTGGCGCATCGAGCGAGATTTCTTTTACGATCCCAATTATCACGGGCTGAACCTGAAAGAAGCTCAAGCCAAATACGAATCTTTCCTTGAATCTTTGCAGGATCGTTCGGATTTGAATTATCTGTTCAATGAAATGCTGGGAGAGCTCACCATTGGTCACCTCTACGTCCAGGGCGGCGATATCCCTAATCCAAACCGAGTCGCCGGTGGACTGCTGGGCGCGGATTACAAGATTGAAAACGGCCGCTATCGATTTGCCAAAATCTATGACGGCGAAAACTGGAATCCCGATCTTCGAGCTCCACTGACTCAGCCGGGCGTGAATGTCCAGGAAGGCGAATACCTGCTGGCCGTAAAAGGTCACAACCTCACAGATAGGGACAACGTCTATGCCTATTTTGAAGAAACAGCCAATAAACAGGTTGTGATCAGAGTAGGGCCGAACGCGGACGGCAGCGGTTCACGCGAAGTAACGGTTGTGCCAATCGGCAACGAAGGCGGACTCCGCAATCGCGCCTGGATCGAAGCCAATCGCAGAAAAGTTGATAAGATGAGTTCTGGCAAACTCGCTTATGTTTATCTGCCCGACACTGCGCAGGGCGGATACACTTACTTTAATCGATACTATTTTTCGCAGCTTGATAAACAGGGAGCGGTGGTTGACGAACGCTTTAATGGGGGCGGCAGCGCGGCGGATTACATCATCGATTATCTGCGGAAACCCCTGTTGAGCTATTGGGTAAACCGCGATGGTGAAGATAATCGCGAGCCGTTCGGCGTGATGCCCGGACCAAAAGCTATGATCATCAACGAATACGCCGGATCGGGCGGCGATTTGATGCCGTGGATGTTCCGTCACGAAGGGATCGGACCATTGATCGGCAAACGGACCTGGGGCGGTCTGGTTGGCATCGGCGGTTATCCTGTGTTGATGGACGGCGGGACGATTACGGCGCCGCATTTCGGTTTCTATTCACCGGAAGGCAAATGGGAGATCGAAAACCACGGAGTCGATCCCGACATCGAAGTCGAGATGGATCCGAAAGCCTGGCGCGAAGGTCACGATCCTCAACTGGAAACAGCCGTCGCAACAGTATTGGAGGCTTTGAAGAAGAATCCTCCGAGCAAACCAGCGCGGCCGCCATTCCCGAATTATCACAAAGGATCATCAAAGCAATAACGTGAGTGATGGCGATAGACCGCAAGCTCGTTGAAAGATCAGCTTGCGGTCTATTTGTTTACATCGGAGGAATGCGAATCAGTAGAGCATTTTTCGTTTAGTCATAAATATCAGGCATGATAAATAGTAACGCCGAAGGCGTTAATGAGATTCAGCCCGGTGTAACACGCCGGGGAAAATTCGATCATCGTTCTATACTCTAAAAGAGTTCCTGAGCTTTGCGATGCCGGGTTGAACAATGCACAAGGAATGTCGGATTAGTTACAGCGGCCGAAAAATATTATAATTTGATCATGAAGTTAAAACGCAGAAAAGCCCTCACTGCTGGAACTGAATGGAGTTCTGCCGAAGAAAAAAAACTTCTTAATTATTTGAGGACCAGGAAATATAATGCAGACGCATTGCGGAGACTCTTTCCTCGTCGTGAACTACCATCCATAAGAAGCAAGGTCAGGAAGATGCGCATCGCGCACGACCTTTTTGGCAGTAATTACCGTAAAACAAAGGAAGCATTCACGTCCTCTATTGGTGAACTCGCTTCTCCTCATTCTGTTTTTGAAGCTTACGCAGGCGCCGGTCATCAAACAGTGATATGGGCGGAAAAGGCCAGCATTGTTTTCGCATCAGAGAAACTATCAAAGAAACGCGAACAGTTCTGTAAGAGAATGGAACGCGCAGGATATAAAAAAACATCCACCAAGAACAAATGGGTGGCATTCCGTAAGGGCCGGAAAAAGGTAATGCTCTATCAAGGAGACGCGGTAGAAGCTGCAACATCTATTTCCGCCCGAGGTCATAGGGTTGATCTCATAGATCTCGACACTTGCGGCTCCACTCTCCCGACAGTACCGATATTTTTGACGCTTCTGAAGCCAAAGCACCTGGTCATTACCCATGGCGAATTTCACTCCATGAGATTTATGCGTGAAGATGTGCTTCGTAGGACCCTTCCACATCGCGATATCGACAAGACGCCGTTTCCGCTCACGGTGGACAAGATGGCAAAGGAATTGGATAAGGCGGTTAAAGTATATGCGCTACGTTCGCATAACGAAACTGGGAATTCATTTTGGGCTGACCTCAAGAACGAGCAGTGGCTAGGTAAGAAATCCCAAGGCATGCTTCGCCGGCACTACGTAATTACCAAACCAGCAGCGACTGCCGATTGCCTCAATCATCTCGCGAGCGCTTAAGCCTACTTTCTTACAGTCTCTTCGCGTGCTTTTTTTAGTACTTTATCCCAGAAGATAGTCATGCTTTCGTGAGGTAATGGAGCCGCCCAGCTGTGGACCCGGACCCAGTTAGGACTGCCATTATCAATGCTCTGTATCCAGAATTGTCCGCTACTAAAGCGGTTCGCGATAGGGGCGAGTTCAGGATCGAGGAATGCAGCAGCAGCATTTTTCTCGTTGAGCTTCATAACAATCTTTGTGTGACATTGATCTGGCACGATAGGATGAAGATCCTTCGGGTTCTGCGTGCTCAATACCAGATTAATGCCGAATTTTCGCCCCTCGCGCGCCAAACGTTCGAAATTCACGCGTAAGCGGTCAAAGGTTTCCATCGAGCCTATACCCATAGGTTTCGCGGGGATAACCTGATGGGCCTCGTCTACGAATACGAACGCCTGCCACGAATCTCTCTTATGTTCATAGAGCCACTTCAACAGCTGCATCTCCCACATGATCCGCTCGTCCTGATCCAATTCGTCGAGAAAGAGTATGGTCGTACCATCGAAATCAAAGCAATCCAGAGGACTATTTGGTTGAGCCAGTGAGGTCTGATGATAGTCAAAATATTCGTCCAGGCTTTTAAGGGCGCGTAGGGCTGCCCGATAAGTGGAGACGTAATACATT
>DASRDY010000283.1:0-27063 GCA_035652355.1 Blastocatellia bacterium
GACCATTTATCCGCCAGTGGCGCAGATGATCTTTTTCGCTACCTGCGAGATATGGCCGACCGTCACAGGAATGAAGGTCACGATGTTCCTGTTCGATCTGGCGACTATATTCCTGCTGATAAAGCTGCTGGTCCGATTGAAGATGAATCCGTCTTATGTGCTGATCTACGCCTGGCATCCTTTGATCGTCTGGGAATTTGCGCAGAGCGGCCACGTCGACGCAGCAGTAATCGCATTTGTTATTGCGGCGCATCTCGCAAGATCGCATGACAAACGCGCTCTAACAGGTGTGTTGCTTGGACTGGCAACGCTCACGAAGTTTATTCCGATCATTCTCTTTCCTTCACTCTGGAAAAGATGGGATTGGAAGATGCCGGTGAGCTTAGCGGTAACAATAATCGCGTGTTATTTGCCATACATAAAAGTAGGGAGCAAAGTATTTGGGTTCCTGCCGGTTTATTTCAAAGAAGAAGGATATATTAGCGGATCGCGATATTACATTCTCAATCAATTAGAGATTCAGCACCTCAATTTTCCGTCGTGGCTGTTCCTTGGATTGGCGGCACTGTTGATGGGAGCGCTTGGGCTGTTGTTTATTTTTCGCAAAGAGTTAACTCCGGCATCATTCGTCAAACGGTCTCTGGTGCTGGTGAGCGCCTGGACGCTGATAATCAGTCCAGTGCATTCGTGGTACGGCGCGTGGATGATTCCGTTCTTATGTTTTGCTCCGTGGGTCGGGCTGGTTTATTACAGTTGTTCGCTGGCTTACACGCATCTATTTTGGCTGGGTGAAGTTTCGCCGTCGTTGCCCGAGCGAATATGGAATTGGCAGTACAGAGTGACTTTTGCGATACTGATTGGCCAATCTATCTTTCATTTGGTGACAAAAAATCGAATGCGGAAGAATGTAGGGGCAGGGCTCGTCCCTGCCCGGATTGCCGACAGGCAATCAAACGACTATTAATCAACCCCTTCATCGTGCTCCGCACGGTGCGGGCAGGGACGAGCCCTGCCCCTACATTGTTAATATCCTTTTACAATTCCGCGCTTTTCTTTTCTAATGTCAAAATATGTGGACGCTGCCAAATCTGATCACGCTCGTGCGTATTCTGTTACTGCCTGTGTTTCTCTGGAAGGTTTGGCAAAATGATTTTCGCAGCGCAATTATTATCTTCTTCATAGCAGGAATCAGTGACGGACTGGATGGACTGCTGGCGCGCCGCTTGAAACAGTTCAGTAAGCTCGGCGAAAAACTCGACCCAATCGCGGATAAGCTTCTTCTTGTTTCCAGCTTTCTGATCCTGACCATTCCAGGTCGAGGTTATGAACCAATTCCGGTATGGCTGACGGCGACTGTAATTCTACGAGATGTCTTTATTCTTCTGGCCGCTCTGATCGTTCGCAGCGTCACCGGTTTTGACAGATTTCGTCCGTCTTTTTGGGGAAAGCTGAGCACAACAATCCAGATCGGCACGATTCTGGCCTTTGTCGTAATACATGCTTTCAACTGGCCTCTGAAGTGGCTGCTTGAACTCGGTTATATCCTCACCGAATTTATGACCGTCTTTTCCGGATTGCATTATATATTTCATCTGCGAATGTTAATGGCTGAAGACCGGAAGGAGCAGGCATGACCCGTCTCAATCGACTCAACTGGCCTCGAGCTCTGCCGTGGCTGCTGACCGCTTTGCTGCTGCTGTTGCTGGCGGAAAAGATCGTGACCAGCGCGCAAGCTGTTGGCCTGGTTTTGAGGGTAACCGTTGTCCCATTGTTATTGTCGCTTGCTCTATCGTATCTATTGCAGCCGGTAGTGCGATTTTTTGAGCGCCACGGATTGAAACGTTGGCAGTCTGTTATTACGTCGATGCTCCTGGCGGTTGTCGTGATAGTGTTGTTAGCGGTCTTTGCTCTTCCTCGAATCGGAGCGCAACTGGCAGCAACCGGCCAAAAGCTCCCCACGGCCGTTGTCAAAATAGCATCTGGCATCAAGCCGGCAATGCAGCGGCTTCACAACATCAATCCTGCAATTTACGAGAAGATGCAGGCGCAACTCGATGAAACCCTGGAAAATCCCGGAGTTATAGTAGAGCCAATGTTCGGTTCGATCCGCAACGGTCTCCTGCGGGTTGTCGACGTCAGCGCCAGCATTCTTGATCTAGTACTGATCCCGTTCTTTATCTATTACATCTTGAATGAAGGCGGGACGTGGTCGCAGGAAGCGGGCTTACTTATTCCTCCGCGTTACCGAGCTTCGGTGCTGGATTTGTTCAGGCAGGTCAATATCGTCGCCAGCAATTTCGTACGCGGGCAGATGACAGTCTATTGCGTGATGTCGCTCCTATACATATTCGGGTTTTTAGTGCTGGGAGTGCCGATGGCGTTTACTCTGGGAATTCTGTCGGGTTTTGGTCACTTGGTACCTTACGTAGGCACGGTGATCGCCGCAGTAATAACGATACTCGTTACTGTCGTCGATAAGCCTGACTTATGGCGAATCCTTGCCTTGATTGGCGTCTATGTCGTCGTTCAATCGATGGAAGGCTTCCTGTTGACGCCGCGTATTTTGGGCGAACGCCTGGAGCTTCATCCATTTGTCGTAATCATCGGAATCCTGATTGGCGGGAGTCTGTTTGGAATACTCGGCATTGTTCTGGCTACGCCGACGATTGCTATCGCAAGGGTTTTTTTGCGATTTGCTCGCGAGAACTATATCAAATCGCGGTTTTATAATACTCAAAACCTGATCGTTTCAGATGGTGTTCTGGAATCTGCAATTGTCCTTGCTGGTCCGATAGAAACGGTCGAAGAGAAAAAGGAATGAAAGAATAGAAAAGCCTGAAGAACATTCACCGCTCTTCAGGCTCTTCGCGTTCGTTCTAGACCAGGATTAACCTGGAGGCCACTTCATGAAGCGACCGCCAAGAATATGCAGGTGAAGATGTGGCACCGTTTGGCCGCCGTTCGGACCGGTATTGATCACCGTCCTGAAACCTTCTTCGGCGATACCAAGCTGATTTGCCACCTTTGCTGCCGTGCGCAGCAGGTGACCTAACAATTGCTCGTCGCTGTGCGTAGCGTCATTCAACGATTCCAGATGCTCCCGCGAGATCAACAGAACGTGAACCGGCGCTTCCGGCCGAATATCTTCGAAAGCAATCGTTAAATCGTCCTCGTACACTTTCTTTGACGGCATGTCCCCAGAAACAACCTGGCAAAAAACACAGGACTGATCTGTCTCTTCTGGCATTAGTAGATTCTCTCCTCTCCGTTTCTGTCGTCAATATGGGGGAAGCGACCCGCTGATACAGAGTTGATACAGATCAGATCCGGACACGTAGCCCTAATCTCTCAGGCGCTCTATCTCCGCACCCACTCCCCGCAATTTCTCTTCGATCTTTTCATAGCCGCGATCTATATGATAGACCCGGTCTATTATCGTCTCACCATCAGCAGCAAGTCCCGCCAGTACCAACGACGCGCTCGCCCTTAAATCCGAAGCCTGAAGTCGCGCACCCTTTAACGGCGTTTTGCCACATACTATGGCTTTATTTCCTGCTGTAGATATCTTACCACCAAGTCGCCTCATTTCACTGGCATGCATGAAGCGATTTTCAAAAATAGTCTCTTCTATGATCGACGTTCCTTCTGCCTGGGTCATCAGCGCCATGTACTGTGCCTGCATATCCGTCGGGAAACCCGGATAGGGATCGGTAACGATATCCAATGCGGTGATGCCGCCGTTCGGGCTGACTCTCAGGACAGTGTCGCTTAACTGTTTTATTGCGACGCCCGCCTTCTTCAACTGATCTATCACCTGCAGTATATGCTCAGGCTCACAATTAGTAACGTCCAGATTCCCACGCGTAATCGCTCCGGCAACCAGAAAAGTTCCCGCTTCTATCCGATCGGGAATAATCCGATGTTCTGCTCCGTGCAGCTTTTCCACGCCCCCAACCCTAATTGTTGAAGTGCCCGCTCCGGTTATCTCGGCGCCCATCTTCGTCAAAAGGTCAGCAAGGTCGATAACTTCAGGCTCACACGCCGCACCGCGTATAACCGTTTCGCCTTCAGCAAGACTGGCTGCCATCATTACGTTTTCGGTGCCAGTTACCGTTACTTTGTCAAAGATTATTTCGGTTCCCTTCAACCGATCCGCGCGCGCAACCACGTTGCCGTTTTCCAGTCCAATCTGCGCTCCCATCTTTGCGAATGCAGCCACGTGCAGATCGATAGGACGTTCACCTATCGCGCATCCTCCTGGAAGACTGACAATCGCCTGTCCAAACCGAGTCAGCAGCGGACCCAGCGCGAGCACCGACGCCCGCATCGTCTTAACCAGATCGTACGAAGCCTCGAAACAGTTCACGTCAGAGGCGTCGATCTTCAGCGTGTTAAGCTCCGGCGTCAGGACCGTACAGCCGAGATCCTCTAATAACCGGCGCAACGTTATAATATCGCGAACGTACGGAACATTGCGTAGAGTTACGGGTTCCGCGCTTAACAACCCTGCTGCCATGCAAGGCAGCGCCGAATTCTTTGCCCCATTGATGGAAACAGTTCCTTCAAGTGGTCGCCCGCCGATTATTCTAAACTTCTCCATTTAAAAATTAACAACCGCCTCACAATACTAGCTTCCCGGCTGTATTGGATGTTAGCACAGCCACCTTAGTCAATCTAGCACAAAGCGCTCTCAGCGAATTGCAAAACCGGTTTCTGTATGGCAGGCTTTGGCCGAATGATCTCAGATTGATTCCGGAGCGGATTAAATGCGAATTACCAGAGTCTACACACGTAAAGGCGACAAGGGAAAGACAGGTCTGGTTGACGGCAGTCGTGTCAGCAAAGCATCGCCGAGGGTTGAGGCTTATGGTGATGTCGACGAGCTGAACTCTTATCTGGGTTTGATTCGCGCCGAGCAAAAGGATCCTGAAATCGAAGATATTCTGCGAAAAGTCCAGAATGACCTCTTTATAGTAGGCGCCGATCTTGCCAGCCCAATGACCATCGAAGTTCCTCGAATCGAAAAGCCATTTATTGACCGTCTGGAAAAGATTACTGACAAATTATTAAAGGAATTGGAACCATTAAAAGAATTCATATTGCCAGGCGGCAGCACCGTCGGATCGAACATGCACGTTGCGCGTTGTATTGCTCGCAGAGCCGAACGTCGAGCAGTCGAACTTGCTGAAGCGGAAGAGATTAATCCCCAAGTCGTGGCTTATATCAATCGTCTGTCAGACATGCTTTTCGTTATGGCTCGCGTCATCAATCATCGAGCCGGACAAAAGGAAGAGTCCGCAAACTTTCGCGTTAATCCACTTTAGAATCACTAAACACATTGTTTCGTGGCTTTACCAACAATTGTCTCTTCAAACACGTCGTCGAATCGACTTTTATGAAACGTTTTTTCAAATTTTGTCATTATCAATATCAATGAATTGTGAGTGTACAGGTCTGCGAAACAGATCCTACACCGAATTCAACTCTTGTCCGAAGAGTTCAGGAGGACCTAATGAGACTAAACGAATTATTGGTCATGGCATTGGTGTGCAATTTTTTAATCGGCAGTAGCCCAATAAGCGCGACAATGATCTCCGGCGGAGAAAAAGTAAAAAGCACTGATCAGTTAAACCAGGAAATAGCAAGGGCAGAAGCTGCTGGCATCAATAATAAGACGTGGTCGCCATCGCTGAAGAAAAGCTACAACGAGTCCCTTATTTCTCTTTACCAGTCTTTCAATTCCGCTATAGACAATGAGATTGACCAACTGGATACTTTGCTCAAACAGATCCCTGACGAGTCTGCAAGAAAACCGTTACTGAATCGATTGGACGAACTCAGAAAGACCAGGGATGTTGTTACGGCGAAAATCCGTCTTAAACAGTCGCAAAACAACCAGTTAAGTGAAGGTGAGGATGAAGGCGACAATGACACATCAAATGATCCTTCAGTTGAAATAGGTAATGGCCATAATACAAACCACGACGGGAATGATGCAAAGGGCGGTGCGACTCAGGACAATGCCGCTGGCTCGCCTGATGTCGTCGCACAGAGGAAAATAGATGATAAAAACGGCCGTAGTACCCAGAAAACCGGAACCGTAAAGGGAAGTGTCGCATCGGCGGATGGAACGGCAGCTTCGGGTGCAGCGATAACGCTAGAAGGCAAGCAAGACACAACCACTACCGCAGCAGGCGTGACAAGGACAACTACCAGCGTACCGACGATCAAGGCAACCTCTCAATCCGATGGAACCTTTTTGGTTACCGACGTGCCTGCCGGCATTTATTCACTATCGATAAAAAGCTCAGACGGGAAGTCTTCATACAGCCAGGATTCGTTTGAAGTTAATGTAAAAGGCATTTCATCGATAAAGGTTTCATTAAGCGCAGCGGCGGAGCCGAGCGTAAGTATCAGGGCTATAATCAAGGGCGGCAGCGGGACTGGGGTCATTTCAAATGCAGAAGTGCATTTGCTTATAGCCAATACTTCTACCAGCACGCCGGCCTTTGTTCCAGTGCCAATGCAGAAATGTAGACCGGCCTCTGGGAAAGAACCTATGCCAAATGATTGTTACACCGACCCTATGGGGATTGCAACAATTACTGACCTTGATTCGTCGGCAACTTACAAGATAGCAGTTACCAAATATGGATATCGACCATACGTTCTTCAGGCTGGTTTTACGGTAAAGACGATGGATGTAAGGTCAGGTTTTGTAGCAGAAATGGTTCCGGAGAGCGGCGACTTTTATCGTGGTATCGTTGGGTTCGAGGAAGTTGGGGCGAGTTCGACCACAAGTCAGGAAAATCTTTTTCTGAACTTTTATTTCTCACACCCAATTTTACGCGGATTATTCGATCCTTTTAATAACGTGGATACTAACACCCCGACCCATGTGGGACGTCTCAGAGTTTGGGGAGACTTTAGGCTCACCAGTTTGCCTGATCAATCGCAGAACATTTTCCAGTCCTTTGATGGAACATTATCAAATGGCGTGACTACCGCCGTGGGTAAGCTAACAAATCAGTCCCTCGCTATATCTTTGCTAGGCGGCCTGCAATACAAGTTTCTGAGTGGCGGAATGGGAGGGCGGCAATTTGATTTCAGCACAATACTAGCGGGTGGATTTGTGACGCCGTTCTCCCCGGCATCACAAGCACAACTATTCTCTATACCAGATGCGACTAAAGATCCCATAGGCAACGCCGCTTTAATTACCCGTTTGCAACAGATAGTACCTAGTTTTTCATCTACAACTTTAAACGGTAAAACAGACATCGCCTTTGTGACGCCAGACAGGAGTCGTTTTTATAAACAGTATTTCACAGGCATAAGGATGGAGACATTTTATAATGGTGATGTCATCTACCGCAGGGATCCCGCAACTTTTGATTTCACCATCGGTCAGAGCGAACTGGTTACAGGCGGAGAATTAAGAGGTCTTGTTACTCGAATTGATGGTTTTTTTCCTTTGCCAATAAAAGGCGCTGAAATGGTTTACCTATTTGGAACGGCACAGCTTAGAGTTTCAACAAGGGGGGTAAGAAACCCACTAATATTGCCGACTGCTACGCCAAATGCAACCGTAACCAGCCCAACGACTTTGATATTCACAGTCCCAGCAGCAGATCGGGATTTGTATCGCATCGGTGTTGGCGTAAATCTTTTTGGATTGTTCTCTAAGGGGAGCCAAACAAAACCTTAGTTTCATTGCTAAGTATTCTAATGATTTCGGACTAACGTATTAAGGTGAGAGTGCGGGGAATGGATTGAATATCGTAGCTTATCTCCTGCACTCTCCAGTCTTCCTGAGTTGCGAGGTTTTCAATATCTGGTAGTTGATTGATTCCTATCTCAACAATCAACTTGCCATCTTTCTTCAGGTAATCCCCTGCTTCGGCAAACAGTCTTCGATAGAATAGCAATCCATCCTCTTCTGCAAATAGAGCCAGATGGGGCTCGTGTTCGATAACTTCCCGCTGCATAGTAGCCCTATCCCTAAGCGGCACATAAGGTGGATTCGAGACTATGAAATCTACCTGCGGAATCGGCGGTTTGGCTCTTAACTGTTCGAACAAATTGCTTTGCACGAAATCGATTCTTGCAAAGACACCATGCTGCCGGGCGTTAAACGCTGCGATTTCAAGAGCCGCTTCCGAAATATCTATCGCAATCATGCGAGCCCACCGCAGTTTTACCGCCAAAGTCACGGCAATGCACCCGGATCCTGTACCCACATCGATAATTAATGCTTGACCTCCTTTGGGTTGGGCGGGATCTGACGGCTGAGACAACTTCAGGACCTGATCGATAATCAACTCGGTCTCCGGTCGTGGGATCAGAACTGCCGGCGTGACTTTAAAATCCAGACCGTAAAACTCCTGATGCCCTGTAATGTACTGGAGAGGTTCACCGGAAGCCCGTCGTCTAATCAAATCGTTGAATTGATTTAATTTATCAACGGAAAGCCGTTCTTCAGGATGAGCGTACAAATACGACCGGTCGCGCCCAAGGACATACGCCATCAGCAACCGAGCCGTCAATCCAGGTTCGGCAACACCGGATTCCTGAAGGGTGCTGCTTTTTTCCGCCACTGCCTGTGAAATTGATGAGCTCAAAAACGACTCCTGGAACCCTGGTTAAACCCCACCGGATTGTACACTTTTTCCTGAAAAATGATTGATCTTTGACCTCAGTAAAGTCTATGCACCCGTTAGCAAAAATGGTATTTGGCCAAGTGATGTCACGCCTGTCACAGTACAGTAAGTTCTTTCAGCTCTATCAGTAAACCCTGTGACACCTGGCGTGACACCTATGCAAATGGCCTGAATTTGGCCAACTGATGTCACAACACTTGGGCGGTTAACGATCTGCTAAGCCCAAAATTCTGATGTCGCTCAGACAGACTTTTGACTGGCTCGACGCATCTTATACTTTCCACAGAGTCCCGGGCTCAGGGATAATCTTCTCTTTTGGTTTAACAATTTTATGCGTGGAAAGACTGTTGTAAGTATCCTCATTGCCTTTCTGTTGTTATCGCCGGTTTACGTCGTTCCCGGACAGAATCAGGACGAGATCAAATTGGGATCAACGCTCGTAAACGTTCCCGTTATCGTCAGCGATCAGAACGGCAGGTATATTCCGGGTCTCAAACAAACCGATTTCACTCTTTACCAGGACGATGTTAAACAAAAGATCAGCTTCTTTGCTGCCATGCAGGAGCCATTTACCGTTGCTTTGCTCCTTGATGTCAGCGGCAGCACCGCCGATGTCCTGAAGAAAATCAAAGATGCCGGCAAAGAGTTCGTAAAAAAGCTGCAGCCAAAAGACCGAGCCGCGGTACTGAGCTTTGACGGCGAAGTTGAATTGTTAAGCTCGATCACGTCCGACCGGAAAGAGCTCGAACACGCGATAGATAATGCGAAGGTCGGCGAAAGACCGGGCACTGCCCTTCGCGATGCCGTAAACGAGGCGGTATACGGAGTGTTCGCAAAAGTGAAAGGTCGCAAGGCTGTAGTTGTGCTTACGGACGGCAAGGACAACGCTAGCTCGATTTCAACTGAAGAGCTGATGAAGAATGTCGAGCAATCCGACACGCTGATCTATTCCGTCTTCTATCCAACAACTGAGAGTTACGGCAGAGGTGGCGGCGGTGGCGGGTATGGTCGACACGGCGGTTACGGTCGCAGAGGCGGCGGCTGGCCTGGCGGTGGAGGCGGTGGAGGATACCCGAGACGCGGCGGTAACGGCGGAGGCAACAATCGCAACTCAAGGGAAAACGTCGAGGCAGCCGAATTCCTCCAGGAATTATCAGATTCGACCGGCGGCCGGTTCTATCATAGCCAGGTGACCGACCTGAAAAAGACTTTTGATATGATTGCCGACGAGCTGCGTCAGCAGTATGTGCTCGGATATTATCCGGACCAGACCAAAAAGGATATAGAAAGCCACGAATTGAAGGTAGAGGTTTCTAAGTCCGACGCAATTGTGCGCGCGCGTCATAGTTATAGAGAAAAGAAGGCATAGCAGCCGGCGAAGTTCTTACCGACCGAACTCCTCAGCCAAAGTTCGGTCGGTCATTCTGTCCAAAATCTGTCGTTAATGTAACTTTTCTAACAGACCCCTCACTTCGACACTTGTTACAACTACAGCACTTATTGGCGTGTTTGAAATTGGCACGGCAGTTGGTTTAGCAAAAGTAGCTCATAACTCGCATAAGCTGCATTTTGTCGGCGACGAGCGACCGCAAGAGCACTGTTCCAGGCTGGCTCTTGCGACAAGAACAAGGGGACAAGAATCCGTTGATTGAGGTAAAGCCGATGGCTGGGCTATACTTGTGTAAAGCTGGTAAGTTATTCAAAACTTCGCTTGCATTCATATTACTGTTTACCCTGACTTTCACTGCCGCTCCGTCTGGCATATTCCCCAAGAGGCCGTTGAAAGCTGAGACCAACCAGACCGCGCTGAAGAAAGTCCCGATCGATCTACAAACGAGAATTGCGCGAAGTATAAATAGCGCTGAGCTTCAGGACGTAATCGTACAATTTAAGTTAGCTGATCGTGCAGAGCAGTCACCGACAATCGAACGCAATCGTGGTCGGATAAAACAGCAGTTTGATTCCGGCGATACCGTGCTGGCGACAGTGCCAGTAACGCACATTTATTCTCTGGCATCCGAAGACAATGTCTTGTTTATTACGCCGGACAGAAGTGTTCAAAGAGCATCTGATGCCGCCAAGATATTAATTGGCGTCGACAAGTTGCGGAAATCTGCGACAGGCAGTTTTGGTCAGACATACTCGGCAGTTGACGGTACAGGTGTCGGCATCGCCATCATCGATTCCGGAGTCAGTCCCGGCAGCAGCGACCTTCAAAATTCCAAGGGGGCCAATCGGATTGTTGCTTCCAAAGATTTCACAGCGGATTCGACCTTGCCCACTAACAATAATCTTGATGATTATGGACACGGCACAAGCGTCGCCGGTGTTGCGGCCGGCAATGGTTGGGCATCAAAACAAGTGGATTCCCATGGCGTAAAAGCATATCCCGGAAACTACGGAGACTTCTCCGGAGTCGCTCCCAACGCCAATATCATTTCGCTCAAGGTTATTGACTCTACAGGAGCGAGTCCGATCAGCAGGGTGATTCAGGCCATCGATTACGCGATCTCCATCAAGTCAACCTACAACATTCGTGTAATCAACCTCAGCCTTGGCGGGCCGGTAATGCAGAGTTATCTGACTGACCCGTTGTGCCAGGCGGCCGAGCGAGCCGTAAAGGCCGGTATCGTGGTCGTGAGCGCCGCTGGTAACTATGGTCATAATGACGTGGTCGTCGGATATGACTCGAACGGCAAACCGATCTACCAAACCGTTTATGGCAGCATTGTCAGTCCTGGCAATGACCCGAAGGTTATCACCGTCGGCGCTGCGAAGGATCCGAACGAAAGCTTGCTGAAGTGGGATTACGATGGCCCCAGCGGCAAGCCGTATTTGTCAGCCTATTCCGAGCCTCCTGAATTGACTCGATACCCGAATGCGCTTCGTCGAAGCGACGTGCAGGTGGCGACGTTCAGCTCGCGAGGTCCCACGCTTGTCGATGGAATCATCAAACCGGACATCATTGCTCCAGGAAATAAAATCATTGCGATGATGACAAAGAACGGCACGACTGGAGTGTCCAGTCTGTTGCCGCAGCAGGTTATTCCAATTACGTCAAAGTCTGCAAATGCATCAATCAAGGCTTACGTTCAATATTCCGGGACATCGTTTTCAGCGCCGATGGTTTCAGGGATAGCGGCCTTGATGCTGCAGGCTAATCCCAGCCTGACGCCAAGAGAGATCAAAGCAATTCTGCAGCTAACGGCTCAAAGGATCGGAAAAACACCGGTAACAGGCAGTGATGTCGCCCAGAGCCTGTTGTCGCAAGGCGCAGGACTGGTTAATGCCTACGCAGCCGTGCGACTAGCACAGAACATCCGACAGGATGCGAATCTGGCAAAGGCCGGAGACAGTTTGCTGAAAAGCGGAGTGACGTTGACGTCGCTCAGCAACGATCTAACCCTGAAACTGACCGATCAATGGGGTTACTTCCTCGAAAACGGTATCTTCAACAGCGGGTTTATCTCCGTGGATGGCTTTGTTCTGAGCGATGGATTCGTGCTGGCTGATGGATTTGCAGTTGCAGACGGTTTCGTTCTTTCTGATGGTTTTGTGTTAGCGGACGGACTCGTCGCTTCTGACGGAATCATAATGGCGACCGGATTCGCGATTGCCGACGGAAGCGTCTGGCCGGATGGGTTGGTGCTCGGTGACTTTAGGTTAAGGACTAGCTGTCTGGAGACATTCGACTCACAAACGCTGGTAATGCCCGGCGCGGTGAAATCGGTTCTTTACGGCCCGACTCACAGTTTCTATACAGACGGAATTATTACCTCAACCGGCAATGTCGAAGGAACAATAATCTTTAAACAGCCGTCAACATCCGTATGGGGCAATTCCGTATTTGATCCGACATCTATGGGAATCTGCGCAGGAGCCGAGGACATTAGCATTCTGCCCAGTAACGACGATAAGCCGTTACATGGTGTGTACCTGATCAACAAATACGATTATTTCTATCCTAGACAACGATAGAATCGTTGCTCGAATCAAACTGTGGTCCCAAAGGTTCGGCCGGTGAGAATCCGGCCGAACGTTTTGGGATTCGGTTGATAATAGATTCAGCGCGGAATGCACATGCGCCGGCTCGTTCAAGTGGCGCACGAAAATAGTTCCTGTTGATACAGGCAAAGATAATAGCCGCAGATAACCACATCTTTGCCGGATTATCTTGCTCCACCTTCTTTTATTGGAGCGAGGAACGTTTACCCAAACCAAGTTACCGTGCATGATCGTATTTCTCTTTGGTCCAGTCCTGGCTCAATAACCTGGAGAAAAGTCCTAATGTACGATTACATCATTGTTGGAGCTGGCTCTGCCGGATGTGTACTTGCGAACCGTTTAAGCGAAGATCCGAATGTAAAGGTTCTCCTGCTTGAAGCCGGAGGTCCGGATAAACAGCAAGAGATTCATATACCTGCCGCCTTTTCCAAGCTGTTTAAGAGTCAGTGTGATTGGGCGTATGAAACGGAGCCTCAACAAAACCTTTGCAACCGTCAACTGTTTTGGCCTCGCGGAAAAATGCTGGGTGGAAGCAGCTCGATGAACGCGATGATCTATATTCGCGGTCATCGACTTGATTATGACAAATGGCAGGAATCAGGAAACGAAGGATGGGGATTCACCGATGTACTCCCTTACTTTAAGAAGTCCGAAAATCAGGAACGTGGAGCAAACGAATACCACGGCACAGGTGGACCGCTGAATGTAGCCGATTTGCGCTACACAAGTCCTCTTTCTCACGCATTTGTCGAGGCGGGATCTGCCCTGGGTTTCGCAAGAAATAACGACTTTAATGGTCCCGAACAGGAGGGCTTTGGTTTTTACCAGGTCACCCAGAAAGGCGGAAAGCGTTGCAGCGCAGCCGCAGGATATCTAAAGCCTGTGTTGCGCAGAACCAATCTCACCGTCCGCACCCACGCGCAGGTTACGCGGCTGCTGATCACACGCAAACGGGTCACGGGTGTGGAATTCGTTCAAGACGGTCGCACAGAAAAGGCTGAGGCTGATTCCGAGGTTATTTTGAGCGGCGGCGCAATAAACTCACCGCAATTGCTGATGCTATCGGGTATTGGCGATGCCAGTTTGCTGAAGTCTCTGGGAATTCCTGTAGTTGTTGATTTGCCGGGTGTCGGCGAGAATTTGCAGGATCATCTGATCGTTTCAGTAGCCTATGCCTGCACGAAACCGGTTTCGCTTGCCAGTGCAGAAGCTCTTCACAATATTGCTAATTATCTTCTTTTCAAGAAGGGTCCGCTGACGTCAAACGTGGGAGAGGCTGGCGCATTCATTAAAACGAACTCAGCTCTGCCAATGCCTGATCTCCAGTTTCATTTTGGCCCCGTCTATTATTTGAATCACGGATTCACGAAACCAGAAGGGCACGGCTTCTCGATTGGACCCACGCTGATCCGCCCACAAAGCCGTGGAAGCATCCGGCTGCGCTCGACTGATCCATTTGAAGCGCCGTGTATCGACCCACATTATCTGGAGAGCAATGACGACTTAAGGATCCTTGTTGATGGAGTAAAGCTAGCGCGCGAGCTCGCAAATTCGAACCCGTTTTCTGAATATCGTGGTCGAGAAGTGTGTGATGGCCTTTCGCTCTCCAGCGATATTGATATTGCAGACTACGTGCGCAAGATCGCCGAGACAATTTATCATCCGGTTGGCACTTGTAAAATGGGATCTGACGCGATGGCAGTCGTGGATTCGCGCCTGCATGTATACGGATTCGACAATCTGCGCGTAATAGATGCGTCGATCATGCCCCACATTATAGGCGGCAACACGAACGCCGCTGTAATTATGATAACCGAAAGAGCAGCGGCTTTTATGAAAGCCGAAACTGATACAGCCAAGGGATTACAAGTCGCCGCAGAACCGCAATTTCTAAAGAGCACCGTTGGTCAATAATTAGGCTACCTGAGCATCAAACCCGCCGCATTTCCATATATACCTTGACATTCTGGGTATACGGGTTTATCTTTACCCAGAATTCCTAGGTATAGCAAAACGTTATGACAAAAAACGAACTCTTACAGGGAACCCTGGATATGCTGATTTTGAAGGCGTTGTCTCGCGGTCCATTGCACGGTTACGCGATCGCCAGATGGTTCGAACGAGCTACAGACGATGCCCTGCGCGTGGAAGAAGGCTCGCTTTATCCGGCGCTTTACCGAATGGAAGCACGAGGATGGATAGCCTCAAAATGGGGCGTGACAGATAGAAAACGGAACGCAAAGTTTTATGAGCTCACTAAAATCGGGCGGCAACAACTCGAAGCCGAGACATCGAGTTGGGCTCACCTTTCATCCGTGATTTCCAGAGTAATGCAAATGGCCTGAGGCGTTAATTACTCGGAGCATTAGATATGTCCTGGAGAGATTTCTTTCCCTTGTTGTCACGCATGATCAGGCGACGAGCGGAAAAACGCGAAATAGATAAAGAACTGCGGTCTCATCTTGAGATGAGGATCCAGGACAACATTGACGAGGGAATGACGCCTTTAGAGGCCCGCAACGAAGCTTATCAGAGATTCGGAAATCTTATTCAGATTCAACAAACATGCGCCGCAATAAAAGACCTGAAATCGGAGGCGATAATGGGAGCCTTTCTGCACGATCTGCGATATGGGTTCAGAATTCTATACAAGAAAATAGGATTCACAATTGTGGCGGTGGTAACGCTCGCCCTGGGAATTGGCATTAACAGTTCCATCTTCAGCATTGTTAATGCTGTTCTGCTTCGGCCGCTTCCCTACAAAGAGCCTAACCGTATCGTCGAGTTCTGGGAAACGAATCCAATTAAAGGATGGAATGGCGATACAATCTCGTGCGCTCCAGCCAATTTTCTCGATTGGAAAGAACAGAATCATTCATTCGAAGAAATGGCGGCATATCTCGGCGGATCGCAAAGGGGCAACAACGGCCTGTCTGATTTCTATTTAACAGGTGGCGACCGGCCCGAACGCCTGCAAGGAATGCAGGTAACAGGCGAGTTTTTTTCCGTACTGGGAGTCCCGGCGGAACTCGGGCGGACGTTAAGACCTGAGGAAACCTGGAAAGGTAACGATCTGGTTGTAGTGCTCAGTCACGGGCTGTGGGAGAGACATTTCGGATCGGATCCTTCAGTAATCGGGAAAACCTTACAACTTAACGGTTCAAGTTATCAGATTGTCGGCGTGATGCCCTCCTCATTTTATTTTGCAGGGAAGGATGCTGAACTGTGGGCGCCAATGGGGTGGGAACGCGACAAGGTCGCGCAGCAACGTCGTCCACATTATGTTCGTGTAATCGCGAGACTAAAACCCGGAGTCACAGTTGCCCAGGCGCGAGCCGAAATGACCGGCATCGCATCAAGGCTCGAGCAGCAATACCCCGTCACCAATAAAATGATGGGCGTCGGATTGGAAGTACTCCAAAATTGGGAAGTGGCCGACACTCGTCTGTCTTTATTCGTGTTTTTAGGAGCAGTCGCGTTCGTTTTGCTGATTGCATGCGCAAACGTAGCAAACCTGCTCCTTGCTCGCTCCGCGACAAGAACAAAAGAGTTTGCTTTGCGCGCAGCTCTTGGGGCAGGACGCGAAAGGATCGCTCGTCAGTTGCTGACGGAAAGTTTTTTGCTGTCTGCGCTCGGGGGTGTCGCCGGTTTAATCCTTGCATCAATCTGCAATCGTCTAGTTATTGCCTTCAGCCCAGGTGGCATACCGCGACTTGATGAGGCGCGGCTCGATTTTCGAGTGATCGCGTTTACGATTGGCGTCTCTTGCCTCACCGCGATTGTTTTCGGACTAGTACCTGCTATCACTGCTTCGAAAACCGATCTGAATGATGCGTTGAAAGATGCAGGGCAGAAAGGTTCCACCGGTAAAGGTTCTCGTCTGCGAAATGCGCTGGTGGTGGCGGAGATCGCGCTGTCGCTGGTCCTGGTCATCGGCGCGGGATTGATGATCAAGAGTTTTATGCGGCTTCAACAGGTAAATCCGGGATTTGACACATCGAATGTACTTACTATGGTCACATCGTTACCCAGCGAAAAATACGCCAAGGATGCCCAGATAATCAGCTTCTACGATCAAGTCCTTGCCCGCATCAAAACATTACCGGGTGTTCAGTCAGCCGCGGCGGTAATGGGACTGCCCCCGCTCGGATCGGCGTATACAAGTGATTTCACCATCGAAGGCCGGCCGCCTGAAGAATACGGAAAAGAAGTTCGTCACAACCCAATCACGCCCGACTATTTTCAGACGATGAAGATACCGATGATTGCGGGCCGTAATTTTACAGACGCGGACACTGCCACTTCCCTGCCCGTAGTCATCGTGACGCAAGCGCTAGCTCATCGATATTTCCCGAACCAGGATCCGATTGGGCAACACATGAAATTCACTAAGCCTGAAGTTGACAGTACGTGGTACACAATAGTCGGTATCGTGTCCGACGTAAAACAGGAAGGCGTGGCAACGGAGTCGAGGCCACAAGTCTACGAAGCCTTTGCACAAAACGACAATAGCGGAATGTATCTTGCCATACGAACAACAGGCGATCCCCACAATCTAGTTTCGGCGGTTTTAGGCGAGATCAGAGCCGTCGACAAGGACCTGCCTCCATACGACATCAAGACGATGGAGGAAGTTATGAGCCTATCAGTCGGCAAAGAGCGTTTTTCAATGCTGCTGCTCGCAATTTTTGCCGGAACGGCCCTCGTGCTGGCATCCGTGGGCATTTACGGGGTGATGTCATACACGATGTCGCAACGAACGGTCGAAATCGGAATCCGAATGGCCCTTGGCGCACAGCGAAAAAATGTGCTGGCAATGATTCTCGGACAAGGGATGCTATTGGTCGCGATTGGTTTGGCTATCGGCGGTGTTACGGCGTTCGTGGCAACCAGCGCAATGAAAACGCTGCTCTTTAATGTCAGCACAACTGATCCCATTGTTTTCTTATTGATTTCTCTTCTTCTAACCTTAGTAGCGATGCTGGCCTGTTTTATGCCAGCTCGCAGGGCAACAAAGATCGATCCCATTCAGGCGCTTCGCTTCGAGTAGGAATGAACCAGCAGCAATCGTCATTAACAAAAATATTGCTTAAACCGTTTGCGGCGATTGCTGCTCGGATTGGCTCGCGGCGTGAGATTGAAAGAGAGCTGCGTTCGCACATCGAAATGAGAATCGACGAAAACATCGAATCGGGAATGACGCCTTCAGAAGCCCGCGAAGAAGCGTATCAGCGATTCGGTAATTTCCTGCAAGTGCAGCACGCTTGCGCGGAACTAAAGGAATTGAAGCAGGAGTCTATTATGAACGCATTTTTTAACGATCTTCGTTATGGCTTTCGAATGCTCTGGAAAAGACCGGGCTTCACCATTGTGGCCGTTGTGACTCTCGCATTGGGAATCGGAATAAACAGCTCGATTTTCAGTATCATCAATGCCGTCCTGCTAAATCCGCTTCCTTTTAAAGAGCCGAACCGAATCGTTCAATTCTGGGATACAAATCGGCAACAGGGGTGGAACGATGACACCATGGTTTGCGCACCGGCCAATTTTCTTGACTGGCAAAAGCGCAGCCAGTCATTCCAGGTGATGGCCGCATATTTCGGATGGACCAATCGCGTTCCTAACCTTAATGACTTTCTTCTTGCCGGCGACACACCAGTCCGTCTGCGGGGGCTTTATGTCACGGGAGACTTTTTTAACGTTCTTGGAGTGCCGCCCGAAATCGGTCGGACCTTCAGACCTGAAGAAACGTGGGAAGGAAATGATCACGTTGTCGTGCTGAGTCACGACCTGTGGCAAAGAAATTTCGGCTCTGATCCTTCGATCGTGGGAAAGAATATTACTCTCAATGGAGTCAGTACAACTGTCATCGGTGTGATGCCGGCCTGGTTCTATTTCGAAACCCGGAAGACAGACATGTGGGCGCCGTTCGGCTGGGGCCAGAAGGATATCACCGAAGGCACATTCAGGAGCGGCCATTGGATTCGCGTCATCGCCCGATTAAAACCCGGAGTAACACTTGAACAGGCGCGCCAGGAAATGAATGGGATAGCAGCACAACTGGAGCGCGAATATCCTGAAGCTAATAAAAATCAGGGTGTCGGATTGAACACGATGCAGGATTGGGAAGTGTCCGATACCAAACTGGCGCTCTATGTTTTCCTTGGCGCGGTCGCTTTTGTTTTGTTGATAGCGTGCGCTAACGTCGCTAACCTTTTGCTGGCCAGATCGGCCGCTCGCACGAAAGAGTTTGCGCTGCGTTCGGCGCTTGGCGCTGGTCGTGAACGTATTGTGCGCCAGTTGTTGACTGAAAGTCTTCTGCTATCGGTTCTTGGCGGTACCGCTGGACTTTTCCTCGCAACATTATGCAACCGTCTCGTCATCGCATTCAGCCCCGGTGGAATACCACGGTTGGAAGAGACCAGGCTCGACTTTCGGGTAGTCGGCTTCACACTTCTCGTTACGCTGCTCACATCGATTATTTTTGGGCTAGTTCCCGCAATAAGCAGCTCGAAAACCGACCTTAATGACGCACTCAAGGAAGCTGGTCAGAAAGGCTCTACTGGCAAAGGCTCTCGCTTGCGGAATGTGCTGGTGATTGCAGAGATCGCACTAGCGCTTGTGCTGGTCATCGGCGCAGGCTTGATGATCAAGAGTTTCGTGCGGCTTCTGCAAGTTGATCCCGGATTCGATCCGTCTCATCTACTAACGGTTGCGATAACGCTGGAGGGCGACAGATATGACGACAGAAATCAGGTCTTCACCTTTCGTCAGCAGGTACTGGATCGTGTTAAGAGTCTGCCTGGAGTTCAATCGGATGCTTTTGTGCATATACCTCCTCCGCTGGGACCGTTCTTTGGCAGCGACCTGACGATCCAAGGTCACAATTCTGGCGAGTACGGCAAAGGAATCCGTCACAACCTGGTTTCGCCGACATACTTTGAAACAATGAAGATACCGATTATTGCGGGGCGATCGTTCACAGAAGCTGACACACCAACCACCCCACGAGTGACAATCATCTCTGAGGAGCTGGCTCGTCGCTTTTTCCCCAACGGAGATCCAATCGGAAAACAAGTCAAGTACGAGAGACCTGAGGCTGAAGGCCGCTGGTACACAGTTGTCGGAATAGTGAAAGACGTCAAACAGGAAGGTTTAAGTGTCGGGCCAAAGCCCCAAAGCTATGAATCAGCCCTGCAGAGGGCCGATGGTTACATGTACCTCGTCGTTAGGACAGCAGGTGACCCGCACAACCTTGTTTCAGCAATAGTGGGAGAGATAAAAGCCGTCGACAAAGACCAACCACCATATAACATCCGAACGATGGATGAATTATTGAGTAACTCGGTCAATAAGGAACGCTTTACGATGCTGTTACTGGCGGTCTTCGCGGGAGTCGCATTGCTGCTGGCGTCCATCGGAATTTACGGAGTGATGTCTTATACGATATCACAGCGATCTGGCGAGATCGGCATTCGGATGGCGCTTGGAGCCCAACGAAGGGACGTCATGGCGATGATCCTGCGACAGGGATTCGGGTTGGTGGCGATGGGCCTGGCGATTGGGCTTGTTGGTTCTTTGGCTCTTACAAAGCTGATGACAGCTCTTTTATATGATGTCAGCGCAACTGATCCGGCAGTATTTGTGTTCATCTCTGTTCTTTTAATCAGCGTCGCGATGCTCGCCTGTTTCGTCCCGGCACGTCGCGCGACGAGAATCGATCCTATCAATGCTCTTCGATATGAATAGATCATGAAAGAGACAAATGAATGTCTTTTCTGAAAGCTCTTTATCAGAAGTATTTAACCTTTATTGTGCGACGCGTGGAGCGTCGAGAGGTCGCTCTTGAGCTGCGCGCTCATCTGGAATTGAGAATTGAAGAGAACCTTGATGCAGGTATGTCGCCGGCCGAAGCGAGAGAAGAAGCTTATCAGCGTTTCGGTAATTTCTTACGCATCCAGCAGGCCTGCATGGGAATAAAACAACTGAAGTCGGAGGGAATAATGAACGCATTTTTGAACGATCTTCGTTATGGATCGAGGATGCTCTGGAAGAAACCCGGATTCACAGTCGTGGCCATCGTGACGCTGGCACTGGGTATTGGAGTAAATAGCTCCATCTTCAGCATCGTCAATGCTGTTCTCCTTCGGCCTTTGCCTTACAAGCAGCCTGAGCGGATCATCCAATTCTGGACTACTAATCCGACTAAAGGATGGAATGATGATAAAGCGCCGTGCTCACCAGGCGATCTGGTCGACTGGAAGGAGCAGAATCAGTCGTTCGAGCAGCTAGCCGCATATTACATTGGCAGCAATAAGAGCGCCGACCCGAAGGGAGTTTTGCCCAGCGAGTTTTTTCTGACAGGTAATAATGATGCCGTGAGGCTGCAGGGACTGAAAATCATCGGCAATCTTTTTTCAGTTCTCGGTGTTTCTCCGGAAATTGGTCGGGACTTTCAATCAGAGGAAACCTGGGAAGGAAAAGGCCGGGTCGCTATTCTCAGCCATGGCCTGTGGCAACGCAATTTCCACTCTGATCCATCAATTGTCGGAAAAGAGATTACGCTTAACGGAGTGCAAACAACAGTAATCGGTATAATGCCTGCCTCGTTCTATTTTCCTAGCAAAGAAGTCGAGATATGGATTCCTTACGGCTGGAACAAGGCAACGATGGCTGATTTCCGCCCTGCTCATATGTTCAGGGTTATTGGCAGATTGAAGTCCGGCGTAACGCTATCTCAGGCGCAAGCGGAGATGAGTGGTATCGCCAAGCGGCTTGAACAACAATATCCCAATACGAATAAGTCAATGGGTGTTGGTCTTGCGATAATGCATGATTGGGACGTGACGGATACTAAATTTGCGCTTCTTTTATTTCTGGGCGCCGTTGCATTTGTGCTGCTGATTGCCTGTGCGAATGTTGCCAATCTGCTGCTGGCGCGAGGCGCTACAAGAATGAAAGAGTTTGCATTGCGCGCAGCACTAGGCGCGGAACGGGGTCGGCTGATTCGACAGCTATTGACAGAGAATTTACTGCTTTCAACCGTTGGCGGCACAGCCGGTCTGTTGCTCGCAACTCTGGGTAACAGAATGGTTGTTAGTTTCAACCCCGGTGGCATTCCGCGACTGGATGAAGTCGCACTGGATTATCGAGTTCTCGGTTTCACCGTCGCAATCACGTTTCTAACAGCGATGATTTTCGGGTTGGTTCCCGCTTTAGCCAGTTCAAGGACAGATCTAAACGAAGCTCTCAAAGACGCAGGCCAAAAAGGAGGCCAACCTGGAAAAGGCTCAAGAATGCGAAACCTGCTCGTCATGGCTGAGATCGCTCTTTCGCTCGTGCTGATAATTGGGGCGGGATTGATGATTAAGAGCTTTATCCGACTACAGCAGACCAGCCCTGGCTTTGAGCCCAGCAACGTTCTTACATTAAAAACATATGTATCCGGTCCGAGATATAACTCCGAATCGAAGCAGCTGGTTTTTTATAACGCTATCCTCGACCGAATCAGGGCGCTGCCGGGCGTTCAGTCCGCCGGAGCGATTTCGGTTCCGCCGACCAAAGGTTCTACTTTCACCAGCGATTACTCAATCGAAGGTCATGCGCAGGATGATTACATAAAAGAGGCACTGGTAAATGTGGCAACGCCGAATTACTTCGAGACCATGAAAATACCGCTGGTTGCTGGTCGCACATTTTCCGACATGGACACTGGCGCGAATCGGGTCTTCATCATTAGCGAAGCAGTCGCTCGTCGTTATTTCCCAAACCAAAACCCCGTAGGCCAGAAAATGAAATACGGCAGGCCGGACAGCACGAGCCCATGGCAAACAATTGTTGGTATTGTGAAAGACGTCAAACAAGAAGGACTGGTAAAGGACGCCAGACCACAGGTGTATGAGCCGATGTCACAAATGGCTAACAATTACATGACTTTTGTAGTTAGAACATCGGGCGACCCCCGCAGCCTAATCGCCTCCGTTCGACAGGAGATCAAGGCGATTGATAAAGACGTGCCGCCGTTTAATATCAGTACAATGGGCGAATTAGTAGACAATTCCATCAGCCAACAGCGATTCACAATGCTGCTGCTGATTGTCTTTGCCGGAGTTGCGTTGCTGCTGGCATCAGTTGGAATCTACGGAGTTATGTCTTATACGATATTGCAACGGACTGGTGAAATTGGAATAAGAATGGCGCTCGGCGCACAGCGACGAGACATTCTGACGATGGTAATTGGTCAAGGGCTAAAACTCATCGTTGCCGGCCTGGTTATTGGGTTGATAGGCTCGCTGTTGCTGACAAGATTAATGATGACTCTCTTGTATAGCGTCAGCCCAACCGATCCAGCGGTATTTCTGTTGATTTCTATTTTGCTAGCAAGTGTCGGGCTGCTGGCGTGCTTTGTTCCAGCTCGTCGCGCGACGAGAGTCGATCCGATTCTTGCGTTGCGATATGAATGACAATGTAGACGCAAGGTAAGACCAAGTCTCGTCCTTGCGGACTGCCGCAGGCAACCAAACGTTTCGATACTAACCGATCTCACCTTGCTTAGCGCGATCCGGGCACGGACCAGCCGCGCCCCTACAGTTTATGTTGTGTCGCCGCGCCATCCTAAGCGGCCAAGACCTGATTAATCAAGCCGGCCAGTTCTTCCGCATCAAACGGTTTTCTCAAGGTCTGCGATGCTCCTGCTTTCTGTGCGTCTGAAAGACATTCGTTGCCGAAAGCGCTCATCGCAACAACCGGAATTCTTCTCAACTGGTCTGCCTCTTTCTCTTTAATGTGTCTGATCAATTCAAACCCTGAAACATGTGGCATAGTCAGATCGGTCACAACAATATCGGGCCGGGTGCTTTCCAGCAGTTGCCAGGCAATCGCGCCGTCTTTTGCCGGCGTCACCTCGTATCCGTACATCTGCAGCAAACCCGTCAACAGGTTCCTTGTATCAGGATGATCTTCAACGACAAGAACAGAAGCCTTTTTCATAAACGCACCTTTCAATCACTTATAAGCCTGATAGCTCTCTTGCATCCCAATTTATTTTCCGCCGTAACCACTCTCGCGGTTGCGGCGGAAATCGCCGAACCTAGCGTTCCTTTCCTATTTAAGGATTGCTGGGCTTGACTTCGATGTTATTGACGATCCTGCTGACGCCTTTCACGGATTTCGCGTCCTGTGCGGCCCGCGCCTTCAAATCTTCTGAAGGCACGTGACCGGTCAGAGTCACAACGCCATTGTTTGCTTTGGCGTCGATTTGATAATCGGTCAATTGTTTATCATCAATAAGCTTCAGCGTTACGTCCGCCTCTACATCAGCATTGGTTGTCGGGATCGGAGCTGGGGTACCCATTGCGTTGTTCGACGGCGAAGTCTGAGGGGTCGGAGCCGGCACTGGCGCAGCTTGCGGCTGCGGAACGACCACCACCGGGGATGGCGGCGTCACCTGTTGCTGTGCGGCCTGCTGCGCTGCCTGTTGTTCCGCGGTTGATTGCGCTTGCTGGCTTTGCTGCAACGCAGTCTGCGTATCCCTTTGCTGTTGTTGCTGAGTAACTATCATATAAGTTATAAGCGACGCCAGCACAACGGCGGCAATAATGATCGCCGCTATAGTTCCTCCTGACATTCTCTTTCGCACAACAACAACTTCGTCTTTCCGAACAGGCGGGACAGTGCCGCTATGATAATTTGTCACTCTTTCCTGATATTCAGCCATTTTTATATCTCCTCATCCTTGAGCAGTCAGCCTGTATGGGAACGTCGGACAAATTACTGTCTTTACGTACCAAAACAGACCGACCTAACTGCTTCCTATACAGCCTGCCAGATGGAAATGGCAAAAGACGTGCCTGACGGAATTGATGGATTTGGATAAATACAACTCAGTTCGGACTTGTTGTAAACTTCCACTCACGGCGGCGAATGTCAGAAATTCTGCTAAAAACTAAGTTATATATACCGGCGCTCCGACCGAAGCTTGTTTCCCGGTCACGGCTAATTGCTCTATTGAAAGCAGGACTGAGTCATAAACTATCCCTCGTCAGCGCGCCCGCCGGGTCCGGAAAAACAACACTGGTGTCTGATTTTGCTCAGCAAATCGACAGACCCGTCGCATGGATGTCTCTGGATCAGGGTGATAATGATCCTCTTCGGTTTATGACATATCTTCTGGCTGGATTGAAATCTATCGAGACAAGTCTAGGATGCGCTCTGCAACCGCTTTTGACATCACAAACGCCGCCGACACCGGAAATGTCAGTGACAATGTTGATCAACGATATTGCAGTCTCCAATAAAGAAATCGTTCTGGTTTTGGATGATTATCACGTAATTAAATCGACCCCGGTACACGACACAGTCAGTTTCCTGCTCGATAATAGTCCCTCAAACCTGAGCATGGTAATAACCAGTCGCACCAATCCTCCCCTGCCTCTTGCGCGGCTACGAGCCCGAGGCCAATTAACCGAAGTGCGCGCCGCCGACCTGCGTTTCACAGAGGATGAAACTACTGCATTTATGAGCGAGGTAATGGGTCTTCATCTTGAAGATCAAACGATCTCGTTCCTTGAATCGCGTACCGAAGGATGGATCGCGGGATTACAACTGGCCGCTCTATCACTAAAGCACCCAGACGACGAGAAACACTTGGTAAAAACCTTTAGCGGTCGCGATAACTATGTCCTGGATTATCTGGTGGATGAAGTCCTCAATCAGCAATCTGAACAGGCTAGATCGTTTCTGCTGCGGACCTCAATACTGGACCGCTTTACGGGCCCATTATGCCATGCGGTGACGGGCCAGGATGATTGCTCAGCGGTTATTTCGAATCTGGAGCAGGCGAACCTCTTTCTGGTGCCGCTGGATAACGAGCGTAAATGGTTTCGATATCATCATCTGTTTGCTGAGTTTCTGAGGGCGCGATTTGAGGAACAGATTGGCGCTGAAGAAAAGATAGCTCTTCATCACCGCGCGTCTGAATGGCATAGAGATAATGGTTTTCTCAACGAGGCTGTTGAGCATGCATTTCTGGCCGCAGACCACGATAGCGCAGCCAAAATGATCGAGAATGCGGCTGACGAGCTCTACTCTCGCGGCGAGATCGGCTTACTATACAATCTATTAAGCAATATCCCTGAAAAGGTGAGACGCCGCAGAATCCGCTCCTCCATTTATTATGCATGGGTGCTGTTGTTTGTAGGAGAACCAACGGGCGATATTTTGTCTCTCGCAGACGATTATATTCGCGGCGCTGAATCAATAATTCGCGAAAACAACGACGAACCCAGCACGGAAGAATTGGGGATGATTTACGCGGTGCGGACGGCAATGGCAAGCTGGTCTCCTGTTCGACGTTCTGCATTTTGCGCCCAGAAAGACCTAGCAAACATTATTCGCTGTGGTCAGCGAGCCCTCTCTTTGCTGCAACCAAAAAACCTGGTCTGGCGCTGCGTGGTAAATGCTGGTCTTGGAGACGCATACAATTTAATAGGGAGTGTTAAAGAAGCGACGAGTTCATTTACGGAGGCAGCCAGGCTAGGGGCGGCGGGCGGCAATTTGGCGGGCGCTCTTTCGGCTTATGCCAGTTGGGCAGAGCTGTTGATTCAACAAGGAACGCTTCACGAAGCAGAACGCGTTTATCGCGATGGCCTTCGCGTCGCTGCAGCGCGCAATGCCGATATGTTTCCAGTCACCGGACAGATCTATGATGGACTTGGACGTCTCTTTTACGAATGGAACGATCTCACCCAAGCCGCCCATTATTTGTCAGAGGCAATTCGGCGATTTGAAATGGGAGACGTGGTGCCGGCTGACTCTATCCTGCTGCTGGCTCTGGTGCGGCGACTGCAAGATGACAACGCAGCAGCAAAAGAACTACATGAACAGGCGACAGAAATAATGGCGGCGCCCGACGTCAGAAACAGCGACCTGGCGAAGGCCCGGGTGGATGAAGTGCGGTTAATGATTGCCGAAGGAAAGACATCTGAGGCGGCCAAGCTTGCGATCACGATGACGCCTGAGCTGGGTGTCGAGCCTGATCCATGGATTGAGAAGGAATACTTATCGCTGGCGCGCGTGCTGATTAAACAAGGTAAATCCGAAAAAATATTAGTAACTCTGGAAAAACTTAAGCACCATGCCACTGTGAGCGGCCGCACCGGCGATGCAATAGAGATTTCCGCTACACTTGCGACCGCATATCAAGCAAACGGCCGCACAGGGGATGCCTTGCTTCTCCTTAAAGAATCGCTGGGAGTGGCAGAAGAGTCACATTACATTCGCACATTTGCAGATCAAGATAACTCGCTGGCTTCGCTATTGAATGAGGTGTATCAAACGTCCAAACGTGGCGACCAATTGCCTTGTTCGAAGGCCTATCTGGAAGGTCTGCTGATTGCCA